>NZ_AP025523.1:956826-1275768 GCF_027923555.1 Vulcanimicrobium alpinum | reverse complement strand
CATTCCACGCCGGGAAGCGCTTGATATACGAGGCTGCGTTTTCGAAACGTTGGGGATCTTCGTCGGGCAGAGTCCCTATAATTGATGTAAATTCAGCGGGCGGGTAGCCACCGCTCCGGTTCGAAGATTGACGTTGACAACACTTCAATCGAAAGGACCGGAACGGTGGCCGATTACGATCTTACCCTATCCCGCGACGCGATTCCAGCGTTGCTCGATCAACCTGCGGCGCTCGGGAAGCTCGTCGAAACGATTTTGAACCAAGTGCTCGAGGCGCAGATGCGCGATCATCTGGGCGCCGAGCGGTACGAACGCTGTCAAGAACGGGAGGGCTATCGGAATGGGTATCGCGATCGACAGCTCTCGACCCGCGTCGGATCGCTGGTCCTGCGCGTGCCGCAAACGCGCGACGGCAGCTTCTCAACCGACATCTTTGAGCGTTATCGCCGCAGCGAACAAGCCTTTGTCGTGGGCCTGATGGAGATGGTCGTCAACGGCGTCTCGACGCGGAAGGTCACGCGGATAACCGAAGGTCTGTGTGGGACGTCGTTTTCGAAGTCGACGGTCAGTCGCCTCGCGAAGGCCCTTGACGAGCCGGTCGCGGGATTCTTGAATCGTCGGCTTGATGCGGCGTACCCGTTCATCATCGTTGACGCGCTCTTTACGAAGGTGCGCACCGACAAGAGCGTCGTCAGCAAAGCGCTCCTCATCGCGAGCGGCATTCGCGCTGACGGATACCGAGAAATCCTTGGTCTTTCGATCGGCGATTCGGAGAGCTTTGCGACGTGGAACGAGTTCTTTCGCGGCCTCAAAGCACGCGGCTTGCACGGCGTCGACGTTGCCGTCTCCGACAATCACTCGGGCTTACGCGAGGCGATCGCCAAGCAATTCGTCGGCGCGACATGGCAGCGCTGCCAGTTCCACGTGATGAAGAACTTGCTCGATCACGCGCCCAAGAAAGAACGCGAAAACGTAACCGCTGCAGCTCGGCTGATCTTTCTCGCAACTGATCGCAAAGAGGCTGAGCGTCGATATGCGGAATTCATGGCCCGCTTCGCAGAAACAGCGCCGAAGTCGTGCGTGTGCTTGGAAGGAGCGTTCGAAGACATGTTTGCGATCTTGCCGCTGCCGGAGAAATATCGTCGGCGACTGCGCACGAGCAACATGCAAGAGCGGCTCAATGAAGAGATTCGTCGCCGGGAGAAAGTCATTCGCATTTTCCCAAACGACGCCGCAGCGATTCGCATGGTCGGCGCGTTACTCTCCGAGCAAAACGACGAATGGTTAAGCCGAGCCTACTTCGACATGACCGAATACTTCGAATGGAAAGCAACGACGGTGGCCAAGCCGGCCGCCGTAAAACGAGACAGACGAGCAGCCTAACTTACGCGAACGACGAACCGGAATTACAGCAGATTTGGGACTTGACTTCTTCGGTCGAGCAGTCCGATTGCGGTGTCGCAGGCGTTGCAGAGCAGGCCCCTCACCTGACCGCGGTCGTGGTCATGATCGACGCAGAGATACTGCAGGAATGATTCGTCGTGAATGACTTTCCGCGCCGCAACGCAACGGCTCCAGTGGCGAAGAAAGATCGCGCATTTCTGGTTTTGCTCTTCCAACAGATTCTCAAGTCGTTCCAAAGACGCAGCGTAACGACGAAGAACGTAAGAGCGGAGCATTTTCATCTTCTGACTGTGCTGCGGTGATGATACTCACGACCCCGTTTGTTGTGACAAGGAACGCAACGACTCGCACCGCTCTGAAGGAGTATTTTCAGTGATCCGCATGATGCGCACGCTGCCGAACGGAGGCGACCCATTATGCTACTTTCGCAAAGCTTTCAAAGGCGTCCTAGGACAGCACAACGTTGTCGCGATGGTGCGCACCAAACCGCGGACCGCAGAACTCGCTTC
Organism: Vulcanimicrobium alpinum; assembly: GCF_027923555.1. Lineage (GTDB taxonomy): Bacteria > Vulcanimicrobiota > Vulcanimicrobiia > Vulcanimicrobiales > Vulcanimicrobiaceae > Vulcanimicrobium > Vulcanimicrobium alpinum. The sequence goes on along the minus strand of NZ_AP025523.1, from coordinate 1,273,855 downwards.
AGTAAGAGGCGAACAACGGAAACGAGAAAGCCCCGCCGTCGTTTTAAGGAGGCGAGGCTTCGAGAAATTGCCGAGAGTGAGAATCGAACTCACGACACCAGGTTTTTCAGACCTGTGCTCTACCAACTGAGCTATCTCGGCGTTGGCGCGACCGACCCAGATTCGGCGGGCGGTCGACGCTCCCTCTCACGACGGGTCGGACCGCGACCGGGGCGCTTCTAAAAGACGCGGCCCGCGCGCAGCACCGGCGTGCATGCTGCCACGGTGAGCGGGTGGCAGAACAGGAAGCCCTGCACCACATCGCAGTCGAGCGCGCGCAGGCGCTCGTGCTGAGCCTGCTCCTCGACGCCCTCGGCGACGGTGCGCACGCCGAGGCCACGGGCGAGCGTCGTCACGGCGCGCACGACGGCGCAGTCGAACGTGCCGTTCAGCACATCGGCGACGAACGTGCGGTCGATCTTCAGCATGTCGACCGGGAAGCGCTTGAGAAACCCGAGCGACGTGTAGCCCGTGCCGAAGTCGTCGATCGAGACGCGGACGCCGAGATCGCGCAGCGCGCGCAGCAGCCGCGCCGCCGCCGCGACGTCACGCATGATCGATGACTCCGTGATCTCCAGTTCGAGGCACGATGCGGCGACGCCGTGCCGCGCGAGCAGGTCCGCCACGAGCGGCGGCAATGCGTCGCTCTCGAACTGCCGCGCCGAGACGTTGACGCTCACGCGAACCGACGGGATTCCGAGATCCGACCACTCCCGAACCTGCGCGATCGCGCGATCGAGCACCCACGCGCCGATCTCTTCGATCAATCCGAACTCTTCGGCGACCGGGATGAACCGGTCCGGCGACACGATCCCGTGCACGGGATGGCGCCAGCGCAGGAGCGCCTCGACACCGTGGAGCGCGCGCGTCTCGATGTCGTACATCGGCTGGTAGTACAGATCGAACTCGTCACGCGCGATCGCGCCGTGCAGATCGCGCCGCATCAGCACCCGCTCGATCGATGAGGAGACGCCCTGCGAGCGATACCAGCGCGCGTTGTTGCGCCCCAGGCGCTTTGCTTCGAACACCGCAGCCTCGGCCGTGCCGATCAACGCCGGCACGTCGCTCGCGTCGTCCGGCGCATGCGCGACGCCCACGCTGGCGGTGAGGAAGACCGGTTTCTCGGCGACGGTAAACGGCATTGCGAACGTCGCGAGCGCGCCGTCGACCGTATCGCGCGCGATCTCCTCGCGGTGCTCCACGCGCAGCAGCACGAACTCGTCGCCGCCGAAGCGCGCCAGCACCGCATCCGGGCACGCATCGCGCAGGCGGCGCGCGATCTCGCGCAGCACGGCGTCGCCGGCGGCGTGATCGCCGAGTTCGTTGATGACGTGAAAGCGGTCGACGTCGAGGAACAGCATCACGACCGATGCGCCGTCGCGTTCCGCTTCCGCAAGCGCAGTGCGGGCGAGGCGCTCGAAGGCGGCGCGCTGCGGCAAGCCGGTGACGGGGTCGCGATCGTCGGACGTCGATCGTCCGTCGCGCTCAAGCGTGATCGCGACATACCGCCGGTCGTACGGTGGCAGCGCCAGCGGATCGACGGCGATGCTGCCCGCCCCGAAGAGCATCCGGCCCGAGCGCTGCAGCAGCACCGCCGCCGCCAGCTCTTCCGCTTCTTCTCCGTCACGCACAAACGGCAGGTCCGCGAGGGGCCGGCCGATGAGGTCGGGCCGCGTCGCATAGACCACCGGCAGCATCTCATCGTCCGCGCTGACGACGACGAGATCGTCGCGCGTCCGGCGCAGCGTCTCGTCGAGCAGCATCGTCTCCGCGCGCGTGCGTCGCAGCAGCGCGGCCCGCCCGGCTTCGCGCAGCGCGCGCACGACGGCGTGGCCGAGGCGCAGCATGTCGCCCGGCGCAACGACGTCCGCCGCGCCCAGGTTCATCGCTTCGCGCATCGCGTCGGCGTCGGCATCGGCGACGACGATCACGGGCAGATCGTCGCGGGCGACTTGCAGTTCGCGCAGCAGATCCCGGAACGAGCCGTCGGCGACGTCGTTGCCGACCAGCGCGACGTCGGCGCCTTCGCGTTGGAGCACCGCGAGCGCATCCCGCAGCGTCGGCGCGTAGCGTTCGTCGAGCGAGAGGTCGTCGCGGAGAGTCCGGGCCCACTGCGAGGCGGCGCCGCCGTCGCCCGTGACGAGCAATGCCCGCACGTGCTTCCGCGCCATCGTCGCTCCGTAGGAGTCCACGGACTTCCATGTTCGCCAAGCAGCCGACCAATCGCCTCTGTGGCGCTCAACGAAGCGGACAACGGCGCTCGAGCGCTCTCAGGCGCGGCGGTGACGCCGCCACGGCAAGGCGATCATCTCGACCGCATCGACGATCGCCGCGAGCGCGAAACCGAGCAGCGAGACCGCGACCAGCGCGGCGTAAAGGCGCTCGACGTCGAGCAGCTGCTGCGCGTTGAAGATCGCGAAGCCGAGCCCGACGCGCGTCAACTGGTATTCCGCGGCGACCGCGAGCACGATGGCGATCCCGATGCTCAGCTTCAAACCGGCGTAGATGTTCGGGAGCGCGCCGGGGAGCAGCACGCGGAAAAAGAACGATACCGGGCGAATGCGGTACGCGCGCGCGACGTCGAGATAGATCGTCTCGATCTGCCGCACGCCGGCTTCGGTATTGATCGCCATCAGGAAGAACACGCCGACCGCGACCGCCGCCCATTTCGCCGCTTCACCGGTCCCGAAAATGAAGTAGAACAGCGGCAGGATCGCGATCTTCGGAATCGGGTAGAGCAGCGCGATCACCGGCTGGAAGTACGCGCGCACGTAGCGGTTCATCCCCATCAGCAGGCCGATGATCGTGCCGGGGATCCCGCCGATGACGAGTCCGACCATGAGCCGCGAGAGCGTCCACAGCGCGTTCGTAGCGAGTTCGCCGCTTGCCGCGTAGGCAACGAAGTTTGCGGCGATCGCGGTCGGCGGCGGAAACAGACCGGGGTTGAGCAGCCGCGTCGATACCGCAACTTGCCACAAGACCAAGAGCGAGAACGGCGCGGCGATGTTGAGCCAGCGGACCCTCATCGCAGCAAGTCCCAGATGCGCACGACGAGCTCGCCGAAGCCCGGTTCCGCGCGGATCGCAACCGCATCGCGCGGACGCGGAAACGGCACCGGGATCACGGCCTTGATCGTCCCGGGACGCGCGCTCATCACGACGACGCGGTCGGCGAGCGTGACCGCCTCTTCGATCCCGTGCGTGACGAAGACGACGGTCTTCGGCGAGCGCTCCCACAGCCGCATCAACTCGTTGGCGAGTCCGACGCGCGTCTGCTCGTCGAGCGCGCCGAACGGTTCATCCATGAACAGCACCGGCGGATCGGTGACGAACGCGCGCGCGACCGCGGCGCGCTGCTTCATCCCGCCGGAGAGTTCGTGCGGCCACGCGCGCGCGTAGTCGCCCAAGCCTACCAGCGCGAGGACGTCGGCGACGCGACGCTGGATGTCGGCGCGCGGCACGCCGAGCGAGTCGAACGCGAACGCGACGTTCTCGCCGACGCGCATCCACGGAAAGAGCGACGCTTCCTGAAAGACCGTCGCGCTCGGGAGCGCGCTCGCCGCCGGCGCCGCGCCTTCGACCGCCGCGTGCCCTTCGGTCGCCGTGTCGAGCCCGGCGAGGATGCGCAGCAGCGTCGATTTGCCGCAGCCGCTGGGGCCGACTATCGCGACGAACTCACCGTCCGCGATGTCGAGGTTGGCGTCGTCGAGGGCGGTCGTTCCGCTCGGGTAGCGTTTCGTCAGGTGCTCGATCGCGATCGACGCCACGGTCGGCCAGGTTCGCACAAGCGAACGCCGGACCTCGTTTCCGAGATCCGGCGCTGCGACTGGCGACGTTGATGGGGCTCGAACCCACGACCTCCGCCGTGACAGGGCGGCGCTCTAACCAACTGAGCTACAACGCCATCGAGCTCATGGTGGGCACGGTTGGGATTGAACCAACGACCCCCCGCGTGTGAAGCGGATGCTCTCCCACTGAGCTACGCGCCCACGGCCTCGACGACGAACCGACGTATTCTAAAGCACCGGGTCCGCCCCTGTCTAGTGCAAGTGGGTAGAAGGCGCTCATGCTGCCGACCGAAGGCCCCGATGCGGCCAAGGCTGCCGGGCTTCGCTACACGACCGATGCAATGCCGGGGATCAAGCGAATCAAGCGGCGCGGCGGCTTCGCCTACGTGACGGCCGACGGCGCGCCGGTGACCGGCGCCGGCGAACTCGCGCGTATCCGCTCACTTGCCGTTCCGCCCGCCTATACCGACGTGTGGATCTGCCCGCTCCCCAACGGACACCTGCAGGCCACCGGCCGCGACGCGCGCGGTCGCAAGCAGTATCGTTACCACAAACGCTGGCGCGCCGTGCGCGACGAGAACAAGTTCGACCGGATGATCGCGTTCGCGAAGGCCCTGCCGGCGATTCGCGAAGCGGTGCATCGCGACATGGGGCGGCCGGGGCTGCCGCGCGAAAAGGTACTGGCGACAATCGTCTCGCTGATGGAGCGCACGGCGATCCGCATCGGCAACGACGAATACGCGCGCGAAAACGATACCTTCGGCCTCACGACGCTGCGTGAAGAGCACGTCGACGTCGCGGGCGCCACGGTGCGCTTCACTTTCCGCGGCAAGAGCGGGAAGAATCACGAGATCGCGGTGCGCGATCGCCGGATCGCGGGGATCGTGAAGCGCGCCCAGGATCTGCCGGGACAGCAGCTTTTCGAATACCTCGACGACGACGGCGCTGCGCGTCCCGTGCGTTCCGACGATGTCAACGCCTACGTGCGCGACGTCGCGGGCGGCGACTTCACCGCGAAAGATTTCCGCACGTGGGAAGCGACGATGATGTGCGCGCTGTACCTCGCCGCCGTCGAGGCTGCTGAACGCACGCAGAGCGAACGCAAAGCCCAGATCGCCGAGGCCGTCGCGCGCGTCGCCGAACACCTCGGCAACACGCCGACGGTCTGCAAGAAGTCGTACATCTATCCCGGCGTGATTGAGACGTTTCTCGCCGACGGCGCGCTGCCGCTGATCGAGCGCGCCGTCAGAACCACGTCGCCGCACGCGCTCGACCGCCACGAACGGGCTGTCGTGGCATTGATCGAACGGCTCGTTGCGGCCGAGGCGGAGCCGCTGGCGGACGTCCTCGCGCGCTCGGTGCGGGAGCGGGCGAAGCGCAAGCGCCCGGGTGCGAAAAAGGCCGCATAAGCGGGTAAGCGGCGGGCATGCGTATTCTTCTCATGGCCGCCCTTTTTGCGGCTCTCCCCTTGGGCGCGACGGTCGCCGCACTCGCGCCGGCTCAGGCCGCGCCCGTCGGCTCGTCGTGGGTCGAAGGCACTCTCGTCCACATCTCGACCAGCAACGTCAAAATCAAAGACGACAAGACCGGGAAGGAAGTCAGCTTCCTCCTCGTGCCGCACTTCGATCAGGTCTTCTCCGGCGACGGAAAGACGACGTACCAGATGAAGAGCCTGAAAAGCGGACAGCTCGTGAAGGTCTTCTACGACCAGAAACTGCTCGGCGCGCGTCATGCCGACCGCATCCTGGTGCTCAACCGCAGCCAGGCCGCGGTCAAACAGCAAAAGGGCTAAACGCCCTCTCCCTGCGGGAGCCGGGAGGCAAAAGCTACGGCGTGGCCGCCCGGTTCTCGCACCACGATCTCGTGCATCCCGAAGGACGTCCTGCGTGGCGGAACGATGACGTCGGCATCGGCGACCTGCGGGATGATGATCTCCACGCTGCTCACGTTGACGTAGAGCATCGCCGCGCCGCGGCCCGAGATCGCCTCGTTCATCGACCGCGCCGCGTCATCTCCGAAGTCGGCGATCACGCTCGCATGGGACTGCACCATGATGGTGACGTCGTCTTTCTCGAGCATCACGAACCCCAGCGCGCCCTCGTGCTCGACCTCCGCGGTCTGGGCGAAGCCGAGACGATCGCGGAAGAAATCACGCGTCGGCTCGACGCGCTCCACGATCAGGACCGGGGCGACCGATTCGTAGCGCAGATGCATCTCAGGCCGCCTGCCGTTCCGCGAGCACGTCGACGCCGAGTGCGATCATCACCGCACCGGCCGCCGCATCGACCGCCCGCATCACGCGCGGGCTGCGCAGCAGCCGGCGGCTGAGCACACCGGCACCGATCGCGTAGGCGACGTCGCACACGAAGCCGAGTGCCGCAAACGTCGCGCCGAGCACCAAGATCTGCAGTGCGACCGGTGCGCCGCCGGCCGTCACGAACTGCGGCAGAAACGCCGCGAAGAACACGATCACCTTCGGATTCGTGACGTTGGTCAGGAACCCGCGCCGAAACGCGTCGCTTCCCGCTGCGGGCTCCGCATGCCGGCCACGCGCGCCGCTGCGCAGCGCCGCGATCCCGAGCCAAATCAAATAGCCGGCCCCGGCGACGCGCAGCACGTCGAACGCGAGATGCGACGCCGCAAAGAGCGCCGAGAGCCCGAGCGCAGCCGCCGCGACGTGCACGATCATCGCGCTTTGGATTCCGCGCACGGCTTCGAACCCGGCCCGAACGCCGCCGCGGGCCGCGGTCGCAACGACGAACAGCATGTCGGGGCCGGGGCCAGGCAGATCGCGACCGTCGTCGCGACGAACAGCGTCCACGCGTGCAAGTGCATCGTTCGATACGACCGAGACGCGACGGCGCCGGTTGCGCGGCGGCTACGCGGCTGCCGGCGCCTCGCGGCTGACGCGGCGCTCGTCGATCGGCAGTTGGATCACCACGCCGAACAGCGCGACCGCCAGCGAGATCACCCACATCAGGTTGTAACTCCCGGTGCGGTCGACGATCACGCCGCCCAGCCACGCGCCGCAGAACGCGCCGATCTGATGGATCAGAAACGCGACGCCGAAGAGCGTCGAAACCCATTGCAGGCCGAACTTCTCGGCGATCACGCCGGTCGTCGGCGGAATCGTCGAAAGCCACAGCAATCCCATCGCCGCCGAGAACGCGATCACCGAGACCGTGCTGATCGGCACCGCGACGAACGCGAGGATCGCGACGAAACGCAGGCCGTAGATCGACGAGAGAATGAAGCGTTTCGGATACCGGTCGGAGAGCCGGCCGCTGAGGTAACTGCCGATGACATTGAACCCGCCGACGATCGCGAGCGCCGCCGCCCCGAGCGCCGGCGCGAGGCCGGCTCGCGCGACGATCGCCGGCATGTGCGTCTGAAAGAACGCGAGGTGGAAGCCGCAGACGAAAAAGCCGGCGGAGAGCAGCCAGTAGCTCGGAACGCCGAACGCCTCGCGCACCGCGTCTCGCAGCGTCTGATGCGCGCGTGCCGGCACGGCAGCCGGCTCGCGGAGCATGAATCCGAGCGGAACGATCGCGATGCCGACCGCGGCGAGGCCGACCAGCGCCGTGAACCACCCGGCCGCGCCGATCGCGATCTGCGCGAACGGCGGATAAAACAATTGCCCGAGCGATCCGGCGGCCCCGAGGATCCCGAGCGCGGCGTTGCGGCGCTCAGGCGGAACCAGCGATGCGACCGGACCGATCAGCACGCCGAACGAGGTCGCGGCGAGCGCGAACCCGAGCAACGTCCCGCCGCCCCATGCGAACAGCGTGCGATCGTGGGTGGTCGCCATCAGCCCGAGGCCCAGCGCATAGGAGATCCCGCCGGCCGCGACGGTCAGGCGCGCGCCGAACCGGTCCGCGAACGCACCGACGAACGGCTGGACGATCCCCCACACGAGATTCTGCAGCGCGAAGGCGAGCGCGAACACGCCGGCGGGCCACCCGCGCACGGCCTCCAGCGGTGTGATGAACAGCCCCAGACACTGCCGCACGCCGTACCCGACGGAGAGCGCGATGCAGGCGGCGAGCAGGATCCGCAACCCAGGACGATCCTGCATGCACGGTGTATTTACACCGTTGTGGCACATTCCTTCGGCCCCGATACCGAGCCGCGCTGCGTCTGCGGCGCGCTCCGCCGGGCCAACCGTGCCCTCACCCGGCATTACGACGAGCATCTGGCGCCCGCGGGGTTGACGATCGCCCGCTACTCGCTGCTCACCACGCTGGAGCGGCTCGGCACGCCGACGCTGGCCGCGTACGCACGCGATCTCGCGATGGACCGCACGACGCTGCTGCGCAACCTGCGGCCGCTCACCGAGGAAAAACTGATCGCCGTCGAGCCGGCGCGCGGCGGCCGCGCGAACGTCGCGCGGCTCACCGCCCGCGGCGCCGCGGCGCTCGCGCGCGCGCGGCCCTACTGGCGCAAGGCGCAGGAGACGCTCGCGCAGCGGGTGCGAGCGGAGGACGTCGAACGCGTCCTCGCGCTCGCCAGCGCGCTTAGCGGCTGACCCGCGCCGCGGAGTGGATCTGGGTCGGCGTGGAAACGGTCTGCTGCGTTCCCGCGCCGGCCGGCTTCGCACCGGACTCGGCGATCGAGACCAGCTCGTTGAACGCGGCCCAGGCGAACGTGACCTGCGGCTGCAGGCCGTAGCCCCACGTCGGGTTGGCGAACGTGTCGACGTGCGTGCCGCCCGAGACGAGGTACTGCCAGTACATCGACGATTTTCCGGCCGCCTTCACGGCGTTGAGATACGGCGTGAAGTTGTTCTGCGGTGTGATGAACATGTCGTTCGCGCCGGCGATCGACACCAGCGGCTTGCCGATGTTTCCGGTGTGCGCGAACGGCGCGATCGCCGCTTTGCCGGCAGTGCTGAGCACGTAGTTCTGACGCGCAACCGGATCGGCGAGACCGCTCACGCCCGCCGACGGCGTCCCCGGCAGACGCGTCGGGTTCGCAGGGTTGGGCGTGAACGACGCCGTCGACGGCAGGGTCGACGTCGCCGCCGGATCGATAAGCAGCGCGTACACGAACAGCGTCAGGTCGGAGTAGAACGACGCCTGTCCCGAATAGTATTCGAGCCACAGCGACGGATGCGCCGCGCCGGCGCCCTTGACGTCGGCGGGATACCCCAGCGCCTGGATCTGCGCCGCGATCGTCGCGTCGCTGAAGTTGCTGGCGACGTAGCCGGGCATCAGTTTGAGAAAGCCCGGCAGATACGTGAGGATGTTGAGGTTCTGCGACCAGTACGGTCCCGACCAGTCGACCCCGCCGTCGACGATCTCCGGATGCTGCTCGAGCAGCGAGCGCACCTCGGCGCCGCCGTTGGAGAGGCCGACAACGTAGGTCTTGGTCGGCGTCTTGTAGTTCTGCGTCAGATACGCTTGCGCGGCGAGGATCAAGTTGTAGAACTCGGTGTTCCAGCCGTTGATCGGCTTTTTTGCCGGGTAGATCTCGCTCAGCCGGAACGAGAACTTCGCCGTCTCGAGGCCGGCGAGATCGTAGCAGACGGGCCAGCTGATGTTCGGGTTCGGACTCGCGCTGATCGGTTCGACGATCGCGTTGAACGGCAGCGCTTTGTTGCTGCTCGCGTACGCGTAGCCGTTCGCGAGCAGAAAGTCGCTCCAGATTGCGTCGTTCGCGAACTCGCTGCGCTGCGACGGCGTCCCGGCCACGACGAGCTTGCCGTTCCACGCGGTGGGGACGCGGATGACGTAGCGATTGTCGGTCCCCGTCGAGCCGAAGAATTGCACGCCCGGAATCGGCGCGGTCGCCGGCGACGGAGGGTTGCCGGGGAGGATCAGCGCGGCCGCATCGCCGGCCGGATCGAAGCCGGCCGCCGCGTTGCTGGCCGGAACCGGCGCGAAGCCGTAACGCAGGTCGGACGAGCTTCCGGCGCCGACGCCGACGGTCGGGAGCAGCGGTCCGTTTCCGGACGCCCCGCTCGATGTCGTGCAGCCGGCGAGACCGATCGCCGTCGCCCCATACAGAAAATCGTTGCGTTTCATGGCGAAAGAAGCTCCCTCCAAACCCCGAGCAGTGCGGCTTTCGTTTCCTGACGGGATGCGTTCTCCCGCCGCCCAGACGTGCATTATTCTGCTTGACCAACCAAGCGTTGCACGGGAAAGGGGTTTGACGCGGAGCCCGCGCATCGGGTAGACTCACGGCTTGGAACCTGGGCGGCTAGCTCAGTGGGAGAGCGCCACATTGACACTGTGGAGGTCAGAAGTTCAATCCTTCTGCCGCCCACCACGATCGAGAACCGCGCAGAGATGCGCGGTTCTCGCATTTCGGGCTTCGGCTACGGAGCGAGACCGTGCGAGACGAGGCGCGCGAGCCCGTAGGCGGCGCCGGCGGCGATCGCGCCGATCATCCACGCCTGCAGCGCGCCGGCGACCACCGGGGTGGCGAGGACGCGCGCACGCACCGCCCCGAAGCCGATCAGCGCGACGGACGTCGTGACGATCGACCACAGCAGCGCGTCGTGCGCGTTGGCGATGAAGACGTAGGGCGCGAGCGGGAAGATGCCGCCGAGGACGTAGCCGCCGCCGACGAGGAAGGCGCTGCGCGGCGCGGCGCGCTCGTCGGGCTTCTCGAGGCCGAGTTCGTTGCGCATCATGAACTCGACCCACTGCTCGCGGTCGCTGGCGATCTCGTTGACCACCCTCGTGAGCACCGGTTCGCGAACGCCGTAGCCGTGCAGGATCTGCGCGACCTCCGCCTTCTCTTCTTGGGGGATCTCGTGCGTCTCGTTCATCTCGCGCGCGTATTCTTTGTGATAGTGCGCGACCTCGGAGCGCGCGGCGAGGTAGCCGCCCAGACCCATCGAGATCGCGCCGGCGACGATCTCGGCGAGCCCGGCGGTGAGGACGATGCCGCTCGCGGCGACGGCGCCCGTCACGCCGGCGGCGATCGCGAAGGGGACGGTCAGCCCGTCGGCCATCCCGAGGACGAGGTCGCGGATCGTCTGCGTCCCGGCTCCGTGGCGTTCGTGTTCGGCGGCTTGAATCACCGAGGCAGTGTACCGGACGACGCCGATCTTGTCACGGCCCGCGCATCGCGTGAGGCTGTCCGAACGCGGATGTCGAAACGCGCCGCGTGACCATGACCTCCGTCGACATCGCGCACCTTCGCCACACCGCCGCCCACGTGCTGGCGTATGCCGTGCAGGACCTCTTCCCCGACGCGAAGCCGACCATCGGCCCCGCGATCGACAACGGGTTCTACTACGATTTCGACCGCGGCACGCCGTTCACGCCCGAAGACCTGGCGAAGCTCGAGGCTCGCATGCACGAGATCGTGCAGGCGGATTACCGTATGACCGGGCGCCGCGTCACGCGCGACGAAGCGATCGCCGCCTTCCGCGACAACCCCTACAAGGTCGAACTGGCCGAGCAGATCCCCGCGGACGAGCCGATCACGCTCTACACGATCGGCGAGTTCACCGACCTCTGCCGCGGCGGCCACGCCGACTCAACGGGCGAGATCGGCGCGCTCAAGCTGATGTCGGTCGCCGGCGCCTACTGGCGCGGCGACGAGCACAACGCGATGCTGCAGCGCATCTACGGCACCGCGTTTGCGACGCAGCAGGAACTCGACGACTACCTCGCCTTCCTCGAAGAGGCCGCGAAGCGCGATCATCGCAAGCTCGGCCAGGAACTCGATCTCTACCACGTCGACGAGATGGCGGGCGGCGGGCTCATCTTCTGGCACCCCAAGGGCGCGCTGATGCGCGGGATCGTCGAGCAGTTCATTCGGGACGGCTTGCGCGAACGCGGCTACCTGCCGGTCGTCACGCCGCACGTCGTGCACGAAAACCTCTACGCGACCTCCGGTCATCTCGAAAACTTTGCGGAGGGAATGTTCGGCCCGCTCGAGGTCGAGGGCCAGCGCTTCCGGCTCAAGCCGATGAACTGCCCCGGCCACATCCTGATCTATCGCAGCGACGGCCGCTCGTATCGCGACCTGCCGCTACGCTACAGCGAGTTCGGGACGGTCTACCGCTTCGAGCGCAGCGGGACGCTGCACGGGCTCACCCGCGTGCGCGGCTTCACGCAAGACGACGCGCACCTCTTCTGCACGCCCGAACAGCTGCAGAGCGAGTTCGAACAGACGCTCGACGAGGCGCTGCGGCTCATGGACGCGTTCGATTTCAAAGACTTCGAGTATTTCCTGAGCACGCGCGAACATCGCGGACCGACCGACGAGATCGCCGAGAACGCGATCCGCAACGCGCTCGAATCCCACAACCTTCCGTACGGGATCGACGAGGGCGGCGGCGCGTTCTACGGGCCGAAGCTGGACATCAACCTGCACGACGCGATCGGACGCAAGTGGCAGCTCGGAACGGTGCAGGTCGACTTTGTTCTGCCCGAACGGTTCGATCTGAAATATCGCGGCGCCGACGGACACGATCATCGTCCGGTGATGATCCACCGCGCGCTCGCCGGTTCGATGGAGCGGTTCTTCGGCGTGCTGATCGAGCATTTCGCCGGCGCGTTTCCGGCTTGGATCGCGCCGGTGCAGGCGGTGGTCGCGCCGATCTCCGAGCACCAGCTCGACTACGCCTACGAGGTGCGAGACCGTTTGCGCGCGCGAGGTTTTCGCGTCGACGCGGACGCGTCCAACGAAAAGATCGGCTACAAGATCCGCCATTGGAAGACGCAGAAGGTGCCCTACATCCTGGTCGTCGGCAAAGCCGAGCTCGCCGAGGGGACGGTCAACGTCAACGAACGCGGCGTCGACGAAAAACGCGCCGCGACCGTCGACGCATTCGCCGACGAGCTCGCCGCGCGCGTCGCGTCACGGCGTTAGCGCCTCGACCTCGATCGCGGCGGCGGCCGCGGTGCGCGCGGCGCGGCGGTGCCAGAACGTCGCCGCGGCCGCAGCTGCGAAGCACTCGACCGCGAGGATGAGCGCGACCGTCGCCGGCCATCCGCCGCGGCTCCACACGACCGCCGGGACCACCGACCCCAAGCCGCCGCCGGCGTAGTACACCGAGATGTACAGCGACGCGGCGGTCGAGCGGCGCTCGCGGGCGACGACGCCGATGTACGCCTGCGACGCCGCCTGCGCGGCGAAGACGCCGGTCGACATGACCGCGAGTCCGGCGACGATCGCGGGGACGGACGGCACCAGCGTCAGGAGCACGCCCGCGCTGCTGGTCGCGATCGCGGCGAGAACGGCGCTGCGATGGCCGATCCGATCGATCAGACGCCCCGAGAGCGGCGAGACGATCACGCCCAGCAGATAGACGAAGAACACGTTGCCGAGCGCGATCGTCCCGAGTCCGAACGGCGGCGCCGCCAGGTAATAGGTTGCGAACGTGAACGCCGCGGTCAGCGAGAACAGCACGCTGGCGCCGACCGCGAACGTCGAGAGCAGCACCGGGTCGCGCACGAACGTTCCGACCGCGCGCAGCGCATCGCGACCCGGCGCCGCGCGCACGAAGCGCGTGGCCCGCGGAAGAAACGCGAACACGAACGCGGCGCCCGCGAGATTCAGCAGCGCGAGCACGACGAAGGCTTGCTGCCACGAACCGTGCGCCGTCACCAGCGCCGCCAGGTATCGCCCGAGGAATCCGCCCAGCACGTTCCCGCCGATGTACGCGCCGATCGCGCGGCCCGCCTCGGCGGCGGGAAACTCTTCCGCGACGTAAGCGATCGTCACCGCGAACACCGCCGGCATGAAGAGCCCTTGCGCGAAACGCCACGCCAGCAGCTGCGGCAGCGTCGTCGCGTGTGCGGCGCCGAACGTTACCAGCGCGAGGCCGAGGATCGCGCCGACGATCACGCGCTTGCGGCCGACAGCGTCGGCGAACGATCCGACGAACGGCGCCGCGAGCGCGCACGCGAGCGTCAGCACCGCGATCGTGGCACCGACCTGCGCCTCGCTCGCGACGAAGGCCGCGCGCAGCTCGGGCATCAGCGGCTGCGTTGCGTACATATCGAGAAAGGCGCTTCCGCCGCAGGCTGCCACGGCGAGCGTGCGCAGACGCATCATCGTTTGCCCTCGAGTCTCTCCGGCCGGGTGCAGGTTGCAACCACGCTGCGCCGCGCACGGTCGTGCCGAAGGTGCTGCTGCTCGGGATCGAGACGTCCTGCGACGACACGGCGACCGCCGTCGTCCGCGGGGGCGTGCACGTGCTGGCGAACGTCTCGACCAACCAAGACGCGTTTCACGCGAAGTACGGCGGGATCGTCCCCGAGATCGCCTCGCGCCGTCACGCGGCGCTCCTCTCTGCGGCCGTCGATGACGCGCTGAGCCGCGCCGGGACGCACCTCGATCAGCTCGACGGGATCGCGGTGACCGCGGGCCCCGGTCTCATCGGCAGCCTCGTCGTCGGCGTCGCCGCAGCAAAGGCGCTCGCGTTCGCGACCGGCCTGCCGCTCTACGCCGTCAACCATCTGCACGGCCATCTGTTTGCCGCGTTCCTCGAACGCGACGCACCGCCGCCGTATCCATTTTTGGCGCTGCTCGTCTCGGGCGGTCACACGCAGCTCGTCGAGGTCGAATCGCCGACGGCATTGCGCATCATCGGCAGGACGCGAGACGACGCCGCCGGCGAGGCGTTCGACAAGACCGCGCGATTGCTCGATCTCCCGTTCCCGGGCGGGCCGGCGCTCGAGGCTTTGGGGCGCACGGGTGACCCCAAGGCGTTCGCGTTTCCGCGCCATCGTCCCGATCCCGGAACGCTCGACATGAGCTTCTCCGGGCTGAAGACCTCGGTGCGCTACTTCCTGGAATCCGACACCGGCAAGGACGCACGGCGCGAAGACGTCGCGGCGTCGTTCCAGGCGGCCGTCGTCGACGTGCTGATCGACCGCACCGCGCGGGCGCTTGATGCTCGCGACTATCGAGCCGTCGTGCTGAGCGGCGGCGTGGCGGCGAACGGTGCGCTGCAGTCGGCGTTCCTCGCACTCGGCGAACGGTACCGCATCCCGGCGTTCGTCCCCGAACGGCGCTTCTGCACCGACAACGCGGCGATGATCGCCGCCGCGGCGGAGCGGCGCGGCGACGTCGCGCGCGTCGACCCGCTGCACCTCGTCGCGGATCCGAACCTGCCGTTCACGTAGGCGCGCGGTTACGCCGTCCCCCCGTGTTCGAGAATCCACTCGACGGCGTGCGCGAGGTTCTCGACCGTCGGGTCTTCTTCGAAGAGCACGCCGTTGAGAAAGAGCGCCGGCGTTCCCGGGATCTCGCTCTCCTCTCCGCCTTCCTTACTCTCTTCGACGATCGGGCGGTACGTCTGCGAACGCAGCGCTTCGTCGAGCGCCGCGGCGTCGAGCCCTAAGTCGCGCGCGTAGTGCAGCAGGTGCGGCACGTCGAGCTGCCGCTGGTGCTCGTAGAGCATATCGTGCATCTCCCAGAAGCGGCCGCCGTCGGCTGCGAACTCCGCGGCCTCGGCGGCGCTTTGCGCGTGCGGATGCATCGCGAGCGGAAAGTTGCGGAACACGACCCGCAGCGCGGCGGGATAGCGCCGCTCGAACTCCTTGATCGCCGCGTATGCGACGCCGCAGAAGGGACACTCGAAATCGCCGTACTCGACCAGCGTCACCGGCGCGTCGGCCGGTCCGCGCACGTGATCGTCGTCGTTCACCGGAACCGCCAGGCGAGTGAGGCTGTCGTCGTTCATCTCAGCGTTCGAAACTCCAGCGGCGGATCGCTCCGGCGACCGCTGCAAACTCAACCGGGCGTACGCGTTCGCGCAGCTCCGTCTCCGAGGTCACCGTACCCACCGCGAGCGGGATGCGCACGAGCACGCTCCCGCGATCGGTCGCCGTGGTCACGTAGTGCACGGTCGCGCCGGTCCATGCGACGCCGGCGCGCAGCGCATCGCGCAGCGCATGCGCGCCGCGCAGCGCGGGGATCGTCGTGCCGTCGGGCGCGAGGACCTCGTCGGCCGCGGGATCGAGCGGCAGAAACGACGGATGCAGGTTGATCGTCTCGGGGAAGCGCTCGAGGAACGCCGCCGGCAGCAGATGCATCCAGCCCAAGAGCAGCACGAGTTCGGGCCGGGTCGCGGCCACCGCCTCGATGATGCGCGCGTCGA
The DNA here is from genome assembly GCF_027923555.1 of Vulcanimicrobium alpinum. Lineage (GTDB taxonomy): Bacteria > Vulcanimicrobiota > Vulcanimicrobiia > Vulcanimicrobiales > Vulcanimicrobiaceae > Vulcanimicrobium > Vulcanimicrobium alpinum. The sequence continues at coordinate 1,257,962 of NZ_AP025523.1, read as the reverse complement.
AGGCGGCCCGCGTCTCCGTCTCCCGGTCCCATGCGAGCGCGATCGCCGGGATGTCGCGTTCGCGCGCCGCGTCGAGCGCGCCGGCTCCGGGACGATCGCTGACCAGCGCCGCGAGTTCGAGGGGCAGCGTGCCTGCACGCACGCGCTCCATCACGTTGCGCGCGTTCGTCCCGGCGCCCGAGGCCAGGATCGTCGCACGGCGCCTGCGTCCGTCGTCGTAGGCGTAGGTGTCGACGACCGCCGCAGCGGTGCGCATCGTGTAGAGATCGATGAGCGGCGCCCCGTCGACCGCGGGGATGAGCGCGAACGCGAAGCCCGCTTCGCGCAGACCGCACAAGGCGGCCGTCAGCAGCGGCTCGCCGGCACCGCGTCCGCGATCCGCCGCGCCGACGCCGTAGGGCCCGAAGATGCCGACGTCCGTGCGATCGTGCCACCGCCGCAGCCACGGAAAGCGCAGCCCGCGCGCACCGAAGGCCGCGAACCCCGCGATCGCACCGTCGCGGTGCGCGACCCACGCGCTGCCGGCGCGTGCCTCCGACGACCACCACGACCCCGGCCACTGCAGATCGATCCACGCGGCGAGCAGGTCGTCGGGCCCGTCGACGCGCTGCAGCGTGTACCCGGCGCGCACCGCGGCGTCGTGCGCGCGCGCGAGCCCGGCCGCGCCGTAGCGCTCGTCGTCGAGCGCGGCAAGCAGGTTGTGCGGCACGCGTCGCGCTACGCGGTGCGTGCGGGGTGCACGACGACGCGCGGCTCGCCGTCGCGTCGCGGCTGCACGAAACCGATGACGCGAGCGCCCGGCGCCGCCGCAAGCGCAGCGTCGACGTCGGTGATCGGAATGACGAGCGTGTAGCCGACGCCCATGTTGAGCGTGCGATAGCATTCCTCGTGCTGCAGATTCCCGCGCCGCACCAGTTCCGCCATGATCGGCGGCACGTCCCAGCGCGTTTGTTCGAAGACCGCCGCGGCGTGATCGGGGAGCGTGCGCGGCACGTTCTCGAGCAGGCCGCCGCCGGTGATGTGCGCCATCGATTTCACGTCGGCGACGGCGCGCATCGCGCGCACCTGCTGCAGATACGAGGGATGCGGCGCGAGCAGCGCGTCGGCGAACGTCCCCATGCCGAACGGCGCGCCGTACTCGTCCTCGGGGATCAGCGCACGCGCCAGCGTGTATCCGTTGGTGTGCAGACCCACCGCCGGCAGGCCGACGATCGCGTCGCCCGGCTGCACGCGGTTCGGATCGGGGATCGCCGCGAGCTCAACCATCCCCACGATCGTGCCGGCCAAATCGAAGTGATCGGGACGGTAGACGCCCGGCATCTCCGCCGTCTCGCCGCCGAGCAGCGCGCAATGATTCTCGCGGCACGCGCGATGCACGCCGGCGACGATGAGGCTCGCGACGTGCGGGTCGAGCTTGCCGACCGCCAGATAGTCGAGGAAGAACAGCGGCTCGGCGCCGGTGACGAGGATGTCGTTCACGCAGTGGTTGACGAGGTCGGCACCGACGGTGTCGTAGCGTTTCACCGCCGCCGCGATCAGAATCTTCGTTCCCACCCCGTCGGCCGAACCGACCAAGGCCCGTGTCGCATCGCCCGGCAGGCGGAAAAGACCGCTGAAGTTTCCGAGGGAACCGAGCTGGTCGGGGTGCGTCCAACCCGACGTCACGTCCCGGTATTTCTGCACGGCCAGGTTGCCGGCATCGATGTTCACGCCGGCGCGGGCGTAGGCGTCGTCTCCGGAAGAATTCGTGGTCATCGGAGGGCGGCGCCGACGGCGCGCGTAAACGCAAACAGGTTGTCCATCACGGTCGCCCGACCGTTTCTGTCCACCCGGAGGAACTCCATGCAGGTTCACGTCTCGACCGAAGCTGCGGCGTCGATCGCGACCGGCGCGCTCGTCGTACCGGTCTTCACCGGCGACGCGCTCGACGGCGCCGCGGCCGACGTCGACCGCGCCCTCGACGGCGCGATCGCCGAGGTGATCGCAAACGGCGAGATCGCCGGCAAAGCGAACGAGACGTCGCTGCTGCACGCGAAAGGCACGCCGTTCGGGCGCGTGCTGGTCGTCGGCCTCGGCGACCGCGCGAAATTCACCGCCAGCGGTCTGGCGAAGTACGCGGGGACCGCGGTGCGGTACCTCGGCAAGCGCGGCGTCCGGCAGATCGCGATCGCGCTGCCGGGCGGCGTCGATGCGGCGCTCGCGGCGTCGTTCGTCGCTGAGGGTGCGCACGCCGGGCTGATCGACACGACGCTGTACCGCAGCGAAGCCGACCGTCCCGTTCTCACAGAGGCGGTCACGATCGTCGCCGGTTCTTACGATCGCTCCGCACTCGAAGCGGGCGCGCTGCGCGGCGGGACGATCGGCCACGCGGTGAACACGGCGCGTACGCTCGCGCTCACGCCGGCCAACGACATGACGCCGACCCACCTCGCCAACCGCGCGAAGGAACTCGCGGCCGACGCCGGCCTCGAGATCGACGTACTCGACGAAGACCGCATGCGCGCGAAGGGGATGGGCTCGCTGCTCGGCGTCTCGCGCGGTTCCGACGAACCGGCGACGCTCAGCGTGATGACCTACAAAGGCGATCCGTCGTCGAACGAGATCCTCGCGCTGGTCGGCAAAGGGCTGACGTTCGATTCCGGCGGCATCTCGATCAAGCCGGCCGAGAACATGCACGAGATGAAGTACGACATGTCCGGCGGTGCCGGCGTGATCGCGGCGATGTGGGCGATCGGGAAACTCCGTCCGAAGCTCAACGTGATCGGTCTCGTGCCGTCGTCGGAGAACCTGCCCGGACCGCGCGCGATGAAGCCGGGCGACATCCTGCGCGCGATGAACGGCAAGACGATCGAAGTCATCAACACCGACGCCGAAGGGCGGCTCATCCTCGCCGACGCGCTCTGCTACGCGCGAGAGCTCGGCGCGACCAAGATCATCGACGCCGCCACGCTCACCGGCGCATGCGTCGTCGCGCTCGGTCATGCGGCGAGCGGAACGATGACGAACGACAAGGCGTTCGTCGAGCGCTTCCTGCGCGTCGTCGAAGACTGCGGCGAGCGCTACTGGCAGCTCCCGCTCTATCCGGACTTCGACACGCAGATCAAGAGCGAGATCGCCGACCTGAAGAACACCGGCGGCCGCGCCGGCGGCGCGGAGACGGCCGGCGCATTTCTCAAGGCGTTCGCCGACGACGTCCCGTGGATCCACCTCGACGTCGCCGGCACCGCCTATCTGGACAGCGAGTCGCCGTATTCGGCGAAGGGCCCGACGGGAACGCCGGTCCGCGCGTTCGTCACCATCGTCGAAGATCTCGCCAAGCACGGCTTCTCGACGAACGGCGTCACCGCCAACGGCGTCACCGCAAAAGAAACCGCAACGTCGCGCTAAGCCTGTCGTTTCACGCTGAGCCTGTCGAAGCGCAGCCGCCATCGCGGCGGTTGCGCGGCGGCGGCCGGCGGACGCGATCGGCGCGACGCTTCGACAAGCTCAGCGTGACTGCGAAGGACGGGTACGGTGTGCAGCATGCATCCTGAATCCGCCCCCGTCGTTCCGGAGCCCAACGATCCCGAAGGTGAGCCGCGAGCCCCCGTGACGGAACCCGATCCGCCGGAGCCCGCCGAGTTCGCGCGCGCCCGCTAGCGGTCGCGCGAGGCGATGCGGGTCGCGACGAAGCCGGCGCCGATGAGGGCGGGGATGAGCGCGAGTGCGTATTCCATGCCAGTCGGACGCCGCGACTTTTGTCGGGGTTCCGACTCTCCGGCACGGCCTGGTCCCTTTCCGACCGCAGGGTCAGTCGCGAGCGAGTTCGTCGAGGAACGCCAGCCGCTGCAACGGGCTGAAAAAGAATCCGCGGTCGTACGCGGCGTCGAACCCGTCGGCGCCGAGCGCTGCGGTGATGCGAAGCCGGCGCTCGTCTTCGCGGAGCGATTCGGGATCGTCGGCGTCGGCTGCAAACACGCCCAGAGCCGTCGCCGCCGCCGCCGCGTTGCCCAGCGCGAGCAGCGCGTCGGTCGCGCTCACGATACCGTCGCGAAACAGGAAGGCGGTCTGGTTGCGCACGCGTCGGCCGCGCCGGCGGCGCGATCGCGTACGGCCGCACGTACGTCCCCGGTCGCGTGTGCGTCTGTCCGCGATAGATTCGCGCAAGGCCGCGCAGATAGCGGATGCCGAGGCCGGCGGCCAGATCGCACGCCTCGTCGAGATGGTGCAGCGCGAGCGCACACCGGTCGCCCTCGCGATAGGCGGCGCCGAGATTCACGAGTGCCAGGATCGCGCCGCGGATGCAGCAGCGCGTCCGCCGGTGCAGCAGCAGACCGCGGCGAAACTCTGCGATCGCGCCGCGCCGATCGTCGCGCAGACGGGCAAGGAACACACCGCGGGCCACCGCGGCGTTGGCGGTAAGGTGATCGCTGCCGGCGAGCCGTGAGCAGCGTTCGGCATCCGCGACGCTGCGCTCGCACAGCGCGACGTCCCCCGTGTGCGAACTGAGCCGCACCCGTTCGTGGTGCAGCAGCGCGAGGGTACGCGGTTCAGCGATCTCACACGCGAACGCGCGATCGAGGTATGCGGCGGCGCGCTCGGGTTCACTGCGGTTCGTCGCCGCCGCGGCGAGCACCAGCAGGGCTTCGGCCTCGACGACGCCGCCGTCTGCGGCGACGGGCAGACTGCGCTCGATCCAGCCGCACGCCTCATCCGGTGTCGAGGATGACTGCCACACGTAGCGCAACCGCGCCGCCAAACGCAGGACGCCATCGGCGTCGCTGCGGCGTTCGGCACGTTCGAGCGCTCGGCGAAACTCATCGATCTCCGTGCGCGCGACGCCGTCGAGTTCGGCTTCATCCTCGGCGGAAGACCGGCGGTCGATGCGTTTGGCGAGGTCGAGATAATAGTTCCAGTGGCGCCGCGCGCGCACTTCCCGCGATCCGGCACGCGCCGGATCGTCGGCGATGACCTCTCGCACGACGTCGAAGAGACGGATACGATCGCCGTCCGCGTCGCCCGCGCGCTCGGCGAGATGATGATCGCGCAGCACGCCCGCCGCGTCGAGCGCGTCCGGCTTCTCCGTCCCGAGGACGGCGGCGAACGCGTCAACCGACGCCGACGATGCGAACGCCCCCAAACTTTCGAGCGCGGCGTTGCCGCGCGTATCGAGGCCGGCGCAGCTCCATGCCACCGACGCCGCCGCCGAACCTTGACGCTCCTCGCGGCGTCCGCGCGCGGTGAAGAGCGCGCTGCTCTCGAGCGCACGCGCCAACGCTCGCAGCGACGTGACGTCCAGCCGGGCCGCCGCAACCTCGATCGCGAGCGGATTCCCGCGCAGACGCGCGCATATTTCGACGATCAGGGCATCGCTCTCTGCATCGTCGAGAAGACGCACTCGCTGACGCGACGCGCTGCGCCGGAACAGCGCCGCGGCCGCGGGTGCATCCAATCCGGCGACCGACTGGGCCGCGACGCCGGCGACGTTCGGGACGACGCGGCTCGTCAGCAGGATGCGAACGCCGCCGAAACAGTTCGGCGGTTCGACCGCGGGACGCTGGGAGGGGACGATTCCGTTCGCACCCGAGCTCGCTCATGAAAAGCTGCGCATGCCCTCGCTGCTCTCTGCATGGGGGCGAGCCGTTTCCGCCGTGGCTCACGCTGCCCGCGCAAGTGGGACAACGTGCGCCGCGAACGCACCGGAAAGGCGTTTGCGATCCCGAACTCGGGCGGCGTCACGGCGTTCTGCTGCGGATCGCACGGGTACGATCCTGCCCGCCCGACGGCGTAAACGGTCTCTCGTCCGCTACTCGCATCGCTCGTGAAGGAGAACGCATCGTGACCAAACGGATCATCACCGTCGTCCGGCGTGCCGACGTCAGTCCCGAGGAATTCCGGCACATCTACCTCGAGCATCACGCGCCGATCGTCGCGCGGATGCCGGGGCTGCTGCGCTACAAGCAAAACGCGGTGCTCGCGGAGGTCGGGCACCCCGACGCCGAGGTCTCCGGCATCGCCGAGGTCTGGTACGCCGACGACGCCGCGTTCGCGGACGCGGTTGAAGAACGCGTGGCCCTGGCCGGAGAGGCGGCATGATCATCGCGCACCGCACGCCGTCGACCGATCCCGCCGCCGAGGCACTTGTCGACCGCGCCCTGCCGTTCTACGCCGCCTTCGAAGCCGGCGGGGACGGCACGATCGAACGCGCGGTGAGCGACGACTGGAACGTCGTTCCGACCGCGCCCGGCGCACCGCCCGGGCTGCCCGGATATCTGCCGGCACTGCAAATGTTTCGCGAGGCCTTCGCGGACTGCGAAGTGACGATCGAGGACACCTTCGCCGCCGGCGACCGCGTCGTCGTGCGCTGCACGATGCGCGCGACGCATCGCGGCCCGTTCCTCGGCGTCGCCGCGACCGGGAAACCGATCGTCCTGCGCACCTGCGACATCCACCGCATCGCCCCGGACGGACGCATCGCCGAGTCGTGGCACATCGAGGACTTCTTCGGCTTTCTCGCCCAGACGGGAGCGTTCGGATGAGATTCCTCGCGACCTCGATCATCCGCGCGCCCGAGCGCATCGCCGAGATCCCGCAGCACTACGCCGCGGAGGCCGAACAGGTGTCGCGTCTGCTCGGAGACGGCAGCATGCGCGAGATCTACTTCGACGCCGGCGCCGCGACGGCGTACGTCATCGTCGATGCGGCCGACGCCGCCGCCGCGCGCGCAGCGCTGGCGACGCTGCCGCTCGTGGAGTGCGGCATTCTCGACTGGTCGCTCGCCACGCTGCAGCCGCTGCCCGAACTCGCCGACTACTTCGCGCAGCGCGCGATCGCGCCGCCGGCGTGGTGGCCGGCGGGATCGAACCCGTCTGCGATCAGCCCTTGAGGGCGGGCTGCATATCGGCTTGGACGCCGTGCGAGACCGCCGGGACGCTCGGATAGCGCCCGTTCAGGCATCCTAGGCAGAAATCGCGACGCTCGCGCCCCGTCGACGCCACCAGATTCTCGATGCTCAAGTAGCCGAGCGAATCCGCGCCGACGTTCTCGCAGATCTGCTCGACGCTCAGGTTGGCGGCGATCAGTTCCGCGTACGACGCCATGTCGACGCCGAGGTAGCACGGGTGGACGATCGGCGGCGAGGTGATGCGCAGGTGCACTTCGCGCACGCCGACGTCGCGCAGCAGCGAGACGATGCGCGGCGTCGTCGTGCCGCGCACGATCGAGTCGTCGACGACGACGACGCGCTGTCCGCGCAAGTTCTCGACGACCGGATTGAATTTCAGACGCACGCCTTGACTGCGCATCTTCTGATCGGGCGAGATGAACGTGCGCCCGATGTAGCGGTTCTTGATGAGCCCTTCGACGTACGGCAGACCGCTCTCGGCGGCGTAGCCGATTCCGCCGGGGATCGCGCTGTCGGGGATCGCCATCACGACGTCGGCGTCGGCGGGATGCTGGCGCGCGAGCGCTCGGCCCATCTCGTAACGCGCCATGTAGATCGACCGTCCGCTGAGCACCGAGTCGGGCCGCGCGAAGTAGATGTACTCGAACATGCACAGCGACGGCGGTTTCACCACCTCGGTATGCTCGGTGCGAATCCCGCGCGCGTGGATCGCGACGACTTCGCCCGCGGCGATCTCGCGCAGATAGTGTGCGCCGACGGTCGCGAGCGCGCACGACTCCGAGGCGATCATGTACCCCGAATCGCCGTAAGTCCCGATGCAGAGCGGCCGCACGCCCCACGGATCGCGGAACCCGAAGACGGTGTCGCGCGTGCACATCACGACGGAGTACGCGCCTTCGGCGACGCGCATCGCAGCCTTGATCTTCTCCACCCACGTCGCGCCCGGTGCGCGCGCGATGAACTTCGCGAGAATCTCCGAGTCGGAGGTTGCGGTGAGGCGCACGTCGTCGGGGAGCATCGCCGCGATGTCGTCGGCGTTGGTCAGGTTGCCGTTGTGCCCGAACGCGAACGTGCCCAGATCGGACTCTTCGATGAACGGCTGCGCGTTGACGACGATCGAACTGCCGGTGGTCGAGTAGCGCGTGTGCCCGATCGCGACGTCGCCGCGCAGCCGGCCGAGGATCTCCTCGTCGAAGACGCCCGTGATGAGCCCCATCTCGCGATGGCTGTCGATCGCGCGGCCGTCGCCGACCGCGATCCCGGCGCTCTCCTGGCCGCGGTGCTGCAAGGCGTACAGGCCGAAATAGACGAGCCGGGCGACGTCATCGCCCGGCGCGTAGACGCCGGCGATTCCGCACGCTTCGTGCAGGACGTCACCGGCCGGCTGTTCCGCTTGCTCGTCGTAGGCTCGCGCCATGGTGCACGGTTCACGAACCGGGTGCGATCATCCCGGTTTCGGCGCGAGTTCGCTCAGTCGTCGCGCGAGCGCAAGCCGAAGAGCTGGAGGAGCGCGATGAAGATGTTGATCGCGTCGAGGTAGATCGAGACCGCCAATTCGACCGGCGTCGCGCCGTCGCCGCCGGCGCGGATGCGACTGAAGTCGACCAGCGTGATCAGCGTGAACACCCCCAGCGTCAGCCACGCGTAGACGCCCGGGTGCAGGAAGTGCGTAAACGCCGAAATCACGCCGACGATCAGGAGCGCGATCAGCAACCCGAACGCGAGCCCGGAGAAACGCCGCCAGTCGATCGAGAACACGAACGCGACGCCGCCCAGCACCAGCATCCCGAAGCCGGTGGTCGCGGCGGCCTCGGCGACCTGTCCGGGGCCGATGAGGCTGACGTAGCGTGCGATCGTCGGCGCGAGCCCGATCCCCTCGAGGAACGCGAAGGCGTAGAAGACGAGCAGCGCGGTGCGCGGATTGCCGCGCACCGCCGACATCACGAAAAGCAGGACGAACGCGCCGATGAACGCGGCGAAGCCGAGCCCCGGCGAGATCCCCGCGAAGAGGTACGCGGCCAGCGCCGTGAGCAGGAAGCCGACCCCGGTGATCCCGAGGACTTGGCCGAGGAGCGCGGGCGTGCTGACCGCCGGCGGCCCGTAACCGTACGCGCCGCGAGGCTGCTGAGAACGTGACTGGTACATGCGTTCCTCTCTACCGGTCCGGCGGGGTTCGGGTTTCGGGCGGCAGAACCGACGCCCCAACGATGGTCGCCGCGTCTCGAACTCGGGCAGCGGCGGTGGCTCTGCGGCGCATCCCGGGTGCAGCCGTTGCCGCCGCGGTTGCCTTTCTCGTCATCCTGGTCAGTTCGCACCTGCGCTCCACCCACCAGAACAACTACGTGCGGGTCGCGTATGCGTGGCTGCACGGCCGGATGTGGATCGACTGGCCGGGGCGTTGGATGGACGCGGTCCAGTATCAGGGCCACTACTACGGCGTCGACGGGCCGGTGCCGGCGCTCTTCATGCTTCCGTTCGTCGCGATCTGGGGGAACGCCGCGAACCAGACGCTGGTCGCGATCGCGTTCGCCGCGGCAGCGACGGGGCTCGCCTGGGTGCTGGCGGAGCGGCTCGGCGTCAAGGACCGCACGACGCTGTTCTTCCTGGCGCTCTTCCTGGCCGCCGGCACCGATGTGTGGTGGTGCGCGCAGCTCGGCGACGTGTGGTTCCTCGCGCATCTCGTCGCGATGGCGTTCGTCTTCGGCGCAATGGTCGAGCTGAGCGGGAAATCGCGCGGCTGGATCGTCGCGCTGTGTGCGGTGCTCGCGGCCGGCGCGCGGTTCGTCGAGGTCGCCGCGTTTCCGTTCTTCGCGTGGGCGCTGTGGACCGGCGCGCTGGGCGGCATGACGCCGACGCGCGAAACGCGCATCGCGCACGTGCGCGGGTTTGCGATCGTGCTCGTCGCAGCGGCGGCGGTCTTCGTCGGCTACGACGAACTGATGTGGGGGACGGTGCTCGACATCGGCCACACCGTCTACTATCACCAGGACAGCTGGGGCTCGCCGGAAGGCTCGCCGTTTCAGCTCGGATACGTGCCGTATCAGATCTACTCGTTCTTCTTCCGCGCACCTGTGCTGGTCGAGTGGCTACAGAAAGCGCAGTGGCCCTACGTCAAGCCCGACACGAACGGGATCGCGCTCACCTTCACCAGCCCCGCGCTCGTGCTCGCGTTTCTCGCGAAGGAGCCGCGCCGGCTCGTCGTCGCGCTGTGGATCACGACGGCCCTCGTCGCCGCGCCCGAGTTCCTTTACTATCTCAACGGCTGGGTGCAGTTCGGGATGCGCCACGCGCTGGATTTCCTGCCGTTCCTGTTCGCCTTGATGGCGCTGGGCGTACGCGAAAAACTCCCGCGCTGGGGGATCGCGCTCATCGTGTGGTCCGCGCTCGTCGGCGCATGGGGTGTCTGGTACTGGAACACCTTCGTCCGAACCGGCACGTAACGTCGTCACGAGCTCGTCGAAGCGCGCCCGAAAATCGGGCACGCAGGCGGGCGCGTCTTACGGCAGGCGCGCGATGTCGGAGCGGTACGCGAGCGGCGTCCCGCTCGGAAACCGCGCCTTCAGACCGTCGATTGCGGCATACGCGTGCGCGCGCGCGACGCCGACGTTCGCGCCGCGCGCGGCAACCGTGAGGACGCGGCCGCCCGGCGACGTCACCGTGCCGTCGTCCTCGCGCGACGACGTCCCCCAGAATGCAACGACGTCGCCTGCCAGACCGAGTTCGGCGGGAAGGCCGCGCACCGGCGTGTTCTCGTACGGATAGCGCGACGTCGCCAGCACGACGCCGACGCACGCGTCGTCCGACCACGTCGCGGCGTCGATCTCGAGCGCGCCGTCGGCGGCGGATTTCAGATAACGTGCGAAGTCGCCGTTGACGCGCGGCACGAGCACTTGCGTCTCGGGATCGCCAAACCGGGCATTGAACTCGATTACGTAGGGGCCGTCGTCGGTCATCATCAGCCCGCAGTAGAGCACGCCGCGGTACTCTTCGCCCTCGGCGAGCAGCCCGCGCAACGCCGGCGCGACGACGCGTTCCCGCACGACGTCGAGCAGGTCGTCGCCGAAGAGCGCCGGCGGCGAATACGCGCCCATCCCGCCGGTATTGGGCCCCTTGTCGTCGTCGCCGGCGCGTTTGTAATCGCATGCCGCGGCGATCGGAACCATCGCGCGCCCGTCGGCGATCGCGAACACGCTGACTTCTCGGCCCGCGAGCCGCTGTTCGATCACGACGTCCTGACCGCCGCCGGGGATCGCGTTCCCGGTATACCAGCCGGTGAGCACCGTCAGCGCGTCGGCCGCACCATCGCACACGACGACGCCTTTGCCGGCGGCCAGTCCGTCGGCTTTCACCACCGCGGCGCCGCTCCACGCCTCGAGTGCGCGCCGCGCTTGATCGAGATTGTGCACGACGCGAAAGCGCGCACTCGGGATGCCGTGGCGCTCCATGAAGCGCTTCGCGAAGACCTTGCTCGTTTCAAGGCGCCCGCCGCCGCGATTGGGTCCGAACACCGCGATCCCCGCATCGCGCAGTTTGTCGCCGACACCAGCGGCGATCGCCGTCTCCGGTCCCAGCACGACGAGGTCGATCCGCGCCTCTTGTGCGCGGCGCACGAGCGTGCGCGCGTCGGTCGCGGCGACGTCGCTCCAGTTTTCACCGCGGCTCGCGGTGCCGGCGTTGCCCGGCGCGTGGAAAAGCGCGTCGCACGAGGGCGACGCGGCAAGCCGCCACGACAACGCATCTTCGCGGGCGCCGCCGCCGACGACGAGGATTCTCATACCGGGTGCCCGTCGTGCGCCGACCCGGCGCGGAATCCTGCCGCGGCGGCGCTACACGAGCGTCGAGAGGACGGCGACCATCTCGCCGCCCTCCATCACCGCGAGCGTCGGACGCAGCAGCAGACAGACCGTCTGATCGAACGGCGCAGTGTACGTTTCGATCACGTCGTTCGTCACCGGATCGAGCAGGTGCCCGATCTCGGTGCCCTTGGGGATCACCGCGCCGACGCCGTCTTCGCGCAGCACCGGAAGATACAAGCCGGGCATCGAGGTGCGGATCGAGTGCGATGCACCGCTCTCGCGCGCCGGCTCCGGTTCAGGCAGGTTCGCGGGCGTCATCACGCCGAGCTTGCCGAGCGCGCGGCGCATCCCGGTGGCGATCCGTTGCGCCCACTCTTCCTCGCGCGCGCCGGCACCGCCCATCTCGATCCACACCGCCTGCGCGCCGCGCGCCATCGCGTAGCCGCACAGGCTGGTGTCGCCGCGTTCGTGCCCGGTGCGCACGAACGGGCCGCCGATCGCGGCCGCCAGCGTTTCGCCGCCGGCGTAGCGGTAGACGAAACAGTTCTGGCACCAGCTTCCGCCGCCGTGGATGTCGATCACGATGTCGATCGGATTGTCGAGGACGTTCTTCGCGATCGCGTAGGCGAGCCGGTCGGTGTGCTTGCCGTCCGGATCGCCCGGAAACGACATGTTGACGTCCTCGCCGTCGATGTGCGAGGTGCGCGAGTTCTCTTCCATCGCCATCGGGTTGGCAACGGGGAGCAGGCGCAGCGTTCCCGTCAGTTCGGAGAGCGGGGTCGATTCGAGCAGCTTGCGGATCGCACGCGTCCCCCAGGGGCCTTCGTCGCCGTGCTGGCTGGCGGCGAGCAGCGCGACCGGACCGCCGGAACCGACGATCCCGTGCCGCACGGGGATTGTCCCCGTCGCGAGGGTGGCCGGGACGTAGAAGGTCTCCCAGCGGACATGGCTGATGATCGCATCGGCAAGCATGATTGCTAGGATTGTAAACAGTTTACAGTTAACCTTCCCGCTTGTGAGGCGGATCGTGCGATGGGCGATCGCGGCGGCGATCGGGTGGACGGTTGCCGGCTGCACCGCGGGCGGCGGGGGCCCTGTGCGGGCACCGCACACGCTGCGGATCGGGGTCGGGGTCGGCGACCCCAGCAGCCTCAACATTCACCTCGACCCCTCGCCGATCACCGATTACGTCGCCGAATTGACGCAGGCGTATTTCGCGCGCTACGACGGCAACGGGAAGCCCGTCCCGGAACTGATCACCCAGATCCCCACGCGCGTGAACGGCGGGATCAGCGCCGACGGCAAGACGATCCTGTGGCACTTGCGCCGCGGCGTCCGGTGGTCGGACGGCGCGCCGTTCACCGCCGACGACGTCGCGTTCACCGTGCGCGCGATCAACGATCCGCGCAACAACGAAGCGCAGGGGACGCTGGGCTGGGATCTGATCCGGCGGGTCGAGATCCGCGATCCGTACACGGTCGCGTTCCACCTGAGCAAGCCCAACGGTGATTTTCTCCCGCTCTATTTCGGCACCGCGGCGAACGAGCCGTGCATCCTGCCGAAGCATCTGCTCGGCACCCTCTCCGACATCAACACGGCAGATTACAACCGCAAGCCGGTCGGCATCGGGCCGTTCCGCGTCGTCGCGTGGAGACACGGCGACGCGATCGAACTCGAGCGCAACCCCTACTACTGGCGCGGCGCGCCGAAGCTCGAACGGATCACGATCCCGCTGATCGCGTCGCAGGACACGCTTGCGACGCAATTACAGAGCGGCGAGGTCGATCTGTGGCCGCTGATGTCGCCGTCTTTCACGCGGCGAATGCAGAGCGTCCCCGCGCTCCACGTGGAGGTGACGCCGAATTACCGCGCGACGCACCTCGACTTCGTGTTCACCCGTCCGCTGGTCGGCGACGTGCGCGTGCGCCGCGCGGTCGCGTACGCGATCGACCGCCGCAAGCTGATCGCGTCGGTGATGCACGGCAGCGGAACGCTGCACGATGGGCCGGTGATCCCGCTCGATCCGCCGCGCGTGAACGAGCCCGTGACGCCCTACGATCCGGCGCAGGCGCGCGCGCTGCTCGATGCGGCCGGCTGGCGCGCCGGTTCCGACGGCGTGCGCGCGCGCCACGGCACACGCCTCGTGCTCGCCGCGGTCTATCCGGCTTCCACCTCGGAGCTCGATCAGACCGTTGAGTTCGTGCGCGACAACCTGCGCGCGGTGGGGATCGCGCTCGACACGCGCAAGTTCGCGCCGAGCACGTTCCGCGCGCCGGCGAGCGCCGGTGGGATCCTCTACGGCGGCCGCTTCGAATTCAGCATCTACCCACGCACGCTGATGGCCGCATCGGACGTTGCGCTGACGTACGGCTGCAGCACGATCCCGCCGCACGGGATGAACGGGATGCGGCTGTGCGATCCGAGGCTCGACGCGATCCTCGACCGGGTCGAGAGCAGTTACGACGATGGCGCGCGGCGGAGCGCGTTCCGCGCCGCGGAAGCACGAATCGACGCGATCGTGCCGACCGTGAACCTGTACGTCTGGAAGGGCGGGTACGCATGGAATCCGCGCGTGACGGGCTTCCATCCGCCGGTCCTCACGCCGTTCGACGACATGATGGAGGTCGACACGCGCTGACGGCGCCCCGACGCGGCTGCGGGTTTCTCGGCGTCTACGGAAGGGAGGGATGTGTCGATGACCGACGACCGATGACCGACGACCGATGACCGATGACGCTCGCGCGATCGTGCGCGGAACGCGCACCGCCACGTGGATCATGCTGCCGGCGGCCGCCCTGCTCGCGCGCGTCTCGCCCGCGGCGGCGCGCGCGCTCGCGGGATTCGCGATCGGCACGATCGGCATCGCGCACGGAGCGAGCGACGACCGGATCCTCGCGCGGCTGCTGCCGCGCTTCCCGGGCGGGCTCGCCGCAATCTCCGCGGCGTACGGCGCGGCGACGATCGGCGTCGCAGCGGCAGCATGGCGCGCACCCGCGACCGCATCGCGCGCCCTCTCGCTGCTCTCGTGGTATCACTTCGGCAGCGGGGACGCCTCGTTCGCCCGCACGGCGAGTGCTCGGGCACGGTCGCTTCTCGACGGAGCGCTGCGCGGCGCGATCCCGCTCTGCGGTCCCGATACGGGCCGGCGAACCGTGATGTGCACGCTGGCCGCCGCGGCCGTGCTCGAGCGCATCGCGCGCGGAGACGTCGCTGGAGCGGCGGATCTGCTCGTCCCCGCCGGCGTGCTGGCGGCAGTACCCGCTCCGCTCGGTTTTGCTGCCTACTTCGGGCTGTGGCATGCACCCCGCCATCTGGCGATCGTCACGGCGCGTGCCGAACAGGGCGGATCGTTTGGCCGGAGGTCGATGCAGTTCGCCGCCGAGTCCGCCGGCAACACCGCGCTCGCGGCGGCGTTCGCGGGGCTGGCCTTCGCGCTGGCGCGTCCGGCCGAACGGCGGCGCGTGCTTGTCGCGCTGACGCTGGGCGTGACGGTCCCGCATCAAGCCGCGGTCTGGTACGCGGAACGCCGCGCTCGTTCAAGCGACGATCGAACGCGCGGCGGCGCGAGTGAATCGGCCGATCGGTAGCGCACCCGCCACGTCGGCGACGTCGGAGACGCGCGGCGCACCCGCGAGGAAACGCACGAGCGCGTCGGGCGACGTCCGAGCGAACAGCCGCGCATAGAGTTCCGGGGCATGCTGCGGATCGTCGCGGACGACCGACATGAACACGCGGTCCATCCAGAGCAGTCCCGGATGCATCGCGGCCGCGTGCGGCGACCGGCCCGCGACGAGATCGGCAGCGCAGCGTGACGCCCAGCGCTGAATCGCGTGAAAGGCGAAACCCGTCGCCGGCCGCATCGCGCCGCCGGCGATCCCGGCGGGGATGCGGCGGCCGGCGACGCGGCGATCGGCGGGCGACATCGGCAGATCGGCGTGCTCGCGCCGGACGATGCGATAGCCGCGCGGGAACCGCAGCGCAAGCTCGACGCGCAGGGCGCGCTCGAGTTCGCGTTTCGGAGTGCGCTGCGGTGCGAATCGGGTGAGCTCGAAGAGCGCACGATCGCGAGCGAACGGGATCACGTACAGGAACGTCACGCCGTCCGCTTGCGGAACGCGAAAGTCCATCAGGTCCGGCACGTCGCCGGCACCCGCCTCCGGCGCCTCGAGTTCGAAGCCGACGAAGCTCTGCCACATCCACGGGTAGGTCAGCTCGCGGCGCCGGGGGAGGGTGTCGATGACCCACTGCGCCTCGATACGCCGGCCGTCGTTAAGCGTGACGACCGAACACGCATCGAGTTCCGCAACGTCCGCGACCGCGGCACCCGCGAGCAGCGTCACTGCAGGCGATGCATCGACGCTCGCGAGCGCCGTCGCATAGAACGCACCGGCACCGACCGACTCGTAGGCGATGGTCCCGGCCGCGATCTCGTGCTGCGCCTCCGCGGTCGAGACGCGCCAGCGGTCCCAACGCCGGCGCACGCACGAGGCGAAAGCATGCGGTTCGATCGCCCAACCGCACCAGGTTCGATCTTCGTCGTACTGGGTTCGCCGTTCGACGACGACCACCGCACGCGCGGAGTCCGCGGTCGCGAGCGCATGTGCGAGGCTCAGGCCGGCGCAGCCGCCGCCCAAGATCGCGATCTCCGCGCGCACGGCGTTCTAGCTGACGTCGACGAGCCGCGGTACGGTGAGCGGCACCTCGGGCATCTCCGCGGCCGACTTCTTCACCGCGATCACGTAGATGAAGACGCCGAAGGCGACCTTCGCGACGATATCGGCCACCGTGTAGCCGACCTGCACCGCGGTCGTCGCCGCGCCGCCGGTGAAACCGATCATCGGGAAGATGTACACGACCGGATAGAAGCACCACGAGAGGACGGTGATCCATCGCGCGGCGCTGACCATCCCCCGAACTTCCTGCGGCTGCTTGTCGATCGACGCACGCAGCCCGACGAAGAGTTCGATGACGATCGCGAGGAACGGGATCATCGCCAACACCCAGAAGATCCAGCGCATTCCGAGCGACGAGGCGATCTCACCAGGATAGCCGAGTGCGACCATGATCGCAGCCAGCACGCCCAGGCGCGTTCCCTTCGCCGTCGTCTCGGCGCCCGACAGTTTCATCACCAGGATGAGCTCGATCAGCAGCAGCGGCACCGTCAGAAGCCAATCGACGTACCGATAGGCGTCGTTGAATGCGGCACCCGTTGCCCGGATCGTGCCGTTGACGACCGAATACGCGGCTTCCCAACTCGAGAAGATGCGGAGGTAGTGATAAAAGGCGATCAGCGTGACCAGTCCGGTCACGGTGATCGCCGTCCGGTACCCCTTCGACACTTGCCCCCGGCCGAGGAAGAAGAATACCGTCGCAGCGCCCATCGTCGCGATCGAAAACGAGAAGGCGTTGTAGATGAACTGGTACTGACCGACCGTGAGTTGAGACATTGTTCGCTCCACGCGCGTTGGCGCAGCTTCGCAGCAAGTAATCCCCTCACACGATAGACGCCGCGAGGACGCATTCATCCGTACATCTGCGTTTCGCAGCGCAGGTGCGACGAATGTCGGCGCGTGAAACGCGTTTACTGCGACGTGATGCGGGAGAGCGGCGCGGCTTCGAGCCACCTGCACGGCAGCGTCATCGCGTCACTCCCACTCCACGGTCGCCGGCGGCTTCGACGTGATGTCGTACGCGACGCGGTTCACGCCGGGGACTTCGTTGATGATCCGGGTCGAGATGCGTTCGAGCAGGTCGTGCGGGAGGCGCGCCCAGTCCGCGGTCATCCCGTCTTCGCTGGTGATCGCGCGGACGCCGACGAGATTCGCGTAGGTGCGTCCGTCGCCCATGACGCCGACGCTGCGCACCGGCGTGAGCACCGCGAAGTACTGCCACGGCCGCGGCGAGAGCTTCCCTTCGGCGATCGCCGCATCGATCTCGCTCGTCACGATGAAGTCGGCGTCACGCACCGTCGCGAGCGTCGCGTCGTTGACTTTGCCGATGATCCGCACCGCAAGGCCGGGGCCCGGGAACGGCTGCCGCTCGACGATCGCATTCGGAAGACCGAGAACGCGGCCGGCTTCGCGGACTTCGTCTTTGAAGAGCGCGCGCAGCGGCTCGACCAGATTGAGCGCCATCCGCTCGGGGAGGCCGCCGACGTTGTGGTGCGATTTGATCTTGTGGCCGGCTTTCGAGTCAGGCGTCTTCGACTCGATCACGTCGGGATAGAGCGTCCCCTGCACGAGAAACCGCACGTCGGGAATCTTCTTGGACTCTTCCTCGAAGATCGCGATGAACTCGTGGCCGATGCGGATGCGCTTCTCTTCGGGATCCTCGACGCCGGCGAGCCGCGCGAGAAAGCGCGCCTTCGCGTCGACGTGCACGACGTTGAGGTGCAGCACGTCGCGGAATGCCGCAACCACGCCGGCCGATTCATCTTTGCGCATCAGCCCGGTATCGACGTAGATGCAGGTGAGCTGCTTGCCGATCGCGCGCGCGACGAGCGTCGCGGCGACGGCGGAGTCGACGCCGCCGGAGAGCGCGCACAGCACGTTCGCGTCGCCGACCTGCGCGCGCACTTTGGCGATCGCATCGTCGACCCACGAATCCATCCGCCACGACGCCGCGATCCCGGCGATCGTATGCAGAAAGTTCTCGAGGATCGCCGTGCCCGCTTCGGTGTGCACGACCTCGGGGTGGAACTGCACCGCGTAGGTCCGGCGCGCGTCGTCGCCCATCGCGGCGATCGCGCAGCGCCCGGTGTGCGCCAGCGGGGTGAATCCCGGGGGCACCTGCGTCACCGAGTCGCCGTGCGACATCCACACGCGCGATTCGTGCGGCACACCCAAGAAGAGCGCCGAGTCGGCGCGGTCGACGGTGAGCTGCGCCGGGCCGAATTCGCGGTGATCGAGCGGGACCAGCGTACCGCCGAGGTGCTTTGCGAGAAGCTGCATCCCGTAGCAGATCCCGAGCAGCGGCAGACCGCTGGCGTAGACCTGCGGATCGCAGTCGAGCGCGTCGTCGCCCAGCGTCGATTCGGGTCCGCCGCTGAGGATGATCGCCGCCGGTTCGCGCTTGACGATCTCGCTCCACGCCGCGTCGTAGGGAAGCAGTTCGGAGTAGACGTTGGCCTCGCGCGCGCGCCGCGCGATCAGCTGGCTGACCTGCGACCCAAAATCGAGGATGACGACGGTAGCGGGACGCGCCTGCACGGACGTGGACATCGCGAGAAGGTTCGCCGGAGGGTCCGATGACTCCGCGGGCGCACGGTGAATCCTCTGCGCATGGACGCTCCCGGCACGCTTCGCCCACGTTTGCGCGAGGCGCGCGCGGCCGACATCGACACGATGGTCGATCTGCTCGCCGAACTCTTCGCGCTGGAAGCAGAGTTCGCGCCCGATCCGGCCGTGCAGCGACGCGCGCTCGTCGCGTTGCTCGGGGCGCCGCAGATCGGCACGCTCTTCGTCGCGGAGGTCGCCGGCGCGACGGTGGGGATGGTGAGCCTGCTCTACACCCTGAGCACGGCGCTCGGCGGACGCGTTGCCTGGCTCGAAGACATGGTCGTCGCCCGCCCTGCGCGGGCGCGCGGGGTCGGGGACGCCCTGATCGCGCACGCCGTTGCCTGCGCGCAGAGGCACGGTTGCGCGCGCGTCAGCCTGCTCACCGATGCCGACAACGTGAACGCGCAGCGGTTCTACGGGCGGGCGGGGTTCACGCGTTCGCCGATGGTGCTGATGCGCCGATTCTTCGAGGACGCTTAGGTCAGCACGTCGGCGAGCCGGCCGGCGTCGCGGGCCCAGACGACTTCCATTGCGATGCGCTCGCCGACGGAGACATCGCGGCCCCAGCGGTAGGAGGAATACGGCGTGTAGCGCGTCCCGGGCGAGCCCGGGATCCGCAGGCTGACGTCGTAGACGACGAAGTCCTTCGGCGGACCGCTGACGATCACGCACTGCAACGCGAACGGACCGATGACGCCGACGCCGTCGACCTCGCGCGCGGCGCGCACGAACCGCTCTCCCAAATCGAACGCCTTTTCGAGCATCGATTCGGTCAGCGTCGCCGCGATGTGTCCCGCTTCTTCCATCCGCATCGGCTCGTCGGCCAAGTCGCGCGCCTGCGCGAACGGCAAGCCGACGAACCCGTCCTTGTTCGTCTGACGCCGCGTGTCGGTCCCCATCAGTTCGAGCTCGCCGATGATCGGCGACCAAAAGAAGTTCAGGTTGATCGTCGGCCCGAGCGCGTACTCCTCGATCACCGCACCGCGCAGCCCTTCGGGCGTGACGGTTCCCGCCTCGAGAAGCCGCTGCGCCATGTGCGTGTACTCGCGCTCGGTGCGGACGAGAAAGAACGCGCGCTCGAACGAGACGGTCGCGTGCGGCGCCTTCACCATCACCAGCCGATCGATCTGATCGGGCGAGGACAACTGACGCGGAAAGCGGATCCCGGCCTTGGCCATCAGCGCGTACTGGTTGTCGGCTTCGTCGCGCTCCTCGGCGCGCAGCAGCCGCCGATTTCCGAAGAACGGCACCCGCATCCGCGCTTCGATCTCCGCGTACGAGTAGCGCTGGTGCAGATAGACTTCGAAGGACCGGTTCGGCACGAACACGACGTGCGCGGCGCGCAGCTTCTCCTGCACGTCGTCGTCGAGGATGCCGGCGAAACGTTCGAGCTCGAGCGTCGCGTCGACGCACCCGCGCGGCGGTCCGTCGAAGCGGCGGGCGTAGTACCGGTCGTAGGTCGCGTTGCGGCCGCGTTCGGTGACGATCAGGTTGCGCAGACCCTGCGCGCGCGCGCCCGCCGCGACCTCGAGCGCCGAGTGACTGCCGATCGAGCACAGCGCGAGCCGGCCGGAGTCGTAGGACGTCAGCGTGCCCGGCAGGTCGAAAGCCGGTGAGGGGTTCGGCGGCACGCCGAACCCACTACGACGAGAGGAAGCTGCGCGCCTCGGTTGAGTTGGGATACGCGACGATCAGCATCCGGCGGACCTCCTTGCCGGCCTCCTTCGCCGCCTCGGTATCCTCACGCGCGAGCGTATCGTACACGCGCTTGTAGAGGCGCGGCAGTTCGTAGTCTCGCGGATATTGATGCTGCCAATCCTCGAGCGAGTCGATCACGTACAGCGTGTCCTGCGTCATGCGGCCGCCCCAGCCGGCGTCGAGGTATTTGCCGATCCGGGTGATCTCGTTGCGCACGCCGATCGGCGAGAGCTTCGTGCGCCCGAAGTACTCGTCGGCGGGCGCCGTGATCACCAGGTAGACATTGTGCGAGAGGACGCGGCCGATCACCGGCAAGCCGTGCGCCGAGGCCCGGTGCGATGCCACGACCCGCGCCGCCGCGCGCTCCGCGTCGGAATAACCGGCCCCCGCGTTGCGCGCCGAGTCCACGATCGGGAAGAGTTCGCGCCCCAAATCCTGCGGCACCGAGGCGATCGGGAACGTCGCCTGCGCCGCGCGCTGCAGCGCGAGCGTCCGCCACGCGGTATCCTGCGTGAGGTTGTATGCGCGCAGATCCGCATCGACCTGACCCAGCAGCGCCTGGACGTCGTTCGGGAACTGCTGCGCGAGCGCCGCGGCGTCGGTGTCGGCGTCGCGTGCGAGCCGGCCCGGGTCGGCATCCTCCGCGTCGAGCTTCGCGATGATCGCCTGCGCCGCGGCGCCGCGCTGCGGGTCGTTCGCGTACGCCGTCGCGGAAAGGCGCACGTACCACTCCGCCGCGTCGTTGCTGATCAGCGGATCGTACTGGAGCTGCGAGGCGAGGTCGACGGTGATCCCTTTGAGCGCGGCGTTCTGCGGGTCGTCGCGGCGACGCAGTTCGTACGCGCGGCCTGCGTCGAGGACGGTCGAGAAATAGTCGAGCTTGTCCGCGAGATGCCAGCCCGACGCGGCGCCCTTGTCATACACCGCCTTCATCGTCTTGTACATGACGGCGGGGTCGATGTCGAGCGCGGCTCGCGCCGGAAGCGCCGGCGCCGCCGCGACGAGCAGCGCCGCCAGCGCGGCCGCGGCCCTAGTGATGCTGAATCGTCGAATCGTCGAGGATCGTGTCGAGCGAGTTGGAGAGCAGAGCATTCTTGATTTCACGCGCGATACGCCGTCCCGTTGACATCGGTTCGCTGTAGTTCAGATACGAGTACGGCGAGCCGTCGATGAAGAGGTTGGTCCCGGCGACGATGCGCGCCGAGATCTCCATGATGTAGAAGTTCGTGTCGGGCGTGATGATCGTCTCGATGCAGAACGCGCCGAAGAGCCCCTTGGGTCCGCATATCTCCTGGCTTACCCGCACGACGTCTTCGCCCATCCGGTAGGCTTCGGCGAGCATCGACTCGCGCAGGCTGATCGGCTGGTTGCCGACGACGACGTACGAAGGGTCGACGTCCATCCCGGCCTGCGCCTGCGAGGGGATGCGGCCGAGCGAGTCGACGTTTGTCTCGTAGCGCCGGTCCATCGACATGATCTCGAGCTTGCCGGTGAGCGACGAGTAGAAATAGTGGATGTAGAGCGGGACGCCGATGATGTACTCTTGCAGGATGTAATTCTGCCGCGCGAGCAGCGACGCGCGCTCCTCGAAGTCCATCGCGTCGCGCAGGAACATGTAGCCCTTGCCGCCCTGCGCACCGTACAATTTCACGATGACGGGCCGGTCGATCTCGGCGCCGGTCTTGAACTGGCGCGGCAGCTTCAGCCCCGCGCGCAGCAGCCAGTCGCGCTGCAGCTCGCGGCTCGCTTCCCAATCGAGAACCGCTTTGTTCCCGAAGTACGGGATGCGCATCTTCTTGTGGTCTTCGAGCGAGAGGTACGCGACGAACGAGCCGTGCGGGACGATGATGATCTTGCGCTTCTCGAGCTCGGGGACGAGCAGCATGAAGTCGCTGTACTTGTCGATCGTGATCACTTCGTCGACGAACGCGAACGATCGATACAGACGCTCGGTCTCGCGGTTCGCGATCGCCAGCGTCTTGAACCCCTCGTCGTGCGCGCCTTTGAGGATCTGCAGGGCCGAGTGCGACCCGAGCGTGGCGATCGTATACATCTCGCCCACGCCGCTGTCGCGCTGCCGCCCCTCGGCGTAGGTTTCTACCATCATCGTCATGCTGTCGTTGCCACCTGAAACGCGGGATTGCAGAGAAACGTCTCGACCGCTCTGGTCAATACGCCGGGATCGACGTCGCGGCCGCCTTCGTCGAGCAGGCGCCACGCCGTGCGGCGACGGATCGCGCGCACGCCGGGGATCGCGCGACCCGCGACGAGAGTCGCCGGGGCTTCGTCACGGGCGGCGATCCATACCTCGCCGGGAGCGGGTGCGTCGCTTGGCCGTTCGGCCAGGCGGTGCTTGTTGGGGTTGTGTATCGTCTCGATCGACGCGATCGTGGTCGCGAGTTCGGGCAGGTCGCCGTCGGTGTCGAAGAGCCACACGTCGCTGCGCACGACGCGCGCGACCGGGAGGCCGAGCCGCGCCAGCGTCTCGTAGGCGGTGAACGCTTCGTTGTCGGGGATCGTGAGCGAGACGGTGAACGTGCGGCGCGTCACGCCGTCACCATGCCGCGCACGGCCCGCGCGAACGCTTCGAAGAAGCGGATCCCGCCCGAGGGCGCGAGCATCGTTGCAGCGTCGCGCGTGCCGTCGAGGTGCTGAAACGTCCACGCATCGCGTTCCGGATGGGGCATGAGCGCGAGGACGTTGCCCGCGCGGTTGACCAGCGCGGCGCAGTCGAGCGCCGAACCGTTCGGTGCCGCTGTCGTCGTGCCGTCACGATCCGCGTACACGAACGCGAGATGACCGTCGCGTACGATCCGTTCGAGTTCCTCCGGCGGCGCGACAAGGCGGCCGTCGCCGTGCGAGGCCCAGGCCGGGATCACGGCGCCCGGTTCGATCCCCGCGAGGATCGGGACGCGCGCGGGCGCGACGACGAGTTTCACGTACACATGCACCGATTGAAAGCGGCCGCCCGCGTTCGGTGCGAACGCCGCCGTCGGCCGCCGCAGCGGACCGGTTCCGGGGACGAGCCCCGCTTCCGCGAGGATCTGCGCGCCGTTGCAGATGCCGAGCACGAACTTGCCGGCCCGCGCCGCGTCGATCACGGGATCCATCACCGCGTCGTGCGCGGCGACGGCGCCGGCGCGGATACGGTCTTCGTACGCAAACCCGCCGGGCAGGACGAACGCGTCGAAGTGCGCGAGCGCTTCGGGCTGCGACCAATGGACGATTGCGCCGTCGAGGCCCACGGCGCGCACCGCGCGCAGCGTCTCGTCCTCACTGTTCGTCCCCGGGAAGACGACGACGGCGACCCGCGCCCTGTCATGCTGAGCCCCTCGAAGCATCACGCCGCCGCTCCGTAGAAGTCGCGCAGCGGCGCTTCCCACGCTTCGCGCAGCTCCGCCATCGCGATCCGTTCGTCGCCGATCGCGGCGACGGGGTCGGCCAGTACTTCGCCGGCGTCGTACGCAGCGACGCGCATCTCGGCCGTCAACCGCGCGAACCCATCGGCGTCGACGACCTCGAGCACGAACGCCGGCGTCTGGGCGAACCACAGCACTTCGTGTCCGAGCGGTTCGGCGAGCGGCTTCGGATCGACGCGGAAGCCGCAGCCGCGCTCCGATGCGAGCGCCATCTTTGCGATCGCGGTAAGCAGGCCGCCGTCGCCGACGAGATGCGCGGACGCGACCACACGGCGCTCCAGCGCCGCGCGCACAAGCGCGCACTCCGCGGCGAACCGCCGCTCGTCGATCCGCGGCAGCGCGCGCGTCCGCAAAGCGAGACGTTCGGCGATCACCGAGCCGCCGAGCGCGTCCTGCAGCGGCGCCGTCACGACGATCGCCGCGCCGGGAACTTTGAAACCGCGCGTCGCGGAGACTGCGACGTCGGCGAGCGTCCCGATGCAGGCGACGATCGGCGAGGGTGCGACGTGATTTCCCGACGACGAACGGTTGTAGAGCGAGACGTTCCCCGACACGAACGGAACGTCGAACGCGCGCGCCGCGTCGGCGAGGCCGTCGACGGCCGCGACGAACGCGCCCATCTGCTCGGGAACCGTCGGATCGCCGAAGTTCAAGCAGTCGGTGAGCCCGGCGGGGATCGCCCCGACGGCCGATACGCGGCCGATCGCTTCGACGACGGCGAGCTGCGCCGCGCGACGTGCGTCGATTTTTCCGTAGCGCGGGTTGCCGCCGATCGCCGTCGCCGCGCCCAGCGGCGCGCCGGCGACGGGGACGAGCACGCCCGCATCGGCATAACCGGGCGGGATCGACGTCGCGCCGCGCACCACGCCGTCGTAGCGCCACACGATCGTCGCGCGCGAGCAGACGTCGCGATGCGCCAGCACGTCGCGCAGCAGCGCGCCGAGCGTCGGGTGTCCCGCGGCCGCGACGTCGCGCAGTTCGCGGTCGCGTTCGGCCGCATCGTCGACCGGCGGCGGGGCGATTGTGAACGGACGCGAGTACCGGATCCCGCCGGTGAGAAACTCCAGATCGACGTCCATCACCGTCTCGCCGTGCAGCCGCGCCACGTACCGCCGCGTGTCGGTCACTTTCCCGATCACCGCCGCGCATGCGCCGCGCGCGACCCGCGGCAGCGCGTACATCTCGTTGTAGATCGCGAGCAGCGTCGGCGTGAACGCAGGCGGCACGATCCAGCACAGCCGTTCCTGCGTCTCGCCGATCGCGATCACTTCGGGCGGCAGATCGCGCTGCGCCGTCGCGACGCGCTCGAGTTCCACCTCGGCGCCTTTGCCGCCGGCGGCGCAGAGTTCCGCGCTGCAGCCCGCCAGCCCGCCGGCACCGAGGTCCTTGAATCCCGCGACGATCTTCTGCTCGCGCAGCGCCGCGAAGACCGCATACGACGCGCGCATGATCACGTTTTTCAGGAACGGGTCGGGGACTTGCACGGCGCCCTTGTTCTGTTCCGCATCGTCTTCGTCGAGCGTGAGCGACGAGAACGACGCGCCCCCGAATCCGCTGCGATCGGTCGCTTTTCCCACCAGGACGATGTCCCAGCCGACGCTGTTCTCGGGAGCGCGCGAGTGGATGATCTCCTTCTCTTTCACCAGCCCAAGCGCGACGACGTTGACCAGCACGTTGTCGTCGAACGAGTCGTCGAAGAACACGTCGCCGCCGACGTTGGGGACGCCGATCGCGTTGCCGTAGGCGGCGATCCCGTCGACGACCTGCTGCGCGACGTACCGGCAATGCTCGTTCTCCAGCCGCCCGAAGCGCAGCGGATCGGCGACGCCGATCACCTCGGCGCCCATGCACAGCACGTCGCGGACGATCCCGCCGATCCCGGTCGCGGCGCCTTCGAACGGGACGACCTGCGAGGGATGGTTGTGCGACTCGTGCGCGACGACGATCCCGTAGGTTTCGCCCTGCCATTCGCCCAGCCGTACGATGCCGGCGTCTTCGCCGACGCCCAGGAGTACGCTCGGCCCGTCGGTTGGAAGTTTCTTCAAGTGCTCGCGCGACGATTTGTAGGAGCAATGCTCGCTCCATTGCGCGTCGAACGCGAAGAGTTCGGTCGGCGTCGGGACGCGGCCGAGATGCGCGGCGATCCGGTGCAGTTCGTCGCCGGAGAGCGCGACGCCGAGCCGGCGGCCGAGCGCGACGGCGTCGTCGTGCGCGGCCGCGGTCATGCCCGCGCGACTCCCGGCGGAGGCGCCGGCGGCGGCGCGTTGAGCCGTGCGTCCGCCGAGAGCACCTCGCTGCGCGCGTTCGCCTGCATCAGCAGGACGCGCCCGAACAGCACGGTGTCGTCGAGCGCGAACGTCTTCGCGATCTGCAGCGCGGCTTCGCTCGCAGCCTGCACCGGCGACGTCGCGGTCGCGACGACGGCGTTCGCGGTGTTCGCGGCAAGCATCGCGCCGAGCACGGCGACGCCCGGCTGCGCGCCGACTGCCGTATAGATGATCCGGGCGAACGTGGCATCGAGCTGCGCGAGCAGCTGCAGGGCGTAGCCCGGCGTCTGCGCCGCCGAGACGACGTGGCGGACGATCGGCAGACCGTAGCGCGAGAGCTCCTGGGCGACCGGTTCGGCGAGCGGAACGTTCTCCGGACCGTCGATCAGCACCGCGACCATCCCCGGCCGCATCTGCGGAAACGTTCCCACGATTTCGGCGACCTGCTCGTAGCGCGCCTTGACGTGCTCGAGATCGGCCGGGGTGACGGTCTCGAGGTTGCGGTACATCTGCTTGTCGAGCATCAGGTCTTCGCGGCCCTGCGGCCACACGCGCCACGCGTCGTTGTCGATGACGTCGGCGATGACGAGCTGGCCCTTCCCCTCGCCGCTTGCGAGCCGGCCGAACTCGATCTTCAGATCGACCAGCAGCGCGTCGCGGCGGCGCCACGCGTGCGCGAGGATCTCGTAGGTGATGCGCGCGAGCTCGGTCATCGTCGCGACGTCGGACGGCGACGCGATCCCCTGCGCGACAATCGTGTCGGGATCGATCAGCGGATCGTGGTTGGCGTCGTCCTTGAGAAAGAATTCGATCAGCCGCGGGACGAGCAGCGATCCGCGCTGGATCCCCGGCCGCCGGCGCACCAGCGAGCCCGCGGCGACGCCCCGCACGACGACCTCGAGCGGGATCATCTGCGCGCGCCGCACGAGCATCTCGTTGTCGTCGTCGTCTTCGCCGCCGGAGAGATAGTGCGTCGGCAGACCGCAGAGGTTGAGCAGACGGAAGACGCGCGCGGTCGTCTTGGCCGCGATGCGGCCCTTGCCTTCGATGACGTCGCGGCGCGCGCCGTCGCCGGCGGTGATCGCGTCCTGCTGCTGCACGACGAGCACGTCGGGCTGGCCCTCGAGCTCGTAGAGCACCTTGGTTTTACCGCGCGCGATCTCGTGCCCTTTCTTCATCGCCATTACTGCTTCGGCACGGTGTCGCGGATGCGCTTCGCGAGGCGGCGCGCGCGTTCGGGGGCGTCGCCGACGTGGGAGGTCGGGTCGAGACGTTCGCGGACTTCGGCGGGGTCGACCCAGCGTCCGATCCGTTCGTCGTCGGCGAGCAGGCGCGCGAGCGGATTGGTCTCGCCGGCGGCCAGCGCGTCGTATGCGTGCATCGCGCTCTCGCGAATCACTTCGTGCAGCTCCTGACGGTCGCCGCCGCGCTTGGCGGCCTCCATGAGAATCGCTTCGGTCCCCGCGAACGGGCCGTAGGTGCGCAGGTTCTCTGCGATGCGGCGCTCGTCGACGCGCAGCCCCTCGACGATCTTCTTCGCGAGGGTGAGGATCTCGTCGCTGCACAGGAGCGCTTCCGGCAGGATCGTTCTGCGGTTCGCACTGTCGTCGAGCGTGCGCTCGAGCAGGTTCGTCGCCGCGTTTTGCCATGCCGCGTCGGCGTAGCCGGGGAGCAGACGCGCGAGCGAGTCGATGCGTTCGGCCATCACCGGGTTGCGTTTGAACGGCATCGCGCTCGAGCCGACCTGCTTGGCGCCGAACGGTTCGGCGATGTCGCCGAACCCCGGGCTCGCGAGGATGCGCACGTCGAAGGCGAACTTCGACAGCGACGCGCCCATCCCGGCGAGCGTCGAGAGCAGCAGGTAGTCGAGCTTGCGCGGATAGGTCTGGGTTGCGACGTCGCGCGCCTGCAGATCGAAGTGCGCGAGGACCTCGTCTTCCTGTTCCTGCGGCGAATGGCCGGTGCCGTCGAGCAGACGCGTGTACGACGCCGATGTGCCGACCGCGCCGCGGATCCCCTTCGCCGTCAACTGCTCGCGTGCGGCGTGCAGCATCGCGCGATCGATCAGCAGATCCTGCGCGTAGACCGCCAGCCGGTAGCCGAGCGTCGTCGGTTCGGCAGGCTGCAGGTGCGTGTAGCCCATGCACACGAGGTCCGCGTGGCGCTCGATCCGTGCGGCGAACGCGAGCAGCAGCTCGTCGAGCGCCTCGAGGATGCGCGCCAGCGCAAGCCTCATCCGGAACGTCTCGACGTTGTCCTCGATGTCCATCGAGGTTGCGCCGAGGTGGATCTTCCCGCCGCCGACCGTCGCCTGGCGGGCGAAGACGCGAATCTCCGCCATGAGATCGTGCCCGATCTCTCGCTCGATCGCCAGCGCCGCGTCGAGATCGATCTCGTCGCGGTGCGCGCGCAGGTCGGCGACCTCGGCCGCGCTGACCAGGCCGGCACGCTGCTGCGCTTCGGCGAGCGCGATCCACACGGCACGCCAGAGCTTGCGTCGCTCGCGTTCGGAGAAGATCTCGCGCAGCGCTGGGCGCGCGTAGCGCCACGAGAACGGCGAGGCGTATGACGTATCGTTCACGGTCCGGCGCGTCGCTTTCGCGCCGTGTTCCGGAACGGCCTCGACGACCAACGTAGGAAGCAACGAAGGGGCCGCCGTTCGGCGACCCCTTCGCAGGTGGTGAGACGGATCCGATTCAGCTTAGAAGCCGTAGCCGAGCGTCGACTCCTGGATCGCGATCAGCCCGAGGGTCGTCGCGCCGATCTGATCGACGGCGACCAGGTTGATCACGTACGGCTGGCCGGCCGCCGCGGCCGGAGCCGCGATCACCGTCACCGGGACGGGGTTCCCCGCCGCGACGCCGATGCCGTCGTAGAAGCCGCCGGCCGGGATCCCGTTGATCGGCGAGGTCGCGAACCTTCCGGAGGCGAGGTTGCCGGCGCCCGCGAGGACGGTCGGCGTGCCGCACGTCGCCGGAGCGACCGCGACCGTCGTGCACTGCCCGAAGCCGATGCCCTTGTTGATCGCGGTATACGCCGGCGCAGCGTTGAGCGAGATCGTCTCGGCGCCGGCCGGAGCAGTCGCGAACACGTTCGCGCCGATCGTGAAGAGGATGAGCTGCGCGGTCTTGCTGGCCTGAGTCCCCGCCAGCACCAGGTCGTACCGCGTGTTCGCGGCCGGGGTGAAGCTGGTCGTCTTGATCGCCGCGCTGCCCAGGTAGGGGTTCGGCGCGTTCGCGCATTCCGCGCCGACGTTGCTCCCGCCGAGCGACGCGTAGACCGAGATCGTGTGCGGAATGCCGGACGTGATGGTCTGCAGGGTCGAGGCGCCCTTGTAGGCGACCGAGACGGCGCCGGCCGCCGGGGTCAGCGGCTGCTGATCCAGGCAGACGTCAACCGCGCCCGCGGCGCCGGTTCCGGAATCCGGCGAGCCCTGGATGAACCGCAGCAGAGCCGAGCCGGACGCGCCGGCCTGGAACGTGCCGGAATTGGCGCCCGCGGCGTTCGGCGTCCCGGCGAACGGCAGGGTCGAGCCGTTGCCGCTCGAGCACGCGGCGAGCGAGACTGCGAAGGTGCCGAGGACGGCAAAACGGGCGAGGAGACTACGCATGCGTGGAGTGACCTCTCAAGGAGCCGAATGACGAGCGGCGACGCAGGTCAGCGATTAGCGGACCCGCGTTCGTGGCCGACGTTGGATTCTACGCAAAATGAATCCTTTGGGGAGCGAGCCGAAAGGGGAATCCCGGCCTCTACCGTGATGCGAGGCGCGCCGCGAGGTCGGCGGTGAGCAATTCGATCATTGCGCGCGGATCGTCGATACGCCCCGTCACCACGGCTTCGAAGCCGCGCACCGCGGCCTCGTAACCGTAGCGCGCGCGGCGTTCGCCGATCCGCCGCGCGATCGGGCGCAGCGCGCGCTCGCGCCAGCGATGGCGCGCCGGGATCGCGCCGCCGCCGGGGCGTGCGAGCTCCCACAGCAACGCGAAGTCGTTCGCGAGCGCGCTCGCCAGCGGGATCGCCGCGCCGCGCGGATCGTTCGCGAAGAGTTCGAACGCGATCGCCAGCGCCTCGTCGGGGCGTCCCTCGACGAGCGCCTGCGCGTAGTGCCAGGCTTTGGCGTCCTCCACGTCGAGGCTCTCGCGCTCGAGATCGGCGAGGGTGATCGTGGTGCCGAGGAGTGCCAGCTTCTCGAGATCGTTCTGAATCGCGCCGAGCGAAGCGTCGCCGTCAGAGAGGACGGCAACCACGCGCGGCTGCGCCTTCGCGCCGAGCCGCGCGAGCGTTTCGTGGACGAAGCGTTCGCGCACGTCGGCATTGGGCGTCGTATCGATGCGCAGCGCCTTGCGCCCCGCGAGCTGACCGAACGGCTCGGGCTTCGTCGCCTTCTTCGGCGGAAAAAGATCTTCGAGGACGAGCGTGTTGCCGGCAGGGACCCCTTCGGCCGCAGCCCAGAGATCGCGGCGCGGCTGCGCGCGCATGCGGTGGCAGTTGCGCACGACGACGACGCGGCGCTCGGCCAGGAACGGCATCGCATTCACCGCGTCGCCGACGACGCGCCCGACGGCGTCGGTCTCCGGTCCCTCGACGACGTCGCAGTTGAGCTGGCGAATGTCGAGCGGGAGCAGGCGATCGAGGATCGCATCGAGCGCGCGCTGCGCCAGCATCGGTTCGTCGCCCTCGATGACGACCAAACCATCGATCTTCGGCTCCTTATCGACGAACTCGTAGTACTTCACGAAGCGCTCCCGCCCTCAGCGTGACAACGCGGCGAGGCAGGGGCGGTGTTCGAGATCGGGGACGGCGTCGGCGTAGGGCGGGGCGAGTACGCCGTATTCCGTGATGAAGCCGGTGATGAGGCGGCCGGGCGTGACGTCGAAGGCGGGGTTGTAGACCGGATCGTCGGCGGCGATGCGCACCTCGTCGGCGTTGCGCTCCTCGATCGGGATCGCATCGCCGGATTCGATCGCGAAATCGAACGTCGAGCGCGGTGCGGCGATGTAGAACGGAATGCCGTGATGCGCCGCGGCGATGGCGACGCCGTAGGTGCCGATCTTGTTCGCCGTGTCGCCGTTGCGCGCGATGCGGTCGGCGCCGACGACGATCGCGCGCACATCCTTGCGCTGCATCGTGATCGCAGCCGCGCTGTCGACGATCAGCGTGCACGGCAGACCGGCTTCGCGCAGCTCGAACATCGTCAGCCGCGCGCCCTGCAGCAGCGGGCGCGTCTCGTCGACGAACACGTGCAGTTTCTTCCCGGCACGATGCGCGGCGACGAAGCAGCCCAGCGCCGTGCCGTCGCCGCCGGTCGCGATCGGGCCGGTGTTGCAGTGCGTGAGCACGTTGCCGATCGCCGGAAACAGCTCGATCGCCGCTTCGCCGATGCGCCGGTCGACGTCGCGCTGTTCTTCGTGGATGCGCTGCGCTTCTTCACGCTCCGCTCCCGGCGACTGCAGGACGCGGTCGACGGCCCACGCGAGATTCACCGCCGTGGGACGCGCCCCGCGGATGCGCTGCGCCGCCGCTTCGAATGCAGGGCGATCGCCCGCGTGCAGCTGCGCGGCGAGCGCGACGCCGTAGGCGCCGAAGATGCCGATCGCCGGCGCGCCGCGCACCGCAAGCGTCGCGATCGCGTCGACGACGTCGTCGACGCTCCGGGCGCGCTTGCGCACGACCTCGCGCGGGAGCGCGCGCTGATCGAGATATCCGACGGCGTCGCCGTCGTACCAGACCGAATCCACACCCGCGGATTCGGCGCAGGACGAGGCTACGCCCGCACGGCGTTCATCGCGGAGTAGCAGTTGCGGCAGTACACCGGGCGGTCACCGCGCGGACGGAACGGCACAGTCGTCTCGGCGTTGCATTGCGCGCACACCGCGTCGAACATCTCGCGCAAACCGGCCGTCGACGACGGCACGCCCATGCCGTTCGTCCGTTGCGACTTGCGCGCAGCGCGGCAGTCGCGACACCGCTGCGGCTCGTTCTCGAACCCCTTCTCCGCGTAGAACATCTGATCGCGGACCGTGAAGTCGAACGTGTTGCCGCAGTCCTTACAGGTCAAAACTCTGTTCTGATACACCGACCTCGGCCGGACGGTCAGCCGCCCTGGCCCCCCTGGGTAGCGGATGAGAAACACGGCGCCGCCTAGGGCTGCGTCGTAGGGGGGAGTATACGGTAGCACGGGTCTCTTGGCAATCGCCCGAGGGAGCGGTCGACGTGCGGCTCCCTCGGCGCGCTAGCGGAACCCGACCCGGGCCGTCTCGCGCTTCGGCTCGATCGTCGCGACGGTGGCCGCCGCGACCGCGGCCTCGTACCCTTTGTCGCCGCGCGCCGGGTCGGCGCGCTCCTCGGCCTGGGCGCGATTCTCCGTCGTCAGCACGCCGAATCCGATCGGGATCCCGCTGCCGAGCATGACGTCCATGATCCCGCGCGCGCACTCCCCGGCGACGAAGTCGAAGTGCGGAGTGTCACCGCGGATCACGACGCCCAGCGCGACCACGCCGTCGAGCTGCGAGCCCGCGATGAGGCGCCGCGCGGCGATCGGCAACTCGAAGCAGCCGGGGACGCGCACCGTCTCGATCGCATCGGCAGCGACGCCGCAGTCGCGCAGCGCGCGCCGCGCGCCGTCTTCGAGTTGAGCGGCGAGATCGGCGTAGAAATCGGCGACGAGGATCGCAAACCTCTTGCCGCTCGCGTCGGGGAGCGCGTGGGCCTTCTCGGTCTTCATGCTTCCACCGGATTGGGTGCGCCGAACATGTGGCCCATCTTGTCGCGCTTCGTCTCCATGTAATGGACGTTGAACGGCGTCGGCGCGATTTGAATCGGGACCCGCTCGGCGATCGTGAGACCGAAGCCTTCGAGCCCGGCGATCTTCTTCGGGTTGTTGGTGAGCAAGCGCATCTCGCGCACGCCGAGATCGACGAGGATCTGCGAACCGATGCCGTAGTCGCGCTTGTCGGGCGGCAGCCCCAGCAGCACGTTCGCTTCGACCGTGTC
The DNA here is from genome assembly GCF_027923555.1 of Vulcanimicrobium alpinum. Lineage (GTDB taxonomy): Bacteria > Vulcanimicrobiota > Vulcanimicrobiia > Vulcanimicrobiales > Vulcanimicrobiaceae > Vulcanimicrobium > Vulcanimicrobium alpinum. The sequence continues at coordinate 1,224,629 of NZ_AP025523.1, read as the reverse complement.
GGCGCCGGCATCTTGCAGCGCATACGCGCGCAGTTTGTTGGCGAGGCCGATCCCGCGGCCTTCCTGATGCAGGTAGAGGAAAACACCGCGTCCTTCGCGCGCGATCGCGGCGAGCGCGGCGTCGCGCTGCGGTCCGCAGTCGCAACGCAGCGAGTGCAGGGCGTCGCCGGTGAGGCACTCGCTGTGCACGCGCACGAGCACGCCTTTGCCGTCACCGATCTCGCCCATCACCAGCGCGACGTGCGCGATCTTGTCGGTCTTCGACTCGTACGCCACGCCGCGAAACGCGCCGTAGGCCGTCGGCAGCGAAAACTCGGCGATCCGCTCGACGAGCTTCTCGTGACGCATCCGGTACGCGATGAGATCCTTCACCGTGATCATGCGCAGGCCGTGCTTCTTCGAAAACGCTTCCAGCCGCGGCTTGCGCATCATCGAGCCGTCGTCGTCCATGATCTCGCAGATCACGCCGGCCGGATAGAGTCCCGCGAGCCGCGCGAGATCGACCGACGCCTCGGTCTGCCCCGCGCGCACGAGCACGCCGCCCTCGCGCGCGCGCAGCGGAAAGGTGTGGCCGGGCCGCAGAAAATCGGCGGGTCCGCACGACTCGTCGATCAGCGCGCGGATCGTGTTCGAGCGATCCTGCGCGGAGATGCCGGTGGTGACGCGTCCGCGCGCTTCGACCGAGACGGAGAACGCGGTACCCAGCGGCGCGGTGTTGTCGTTCACCATGTTCGGGATCTGGAGTGCGTCGAGCCGCTCCGAGGTCATCGGCACGCAGATCAGCCCCCCGCCTTCCTTGCGCATGAAGTTGACCGCTTCGGGGGTAACCTTCTCGGCCGCCATCACGAGGTCGCCTTCGTTCTCGCGATCCTCGTCGTCGAGAACGACGACCATCTTGCCGTCGCGGATATCGGCGATCGCCGACTCGATCGAGTCCATTGCACTCCATTCTGCGTCGAGCCGCCGCCCGAGGACGGGCAGCACCGCAGCGAGCGACCGGATCGTCCGGTACGACGGCTCCCGCCGGCCGCTGCGCAGCAACGAGATCGCGGCCTCGGTGAGGCCGGACCGCTGGGCCAACTGGGCCGAGGTCAACTCGGCCGCCGCCATCGCCGACCGAAGGTCGTCCGCGAATCGCTGCATGCCATCTTAGACTGCGTCCCGCGCTTAACAGTTGTCAACGCTGTCACGCTGAGCCCGCGTGATCGCGAGGGGGTTTACGTAAACGATATATCGTTATAGTATCGCGATATGATGAATTTGATGATGCGCCGGGCATTCTCCCGGCACGGGCACGGCCGGGGCGGCCGGCCCTGGGGTCCGCCGGGCGGCGGCCCGTGGGGCGGCGGCTGGGGACCGGGCTGGGGCGGCCGGCAGCGGCGCGGCGACGTGAAGTACCTGGTCCTCGAGATGCTCGCGGAAGGCCCGAAGCACGGCTACGAGATCATCCGCTGGATCGAAGAACGTCGCGGTGTCCGCCCGAGCGCGGGCTCCGTGTACCCCACCCTCCAACTGCTCGAAGACGGCAGCTACGTGACCTCCGAGCAGATCGAAGGCAAGCGCGTCTACACGATCACCGAGAGCGGTCGCGAGCTGCTGACGAACCGCGCGAGCGAAGGCGCAGACCCCGACGACGGCGACGGCGAACCCGACCCGCGCCACCGGCTCAAGGAAGCCGCGTTCAAACTCGGCGCGGCGGTGATGAGCGCGCGCGGGGCCGACGACGCGACGCTCGACAGGATCCGCGCGGTCGTCGACAGGGCGCGCAAAGAGATCTACGCGATCCTCGCCGCCGACGAAGGCTAGCGCAGCAGCGAACGCAGCGCGTCCGGCAACCGCGCCGGTCGCAGCGTCGTGCGGTCGAGTGCGGCCAGCGTGAGCGCGCCGTCCGCGAGCCGCGTTCCGTCGCCGCGATCGATCGGGAACGCGAAGCGCAGCGACGATCCGCCGAGTGCGACTAGATCGGCTCGGCACACGAGGTCGTCACCGAGCCGTGCCGGCACGCGATAGTCGACCTCAACCCGCACGCGCGCGATCCACACGCCGAACTCCTCGGCGATCCGCGCGTACGGAAAGCCGAGCGTACGGAAAAACTCGTCTTCCGCCGCTTCCATGAAGCGCAGATACGCGCCGTAGTAGACGACGCTCATCATGTCGACGTCGCGCCAGCGCACGCGCTCGCGCACGTCGGGACCGCGGCGCAGCGCATCCGCGCTCATCGGCGCGCGTAGGCGGCGATCGCACCTTGCGCGTAGCGCGCGACCGGATCGATCTCGAGGTTGACGCGGTCGCCGGCGCCTTTCGTGCCGAGCGTCGTGCGCCGCGCCGTCTCGGGGATGAGCGCGATCGTGAACGCATCCTGCGTCGTCGACGCGACGGTCAGACTCACGCCGTCGACCGCAACGTAGCCCTTCTCCACGATGTACGCGGCGAGCGCGCCGGGCAACGCAACGTGCAGGCGATAGCCTTGCCCTTCCGTTTCCTTCGCGAGAATCTGCGCGTTGCCGTCGACGTGACCGTAGACGAGATGGCCGCCGAGCCGGTCGCCCAGCCGCAGCGACAGTTCGAGGTTGACGCGATCGCCGGGCCGCAGCGCGTCGAACCCGGTGCGGTCGACGGTTTCGGGGACGACGTCGAAGCGCATCGTGCGCTCGTCGAACCCGACGACGGTGAGGCACACGCCGTTGATCGCGATCGAATCGCCGAGCGCGACCCCGTCGGCGATCGCGCTGGGCGATTCGACGACGAGCGTGAGCCCGTCATCGCGCGTTCCGGTGACCGAGACGACGCGGCCGTCGTGAACGATCAGGCCGGAGAACATGCGGTCAGGTCGGCGGAGAGCAGCATATCGTCGCCGAGCCGTTCGATGCGATCGAACCGCCACCCGTCGCGCCCCGCGAGGTCGGCGCCCGCCAGCACGGGGACCGCGGTCTCGCCGCGCAGGAACGTCGGCGCGATCAGCCAGACGATGCGCTGTACAAGACCGCCGGCGAGCAGACGCCCCGCGAGCGTCGGGCCGCCTTCGCACAAGACGCTCGATACCTCGCGTTCGCGCAGCGCCCGGAGCGCCGCGGTGAGATCGATCGTTCGATCGCCGTCGCCGCCGACGAAGACGAGGTCGGCACGCTCGGCGAGCGGCGCGAACTCCGCGCGCGCGCCGGCCGGTGCGAGCACGATCGTGCGGGCGTACGCATCTTGCGGCGCATCGGGCGGCGTCGCAAGGACCGCGGCCGACGACGGAATCGGCGCCGTCTCGCACAGCACGACGCGGGCGTAGGGTTTGCGGCGCGTGATATGCGGGCGAACGGTGAGCTGCGGATCGTCGACGCGGATCGTCCCGGCGCCGACCATGACCGCGTCGTGCTCGGCGCGCAGTTCGCGCACCCGCTCGCGCGCGGCCGGACCGGTGAGCCACTGCTGCGTCCCGGGCCGCGACGCGACGCAGCCGTCGAGCGACATCGCCATCTTCAGCGTCACGTACGGACGGTCGTGCACGATCGTCCACGCGAAGCGCTCGATCAGCGCGAGCGCTTCCGGCGTGTCGTACACGACGGTGTCGATGCCGGAATCGCGCAGACGCTGCACGCCGCCCGCCGCCGTGTGCGGGTTGGGATCGAGCGCGCCGATCGCGACGCGAGCGATCCCGGCCGCGATCAGCGCCTCGGCGCAGGGCGGCGTGCGGCCGTGGTGGCTGCACGGCTCGAGCGAGACGTACGCGGTGGCGCCGCGCACGTCGTTGCCGCGCGCCTGTGCGTCGCGCAGCGCCTCGACTTCGGCATGCGCCTCGCCGCGGCGGCGATGCCCGCCCTCACCGAGCGTCACGCCGTCGCGGACGATCACGCAGCCGACGGGCGGATTCGGCGCCGCGTCGGCGATCGTGCGCGCGGCCAGTTCGCACGCGCGCGCCAGGTACGTCGCTGCCGGGCTTACGGCTCGACCTTGACGCCCTTCCAGAACGAGACGTAGCCCTCGATGTTCTTCGCCGCGTCTTTTGCTTGCGGGTAGTACCACGCCGCGTCCCGGTTCTGCTGTCCGTTCGCTTCGACGGTGTAGTAGCTCGCCGTCCCCTTCCACGGGCAGACCGAATGCGTCGGCGAGGGCGTGAAGTATTGCGTGTTGATGGCGTCGGGCGGGAAGTAGTGGTTGCCCTCGACGACTTCGGTGCGGTCGCTCTCGGCGAGGACGGCGCCGTTCCAGGTGGCTTTCATTGCGTCGGTATCGACCCGCGCGCGGCGGCGGAGGTTCCGCCGGCCCGCGCCAGCACGACGAGGCGCCGCACCCCGACGCCGGCGCGGCGCAGCGCCTCGATCGCGTCGCGGGCAGTCGCGCCGGTGGTGCAGACGTCGTCGAAGAGCGTCACCGCCCGCGGCCGCGGCGCGTCGTCGCGCACCGCGAAGCGCCCGGTCGCCGCGCGCCGCTCGCGGCGGTCACGCCCGGCCTGCGGAGCGCCGCGTTTCACCAGCAGCTCCTGGACGCCGATCCCGCGGCGCGCCGCGACCCGCCGCGCGATCGTGACGCTCTGATCGAAGCCGCGTTCCGCCGCGCGGCGGCGCGTCGTCGGCAGCGGAACCAGCGGCGCGTCGAGCTGCGCGCGGTCGAGGAGCGCGACGAACGCGTCGAGCGGATCGCGCAGGCCGTGCTTCATCGCCACGATCGCGTCGCGGAGCGGCCCGTCGTATGCGCCCAGCGCGAACCCCGGGACGCTGTCGATCGCGAACGCGATCGCCTCGCGCGGCGACGGTGCGCACGACGCGCACAGCCCCGGACCGGGCGCGTCGCAAGCGACGCAGGCGGAAGGAAAGAGCCAACGGCGAGCACGATCGAGCACGCCCGTCGTTCACGCCGAGCGCGGCGAACGGCTAGCGCGAAACGGCTTCCGGCTCGTTCGCGACGATCGCGCCGTCGAGGCGCGCGCCGTCCGCGACCGCGTAGCGTTCGCCGACGATCGCGTCACGCAGGACGGCGCCCGCTCCGATGCGCGCGCCGTTCCACACGATCGTCCGCTCGACGAGCGCGCCAGCGCCCACGACCGCGTCGTCGCCGACCACGCTCGGGCCGACGATCCGCGCGCCGGCACCGATCCGCACGCGTTCGCCGACGCGCACCGCGCCGGCGATTTCCGCGTCGCGCTCGACCTGCGCGCTGGGCGGAACGCCGGTTGCGCGCTCGCCGGTAATCCGCACCGCGCCGGTGAGGACGTCGGCGTTCGCGCGCCGGTACTCCTCGGGCGTGCCGACGTCGCGCCAGTACGCGCCGTGCAACTGCATCCCGTAGAACGGCAGACCGTCGGCGAGGAGTTCGGGGAAGACCTGCTTGCCGAAATCGTAGAACGTCTTGGCCGGAATGCGATCGAAGATCGCCGGCTCGAAGACGTAGATCCCGGTGTTCGCGAGCTTCGACTGCTCGGTGCCCTTCGGCGGCTTCTCCTGGAAGCCGGTGATGCGGCCGTCGCGATCGAGCAGGACGACGCCGTACTGATCGACGTCCTCGACTTCGAGCAGCCCGATCGTCGCGAGCGCCTTGCGCTCCTTGTGAAAGCGCACCAGCCCGCCGATGTCGGCGTTGGTCAGGTCGTCGCAGCCGACGACAACGAACGTCTCGTCGAACCAGCCCTCCATCTGCTTGAGGCCGCCGGCGCTTCCGGTGAGTTCGGGTTCGCGCAGGTAGTGCAGCGCGACGCCGAAGCCGCTGCCGTCACCGAACGCCGCCTCGACCTTCTCAGCGAGGTAGAACACGTTGATCGCGACCTCGTCGTAGCCGTGCGACGACAGCCAGCGCATCACGTGGCCGCTGATCGGCTCGCCGGCGACGGGAACGATCGGCTTGGGAACTTCTTTGGTGAGCGGGTAGAGCCGCGTGCTCATCCCGCCGGCGAGGATCATCGCGCGCATACGTTACCCGACGGTGGTGCGCTCACTCCGACTGTCCTTTCCTGCGCAAGGCGAGTGCTTCGCGCGACGCGGCGACGGCGAACCGCGGCAGCGCGAGCTGCCGCCGCCAGCGGCGCGGCTGCGTCACCAGCCGGTATGCCCACTCGAGGCCAGCACGCTGCACCAGCGCCGGCGCACGCTGGACGTTCCCCGCGTAGACGTCGAACGAACCGCCGACGCCGATCCCTGCGCTGCAGCCCGTCTCGGCGAGATGGCGAACGAGCCAGTACTCCTGCTTGGGCGAGCCCAGACCGGCGAGCAGCACGTTTGCGCCGCTCGCGCGGATCTCGGCGGCGACCCGCGCGCTCTCGTCCTCGGTGAAGAATCCGTCGCGCAGGCCGGAGACGGTGACGCCGTTATACTGGCGGCGCAGCGAGGCTGCGGCGCGCCGCGCCGTATCGGCGGCGCCGCCGAGCAGAAAGAGCCGCAGGTCGCCGCGCGCCGCGGACCGCGCGGCGAGCGCGCCGACGAGCTCGACGCCGGTGACCCGTTCGCGCAAGGGGCCGCCGCGAGCGCGCGATGCGAGCAGCAAGCCGATCGTGTCGCAGGTGACGAGCGCCGCGTTGTTGATGATGCGCCGGAACTGCGCGTCGCGCTGCGCCGCCATCACCATCTCGACGCCGAGCGTCACCACGATGCCGGGTTCGTCTCCGTGCGCGAGCTCGGCAATCCGCTCGACGGCCGCGTCGCGGCCGACCGCGTCGACGCGGCAACCTAAGATCATCGCCGAGGTCACGTCGTGTTATGCTTCCCGCAGGCTCGAGGCGCGCTGCGCCGGTCGATAGGGCGCGATCAGCGGTTCGAGCGTCGCTGTGAGCGCGTCGGGCATCGGGCTGAGCGGCGAACGGCACGCGCCGACGGTGAACCCGTACGTCGACATCGCCCACTTCACCGGGATCGGGTTGCTGACCGCGAACAGCCCCGCGACCAGCGGCGCGAGGTCTTGGTGGATCCGCGCCGCCGTATCGGCATCGCCGCCGTCGAACGCGTCGGCGAGCGCGCGCAGTTCGGCCGACGCGAGATGTCCCGCGACGGAGATCAAACCGTGTCCGCCGACGGCGAGCGACGGGAGAAACATGTAGTCGTCGCCGCACCAGAACGTGACGTCTTCGCGCGTGCGTTCGCGCAGGATCGCGGTGAACTGGTTCACGTCGCCGGTCGACTCTTTGATCCCGGCGATGTTCGGATGGCGGCGCGTGAGTTCCGAAAAGGTGGCGGGGAGCATGTTCGCCGCGGTACGACCCGGGATGTTGTAGATCACGACCGGCAACGACGTCGCCTCGGCAATTGCGCCGAAGTGCGCGAGCATCCCCTCCTGCGTCGGCTTGACATAGGCGGGAACGGTCGCGAGGATCGCGTCGATCCCGGTCCGTTCGGCGCGCTTGGTCAGCGCGATCGATTGGCGCGTGCTGATCCCGGTGGTGCCGGCGATCACCGTCCCCGTCGTCCCGAGCGCCGCTTTGACGGCGCCGAAGAGCGCGAGCTTCTCGTCGTCGTCGAGCATATTGCCTTCGCCGGTCGAACCGGCGGCGACGACGCCGTCGTTCCCGCGCGCGACGAGGAACTGCGCAATCCGTCCGGCTTCGGCGAGATCGACCTCACCGTTGGCGTCGTACGGCGTGATCATCGCCGTGAGGATTCGGCCGAGCGTTCTCATCGTGCCACCGCTCCTTGGCCCAAGCCGAACGCGTCGTGCAGCGCCTGTTCCGCCTGCACGGCCTGATCGGCCGGGACGAGTATCGAGATCGTGATGTTGGAGTCCGTCGAGTGGATGATGTCGACGCCGGCGTCGGTGATCGTGCGGACGACGCGGTACATGACGCCCGACGTGCCGCGCATCCCGGCGCCGACGATCGAGATCTTCGCGCAGTGCGGCCGCATCCGCAGCGCGAGGTTCAGGTCGCTGAGCGCGGGGCGGATCGCGTCGGCCGCTTCGTCGTCGCAGATGAAGAACACGCCCGCATCGTTGACGTTGATCATGTCGATCGAGATCCCGCGTTCGGCGATCCGCGCGAGGACGTCGCGGTCGACGTCGGCGCGATCGAGGTCGTCGGTGAGCCCCTGGATGATCCGGCAGAACGTGACGTCCGGGATCACCGCGAGCCCGGTGACGGGGCGGTCGGGATCGACCGGCGCGCCGTCGTCGACGGTCGTGCCGACGTTGCTGCGCAGGCCCTTCACCGCGTACGGGGTCGCGGTGGCGTGCGCGAGTTCGGCCGCTTTGTGGTGCATCACCTTCGCCCCGTTCCCGGCCAGTTCGACCATCTCGCGCTGCGTGACGCGGTCGAGTGCGTGCGCGCCGGCGACGCGGCGCGGATCGGCGGTCATCACGCCGGAGACGTCGGTGTAGATCTCGACCGACGACGCGCCGAGCGCATCGCCCAGCGCGACCGCGGTGAGATCGCTCCCGCCGCGCCCGAGCGTCGTGATCGCGCCGTCGCGCGTCCCGCCTTGAAAGCCGGTGACGACCGGGATCACGTCGCGCGCGAGCAGTGCGCGGATCGCGCCCGGATCGACCTGCACGATCTCGGCGTCGCCGAAGCGTTCGTCGGTGACGATCCCGGCCTGCATCCCGGTCATCGCCTGGGCGGGGAAGCCCAGCGCGGTGAGGAGCTCGGCGAAGACGGCGCACGAGATCGTCTCGCCGCAGGCGATCAGCAGATCGCGATTCGGTCCGCCGCGGACCGGACCGAGCAGTGACGCCAGCGAGTCGGTGGCGTAGGGCTCGGGCGCGCGTCCCATCGCGCTGCAGACGACGACCGGCTTCTCACCGCGCCGCACCGAGTCGAGGACGCGCGACGCCGCGATCTCACGCAGCTCCGGCGTCGAGAGCGACGACCCCCCGAACTTGATCACGACGACGTTCATGCGTCCGCTCCGTGGCCGAGGCCGCGGCCGCGCTTCGACAAGCTCAGCGTGACTTCGCCGGTGCGTGACGCAAAGCGTCCCTGCGCGATCAGCAGTTCTAGGATCTGCACGCCGTTGGTCGCGGCGCCTTTGCGGAGCTGGTCGCCCACAACCCACAGCTGGAAGAGCGTGTGCGAGGGATCGTCGGGTTCGGGGCGGAGGCGCGCGACGTGCACGAGGTCGGTGTCTTCGACGTCGCGCGGTGTTACGATCCCGCGCTCGTGCAGCACGACACCGGGCGCACCGCGCAGCGCGCTCTGCAGTTCCTCGACCGACGTCGCGCGCGCCGTCTCGATGAAGACCGCCTCGGAATGCGCCCGCATCACCGGGACGCGCACCGTCGTCGCGGCCATCCGCAGGTCCGGCCGGTCGAGCATCTTGCGCGTCTCGGCCACGACCTTCTGCTCCTCGCCGGTATCGCCGTCGCCGTCGTACGATCCGACCTGCGGGACCACGTTGTGATGGATCGGCGCCGCGAACGTCCCGTTCGGCGTCGCTCCGCGTTCCTCGGCGGCGAGCGCGTCGAGCCCCGCGCGGCCCGCACCGCTCACCGCCTGATAGGTCGCGACGCGCACGCTGCGCAGCCCGACGGCGCGTTCGATCGGCGCGAGCGCGACGGAAAGCACGATCGCGGTGCAGTTCGCAACCGGAAACAGCCGGTGTTCCGGCCCGACCGCATGCGGATTCACCTCGGGGATCACCAGCGGCACGTCGGCTGCGAGCCGGAACGTCGAGGTGTTGTCGATGACGACCGTGCCGTTGTCGACCAGCGCCGTCGCCAGCTCAGCGCTGGCGTCGTCGCTGGAGGCGAAGAACGCGACGTCGGGCCGGTCGGCGAGCAGACGTTCGCGCGTCGCCGCGACGACCGAGACCGTGCGCCCGCGAAACATTAGCCCGTCGGCGCGATCGCGCGACGCGTAGGCGAGCAGTTCGTCGACGGCGATCTCGCGCTCGTCGAGCACGCGCAGGATCGTTCCGCCGACGACGCCGGTCGCGCCGATCAGTCCGAGCTTCATGCGAGGAGCACCGGGTTCACGCGAGCATCCTTTCGACGACGGCGTCGAGACCGACGGTCAAGCCCGGCGGCTGCGTGCGCACGGCGCGCACGGCGGCGACGATCCCCGGTCCGAACGAGTCGCGCGCGAGCGAGTCGTGGCGCAGGGTCAGCGTCTCGCCGATCCCGCCGAAGATCGTCTCCTGATGCGCGACGAGCCCCGGCAGCCGGACGCTGTGAATCGCCGGCAGCGGCGCCCCCGCGTCGTGGATGCGCCGCGCGGTCAGCTTCGCCGTCCCGCTCGGCGCGTCGCGCTTCGTTTCATGGTGGAGTTCGACGATCTCCGCCCGCGGCATCACGCGCGCCGCCTGCGCCGCGAACCGCATCATCAGCGCCGCGCCGAACGAGAAGTTCGGCACGAACATCGCTGCGATCCCGGCGTCGTCGCAGCGGTCGGCGAGGACGAGCAGGTCTTCGTCGGTCCAGCCGGTCGCACCGATCACCGGCGAGATCCCGGAATCGAGCGCGGCACGCGCGACGTCGACGGTCGCCGGATAGACGGTGCAGTCGACGATCACGTCGAGCCCCGCGGCGACGAACGCATCGAGGTCTTCGAAGCCGTGTACGTGCGGCAACGGCGAATCGCCGCGGCGCGTGTACACCGCGGCGAGCGTCATCTCATTCGCCGCTTCGATCGCGGCGCAGGCCACGCGCCCCAGTCTCCCGAGCGCGCCGGCCACCCCGACGCGCATTGCTGACACCGCCGGGCTCTAAACCTTCTCCAGCGGCGCGTATTTGAGCATGACCATCTTTTGTCCGACGTTCGGGAAGTTGATCGTCAGCAGGCCGTCGCCGCCCGCGCCGACGACGTCGACCACGGTGCCCTCGCCCCACTTCGGATGACGGACCTTGTCGCCGGGGTTGAGGTCCATCCCGACGCCGGCGCCGGCGTTCTCGTGGATCGAGACCTCGCGCCAACGGCCGCCGCCCGGACGCGGACCGATGCCGATCCCGCCGATCACTTCGATCGACGGCATCTCTTCGATGAAGCGCGACTTCGGATGCGAGAACGTGTTGCCGAAGAGCGTGCGCCGCGCCGCGAACGAGAGGTAGAGCCGGTCCATCGCACGGGTGACGCCGACGTAGGCGAGACGGCGCTCTTCTTCGAGCTCCGTCATGTCGGTCAGCGCGCGCGTGTGCGGGAAGACGCCCTCTTCGAGCCCGGTGAGGAACACGATCGGGAACTCGAGGCCCTTCGCCGCGTGCATCGTCATCAGGGTGACGAACGACGACTCGGGATCGAGCGTGTCGATGTCGGAGATCAGCGCGATCTGCGAGAGGAAATCGTCGATCGTGTTGCCGGTTTCGGGATTGTTTTCGAACTCGCGAGCGACGCCGACGAGCTCCTGCAGGTTCTCGACCCGCGCGCGGCCTTCGGCCGTTTCATCGGCCTGCAGTTCGCGCAGGTAGCCCGACTCCTCCATCACCGCGACGAGCAGATCGCTGACAGAGAAGGACTGCGCCTTCTCGCGCAGGTCGTTGATCAGTTCAGCGAAGCGCTCGAGTTCGCGCTGCTTCTTCGGCACCGCGCGCTTGAGCAGGTTCGAGTCGAAGACGGCCTGGCCGACCGAGACGCCCGACTGGTTCGCGGCTTCGAGCAGCGACGCCAGCGTCTGCTGGCCGATCGAGCGGCGCGGGACGTTGACGATTCGCCGGAACGCCACCGCGTCGGACGGGTTCACGATGTAGCGGAGGTAGGACAGCATGTCCTTGACCTCGGTGCGCGCGTAGAACCCGACGCCGCCGACGACGCGATACGGAATCCCCTCGGCGAGGAAGCCTTCTTCGAAGTAGCGCGACTGCGCGTTGGTGCGGTAGAGGACGAGGAAATCGCGGTACGCGGCGCCTTCGCGCACGTGCTCCTTGATCTTCTCCATCACGTAACGCACTTCGGCGCGCTCGGACTCGGCCTGGAACGCCGTCAGCGGTTCGCCCGGATCGCGCTTCGTGAAGAGCTTCTTCTGCGAGCGGTTCGGGTTGTTCGCCACGAGCTCGTTGGCCGCGGTGAGGATCGTCTGCGTCGAGCGATAGTTCTCTTCGAGCTTGAAGACGGTCGCGCCCGGAAAGTCTTCTTCGAACCGCAGGATCATGCGGTAGTCGCTGCCGCGCCACGAATAGATCGACTGATCGTCGTCGCCGACGACCGTGATGTTGCCGTGTTCCTTGGCGAGCGTCGCGACGAGGCGATACTGCGCGTAGTTCACGTCTTGGTACTCGTCGACCAGGATGTACTTGAACTTCGTCTGGTAGCGCGCGCGCGCGTCGTCGTCTTCGTCGAGCAGCTTGATCGCGTTGGCGATCAGGTCGTCGAAGTCGAGGCCGTTCGATTCGGCCAGGCGGCGGTCGTACTCGCGATACACGTTGGCGTAGCGCTCGCCGGCGAACGAGGGGTTCTTCTCCTCGTACTGCTCGGGCGACCAGAGGTTGTTCTTCGCCTTGGAGATCTCGGCGAGCGCGGCGCCCGGGGCGATCTGCCGCTCGTCGTAATCGAGATCGGCGATCACCTCGCGGACGATTGCCCGCTGATCGGCGTCGTCCATGATCGCGAAGTTCGGGGCGATCCCGATCTTGCGGCCGTCGCGGCGGAGCATCCGCACGCACATGGCATGGAACGTCCCGACCCAGAGGTCGCGAGCCGGCGCACCAACCATCAGCTCGAGCCGGGCCTTCATCTCTCCGGCCGCCTTGTTGGTAAACGTTACCGCCAGGATCCGGTCGGGGAAGACCTGCTTCTTTTCGAGCAGATACGCGATACGGTGGGTGAGAACGCGCGTCTTTCCGGATCCGGCGCCTGCGAAGATCAGCACCGGGCCGTCGGAGTGTTCGACGGCCGCGCGCTGGACGTCATTGAGGAGTTCGGTCTGCGCCAGCATCACACGATACTTCGCCGCGCGAGGCCGTACGGCCTAGCAGGCGCTGCAGACCCGGAGCCAGGCACCTACCTCGGGACCGTTGGAATGTCCCTTCCCCGGCCCGTAAAGGTTTAGCCGGTCACGATCCGGAGCGTAGCGGGCGACCGCTTCGCGAGCGCGATCGCGCTCATCAGATAGCTCACCGTCGACTCGGCGCCGCGGTTCGGGTTGATCGCTTCGGCGTCGAGCCCGTCGCAGCAGCCGCCGTCGTGCGCGAGCGTGGCACCGTGCGCGTTGGCGCCGAGGTACCATGCGTGGGCGGTCTCGGCGACGTCGAGCCATCCCGCGCCGTCCTGCAGCGCGTGCGCCGCGATCGCGGCGTCGACCATCGCGGCCGCTTCGAGCGGCTGCTGGCCGAAGCGCGCCTTCGTGCCGCCGCGCGGATACCAGCCGGCGTTCCCGACCGGTTCGAAGATCGTCGCACCGAGCGCGTGCGGCGAGGGCACCATCGTGACGCGCGCGTAGAACGCGAGCATCGCGAGACCGGCGGCGCGATAGCGTTCGCTGCGCAGCGCCTCGCCGGCGCGCAGCAGCGCTTCGGGGATGCGCGCATTGTCGTAGGTCATCGTCGGCTCGCACCACTCCCAGTCGGCGGCGCGGTGAAGATCGTACTCGTCGGCGATCGCGGCCGCGGCCGCGTCGATCGCGGCACGCAGCGCGAGTTCGTCGTCAGGATGCGTCGCGAGCGACTGCACGAGACCAAGGATCGCGTACGCGCGCGAGCGGACGTACTCCATCTGCGCGACGCCGTCGAGCGCGCGTCGACGCAGCGAGCCCGCAAGCGCGCGCCACGTGGCGCGGGTGGCATAGCGCTCCGCGTGCCCGAGTCCCCAGATCGCGCGGCCGACGGCGTCCGGCGTGCCGCGGTCGTCCTGCCAGCGCCGGTCGTAGCCCATGAAGTTGTGGAACCAGCCGTCGGGGAGCTGCGCGTCGTGCAGGTACGCGAGGTACGTGCTCACCAGGCGCGCCGCGTCGCGATCGTGCGGATCGCTCGCGGCGGACTCGCAGGCGACGATCAGCGCGCGCCCGACATCGTCGGTGCAGTAGCCGCACGAACGGTTGGGGACGTCGAGGGTGGCGTGCTGGAGGATCCCGACGTCGTCGGTGAGCGCCCGGAGATGATCGAGCGACGGCCAGCGGTGCGCGCGCATCGGTACGGCTCGCGGTGCTACGCGGATGTCGCGAGCGCCGTACGGCGCGTCGCCGGAAGCAGTTCGGTGAAGAGATCGCCGTAGGCGCGCGCGACGGTGGGCCACGTCATCTGCCGGCCGTAGCGGTACGCGCGGCGTTCGGTGCTCTCGCGCAGCGCGGGATCGTCGAGCAGGGCGACGAGCGTCGTCGCGATCGCCGACGCGTCGCGGAACGGGACGAGAAAACCGCGGCCGTGCGCGAGCAGTTCCTGCGCGTAGAGATACGGCGTGGAGACGACGGCTTTGCCGCAACCGATCGCGTACGCGAGCGTCCCGCTGACGATCTGCGTCGGGTTGAGGTACGGCGTGAGATAGATATCCGTCGCGCCCAGGTAGCAGAGCAGTTCGTCGAAGTCGAGATACTTGTCGACGAGGCGTACGTTGTCGGCGAGACCGCTCGCGGCGATCTCCGCTTCGAGTTCGCGGCGGTACGACTCGCCCTCGCGGCGGCGAATCACCGGATGCGTCTGGCCGAGAACGAGATACATCGCTTCGGGATGCGACGCGACGACCGCGGCCATCGCTTCGATCGCGAACTCGAGGCCTTTGCCGCGGTTGATCAAGCCGAAGGTGGAGATGGTCATGCGCCCGTCGAGGCCCAGACGGCGCTTCTCGGCATCGGTCTCGCGGAACGGCACGTCCGGGACGCCGTGCGGCACGACGCGGATCTTCGCCGCGTCGACGCCGTAGCGGTTGATCAGCAGATCGCGGCCGGTCTCCGAGAGGACGACGACGCGCGTGGAACTCGCGCACAAGGCGCGCGCGGTGCGAAGATGCTGCGGGCTCGGGTCGGGCAGGACGGTGTGCAGGGAGGTGATCACCGGCTTGCGGACCGCGTTGATGAGCGCGACGACCCATTCACCGTCGTCGCCGCCGAAGAGCCCGTACTCATGCTGGATGTTCAGCGCGTCGCACGCATCGGCGTTGATGAAGTCCGCGATCTCGTCGTAGGACTCGCGGTCCTGCTGGACGAGGCGAGCAACCACCTGCGAGGGATAGCTGCGATCCTCACCGCCCGGCTCGTCGATAGCGATGACCTTGCTGTGCGTCGCGTAGGCAGCGTCGAAACTGTCGACGACATCCTTCGTAAAGGTCGCAATCCCGCATTCCCGCGGCGGATACGACCCGAGAAAGAGCAGTCGTGGCGCTTGGCTAATCAACGTCGTCCCCTTGTGGAGCCGGCGCTGGCGCAGCGCCGGCGAGACGGATGTTCCACGCACGTGCACACGGCACGTACTACGTGAGAACACGCTCGCTTGTCTCAACAGTTTCGTACCCGAAATCGGGGTTGGGCCAAACGGGCCCCGGCGAGGGCCTTGAGCGCTACCGTTCTACGCCGGCCGGTCTAGTCGACGGCGACGATGCGGGCGTTTTCCTCGACGTGGGTCCCCGGCTCGATGACCGCGTCGTGGCCGATCACCGATCCGTGGGCGATGCGCGCGCCGGCGCCGATCCGGGCGCGGCTCGCGACGATCGCAGCATCAACGCGAGCGCCCGCGTCGACGGTGACCCGGTCCCAGAGCAGCGAGTCGGCGACCACCGCACCGGCTCCAACCGAGCAGCCGTCACCCAGGACCGTGTAGGGGCCGATGACGGCCGACGAATCGACGGCGCAGCCGTTTCCGATGAAGACCGGCGGGCGGATCGCCGTCGTGGGGACGCTTTCGCGGCCGGGGCCGTCGATGTCGGGGGTGAGCCCGAGCGGCATCACCCCGTCGAAGACATTGCGGTGGGCGCCGAGGTACGCTTCCGGCTTCCCGAGATCGATCCAGTAGTCGTCGGTGGTGTAGCCGTAGAGCGGGCGCCCGGCGGCGATCAGCTGCGGGAACGTCTCGCGCTCGATCGAGACGGGGCGGCCGGCGGGGATCGCGTCGAGGACTTCGCGTTCGAGGAGGTAGGTGCCGGCGTTGACCTCGTTGGTCGGGGCCTTGTCGCGCTCGGGTTTTTCGACGAAGGCGGAGATCCGGCCGTCGGGATCGTGGACGACGCAGCCGAAGGCGCTCGGGTCGTCGACGCGGATGAGATGCAGGGTCCCGAGGCCGCCCTTCTCGCGGTGCGCGGCCAGCATCGCCCGCAGGTCGAGGGAGGTGAGAACGTCGCCGTTGAGGACGAAAAACGGTCCGGTGATGAAGTCGGCGACGTTTTTAAGCGCGCCGGCGGTGCCGAGCGGCGTCTCTTCGATTACGTAGCGCACGCGCAGCCCGAGCGACGAGCCGTCGCCGAAGTGCGAGGTGATCGCCTCGGGGAGGTAGCCGGCGGGGAGGATGACGTCCTCGATCCCGGCCTCCTTGAGCCGGCGCAGCGTCCGCTCGAGGAACGGCATGTTCATCACCGGGATCATGGGCTTCGGGGTCTCCAGGGTCAGCGGACGGAGCCGCGTCCCCTCTCCGCCGACGAGGACGACTGCCTGCACGGATTCTCCTGAGGGCTGTGCACGAAACGGCCCGCATCGCGTGCGGCGGCGGGACCGGCCCTACTATCGTAATCTACGGCTTCGCGCCTGCCGAGCAACGGGCGGCTGGAGTGACCGGCAGGTGGCACAGCGCAGGCGTACGCTTGTTCGGTGCGGGTGCGATACGACTGGGCGGAGGTGCAGCGGTTTTACGATGCGGGGAAACGGGTTCGTCTCCTGTCAGAGACGATTCGGATTTTCGCATACGGCTTGGATCAAAGCGGTCCGTCGCGGCGCGCTCACGCTTCGCCCCGCACCCTTCGCGGATCGGCGTCGCAAATACGATTGGTCTGCGATTCAGCGCTACTACGATGAAGGGCACTCCTACCGGGAATGCCGCAAACGCTTCGGGTTCGAGTCAATGTCGTGGTTCAAAGCTCGGCAGCGCGGCGGAATCCGGACACTACCGCTCGCAAAGCCGCTGCACGCATTGCTTGCCGGCGGCAAGAGCCGCCAGAACATCAAACAACGCTTGATCCTAGCTGGTATACTGGAAAATCGGTGTGAGTTCTGCGGCATCTCCGAGTGGAGGGGGAAGCCCCTGAGCATCCAAATCGACCACATCAACGGCGTTCGACACGACAATCGGTTGGAGAATCTCCGGATGCTCTGCCCCAATTGTCATAGTCAAACCGACACGTTCGCTGGATACAATCGAGCGCGGTCCCGGGTCGTCTAATGGTAGGACAGCAGCCTCTGAAGTTGCTTATCGGAGTTCGAGTCTCTGCCCGGGAGCCACGGCCCTATCGTCTAGAGGCCTAGGACGCCGCCCTCTCACGGCGGTAACACGGGTTCGAATCCCGTTGGGGCTACCAAAGGAACCGCGCTACGGCGCGGTTTTTTCCATTATCAGCACTTCTTCGTGGTGACGTGTGCGGGTGAAAGTATCCCGCGGACAAGTGCGAATCTCTGAGGCTCACGCCTCGCCAGGAGACGCACGTGAAGAAATCGCGGTTCACCGAAGGCCAGATCATCGCCGCGCTCAAGGAGTCCGAGGCCGGTGCCAAGACCCCGGACATTTGCCGCAAGCTCGGCATCAGCAGCGGCGGTACCTCTCGCTCGAAGGACTCGGAGCGATCAGCGACAACCAGAACCAGCGGCTCTCAGCCGTGATTACGGGCTGAGAAACGACCCGCGTCGAGAGTTACTCGTACACCACTCCGCGGGGCACGATCCGCGCTCAAGATTGTCGCCTCGGGAAACTTCTAACGCCGGCACAGCGGCGCAAATCAGCAATGGCGGTGCGAGAAGCACTCCAAGTCAGCGAACGTTCCGCGTGCCGGTACGTTGGCGCAAATCGGCGAATGGTTCGCTACGTCCGCATCGTTCGCGACGACGCAGAACTGCTGGCGAAGCTGCACGCGCTCGCCGTTGAGCGCCGTCGGTTTGGATCTCGACGTTTGGCGATCATGTTGCGTCGTGAGGGCGTGGTTGTCGGGATGACGCGATTGCTGCGGGTCTATCGAGCGGCTCATTTGCAGGTCCGCAAACGGGTCAAACGCCGCGTGGCATTTGGCCGGAGAAGTGAAGCCGATGGCATCGGCGCCAAATGAACGTTGGTCGCTGGATTTCGTGCACGACACGTTGCGATCGGGGCGCCGCTTTCGATCGCTCACCATCGTCGACGACTGCAGCCGGGAAAGCCTTGCAATCGAAGTCGATACCTCCCTGTCCGGAGCTCGTGTCACCCGCGTGCTCGACGCAATTGCGGGCGCCCGCGGCTACCCACAGCCCCCCGTGTCAAGATAGAGTGGTACCGGTAGCATAGGGAGTTTTTTGTACAACGTTCGTCGCAGCAGCAGAGCTGTGGATAACGGGGATACTGTGGAAAACATCCGGAACGATGCAAAGCACGCGGGGGCGAGAAAGTCCTGCAACAGATGCAGTCCTCGAACGGAACCGTTTCAACGGAAATCAAGGCAACCAGTTCACCCCAAAAACCTCAGCGACGTCGGTTCTCCGCCGCCGAGAAGCTGCGCATCGTGCGCGAGGCTGATGCGCGTCCAGCCGGCACGATCGGAGCGTTTCTCCGGCGCGAAGGTATTTACTCATCGCAGCTCTATGCCTGGCGAAGGCAGCGCGATCAAGGCGACCTCGATCCAGGTGCGGTGCGCCAACGTGCAAAAGCCAAAATGCAAGCCGACGAGGTTGCGCAGCGGCTCAAAGAACTCGAGCGGGAAAACCGGAAACTCCGTCGCCAGTTGGCGCGCGCCGAGCTCATAAACGATATCCAAAAAAAATTTGCGGGGCTCCTGGGCGTCGATCTGGAGAGCCCCGAGACGAACGAGAACGCAGAATGAGTGCGGCGCTGGAACTTGCCCACGAGATTCCGCAGCGCGCGTTGTGCACTGCAGCGGGCATCAGCCGCTCGACGCTGCGGCGCCGCCTAAACGGCACGCCGGAACGACTTCCGTCCGTGATCTCGCGCCGGCGCTCGAGAAGAGCACTGAGCGAACACGAGCAAGCTGAGGTGCTCGCGGTGCTGCATGGCGAGCGGTTTGCCGATCGCGCGCCGGCGACGATCCACGCGACCTTGCTGGACGAAGGTATCTACCTGTGCTCGGTGAGCACGATGTACCGCCTGCTGCGAGCAAACGCGGAGGTGCGCGAACGTCGCCGTATTGCACGTCATCCGGAGTACCGTAAGCCCGAACTGGTGGCCACCGGTCCGCGTCAAGTTTTCTCGTGGGATATCACGAAGCTGCGCGGCCCGCACCCGGGTGAGTGGTTCTCGCTGCTGGTGATGCTCGACATCTTCAGCCGGTTTGTCGTCGGCTGGATGCTCGTGCATCGGGCCAACGCCGAACTCGCACGGCACTTCATCGCGCAGACGCTGGAACGTGAAGGCATCCAGCCCGGGCACGCGATCGTTCACGCCGATCGCGGCGCGGAGATGACGGCGCAACCCGTGTGCGCCCTGATGGACAAGCTCGGCGTCGTACGTTCGCACAGCCGTCCGCACGTTAGCGACGATAACCCCTTCTCGGAGTCCCAGTTCCGCACGCTGAAGTACCATCCCGAATTCCCCGATCGATTTGGGTCGTTTGAGCACGGGCACGATTTCGTTGGTGAGTTCATGACCTGGTACAACAACGAGCACCGGCACTCCGGAATCGCGATGCTGACGCCGGCAATGGTGCATCACGGCCAGGCGGACCGCGTGCTCGCCGCCAGACACGACGTGATGCTCGCGGCTTACCGCGCCAAAGATCGTGTCCCGGCCCGTGGTGTATGAGAGGGTCGCCCTTGTAGCATAGAGAGCGGCCATCGTGGCTTTCGGCGAAGGTTGTTTTTGCAACAAATAACCGACCGAAAGGGATCCACGATGGCCAAACCCAGTATCGCACTTTCCGAGCTCGTCGAAAAGGGCGGCGACGTCGACTTCGTTCGCGAGATGCTCCAGTACGCCGCGCAGCGGATCATGGAGATCGATGTTGAGGAACTCTGCGGCTTGCCCTACGGCGAGCGCGGCCCCGGCCGACAGAACGCCCGCAACGGCTTCCGCGAGCGCCAATGGGAGACGCGTTCCGGCACGATCGGACTGCGCATCCCCAAGTTGCGCAAAGGTAGCTACTTCCCCGCGTTCCTCGAGCCGCGCCGCACGGCGGAGAAGGCGCTCACCGCCGTCATCCAAGAGGCCTACATCCAGGGCATCTCCACGCGCTCGGTCGACGAGCTCGTCAAGGCGATGGGGATGACAGGCATCTCCAAGAGTCAGGTCTCACGGCTGTGCGAAGAGATCGACGAACGCGTGAACGCATTTCTTACCCGGCCGATCGAAGGCGACTGGCCCTATCTTTGGATCGACGCGACGTACGTGAAGACGCGCTCCGGCGGACGCATCGTCTCGGTCGCCGTGATACTGGCCGTCGGCGTAAACACCGATGGGACACGGGAATTGTTGGGCCTCGCGGTTGGTCCGAGCGAAGCAGAGCCGTTCTGGATCGACT
The DNA here is from genome assembly GCF_027923555.1 of Vulcanimicrobium alpinum. Classification (GTDB taxonomy): domain Bacteria; phylum Vulcanimicrobiota; class Vulcanimicrobiia; order Vulcanimicrobiales; family Vulcanimicrobiaceae; genus Vulcanimicrobium; species Vulcanimicrobium alpinum. The sequence goes on along the minus strand of NZ_AP025523.1, from coordinate 1,204,234 downwards.
TTCTTCGCAGCTTGAGCCGCCGCGGATTGCGCGGTGTCAAGCTCGTCATTTCCGACTCGCATGTCGGCCTGAAAGCGGCCATCGCGAAAGTATTCAAAGCAACGTGGCAGCGCTGCCGCGTGCATTTTATGCGAAACGCGCTCGCACATGCGGGTAAAGGGCAACGGCAGATGGTCCTCGCGTTGATCAACACGGTATTCGCGCAAGAGACAGCGGAAGCTGCGCACGAGCAATGGCGTATCGTCTCCGAGCAGCTTCGGCAGAAGTTCCCGAAGCTCGCGGCGATGATGGACGACGCCGAGAACGACGTGCTCGCGTACATGGACTTTCCCAAGGCGCACCGCAAGCAGATCGCCTCAACCAATCCGCTCGAACGGGTCAACGCGGAGATCAAGCGGCGCACCGATGTCGTCGGTATCTTCCCGAACGATGCTGCCATCGTACGCCTCGTCGGTGCGCTCCTACTGGAACAGAACGACGAATGGCAACTGCAGCGGCGCTACATGCAACTCGAAGGACTCAGTGCCGTCAGCGATAATCAGCCCGCCAAGCTCTCCGCCGTGATTAACGGCTGAGCGCTACCCTCGCCGAGCCACCGCTCGTACACCACGGCTGGGGACACGATCGCGCCAAACCGGAACGATTCATCGGCGGATCGCCAAAGCGGATCGTGTTACCGCCCGCGGTGTGGATAAATCCGCCCGCTCACGACGGGGTCGCCGTGTAGGCGCTCACAAAAAGCAGATGACTAACAGGACCAAACACCTTGACAGATTCCGCAGACGCTGGTGATGGACAACGGCACAGAACTGACCAGTCTGGCCATGTTGCGATGGGCAGCCGAGCATCGCGTCCGCTTGCATCACATCGCGCCCGGCAAGCCAACTCAGAACGCCTACATCGAGAGCTTCAACGGCCGGTTTCGCGACGAATGCCTGAATGGGCACGAGTTCGTCACCCTCGACGAAGCCCGCGCAAACATCGAAGAATGGCGGCTCGATTACAACGCCCATCGTCCGCATGCAGCCCTCGGAGGCTTGACGCCCGACGAGTTCTGCGCCAACCTAAACCCACCACTTTCGTACTTAGCTGCGGTATAACTCGCGCACACACGTCATCAGCTCGATCGGTCCGCCCGACCACGAGGTCTCGGCAAGATCGGATCGCACAACGGTGAGCAGATCGCGATACTCGTCGTGCAGAGTCACAAAATATTCCTCGAACGATGCCGCTCGCGTGCAGACCGGCGTGTGCCGTCCCGCACGACCACTGCTCGAAGATGTCGCTCCAAACGAAAAAGACGTACACGTGCGCCGGTTTTACCCTAGCCGCGGCACGCGGGTTACGCAACAAGCCCTCGCAGTACGATCTCGTCAACGACCCAAGCCACGGCCCGAACTCGACGAAGGCCCCGTCGCCCGTGAAGATTTCCGCTGCTAACCAGCGGCACAACGCCTGCTCATCGATCGTGGTCGCGCCGACGTATTTCTGGCCGTCTGCCAGCTAAGCGCGGTAGGCGTGCGAAGGCAGCGGCATTACATCGATCTCGCCCATCGTAGCAACGGTCAGCGAGCAGGCACCGCGACGCGCGGTGCGTCCGGTGCTCCGTCGACGTACACCGCCAACGCATCGAGCACGAAGTCGTCGGCCGGCGTCGGCACGCCGCACTCCGCGCCCAATCGGGAAACGACGCCCTGCAGCCACGGTGCCTCGAGCCGGTTCCCGCGCGCGAGGTCCGTCGACATCGACGACGTGAACGCCACGTCGAGCGTATCGCAGAACGCCAGACGATCGGACGCAAACGCCGTGTCGATCCCGACTCCGCGGGCGCGTCCGACTGCCACCGTTTCGCCGAACAGCGCGGCCAGCAGCGCACGCGATCGCGGATTCGCGCGAATCGGCCCGATGGGCTGCCGCACCACCGACGTCGCCCCGCTCAAGCCCACCAGGAACACGAACTTTTCCCACGTCGCGCGCGCGATGTCGGGACTTTCCGCGACGTCGATCTCCGCCCGCCGGCACAGGCCGGCAAATTCCTCGAGACGCGCCGTGCGCGCGCCGTCGAATTCGCCGACGACGAGCTTCGCGAGCGCACCCGTCCGCTTCACGACCCCGGGTTCTACGATAGTCGCGCCGATATAGCACAGTGCGCCGAGCACCCGATCGGCACCGAATGCTTCGCGCAGCGCATCGTCCTTGGCCACCCCGTTCTGCAGCGAGAGCACCGCCGTCCGCGGGGACACCAGCGGCGCGATGCTGCGCAGCGCGCCTTCCGTATCCCACAGCTTTACGGCGACGATTACCAGATCGACGGGGCCGATCGAGCCCGGAGCGTCCGTCGCACGAACCGGCACCGTCCGATCATCGCGATCGCTCAGCATGCGCAAGCCGCGCGCACGCAGCGCCTCGAGGTGCGCGCCGCGCGCGACGAACGTGACGTCGGCGCCGGCCGCTGCTAGCGATCCGCCGAAGTATCCGCCGACGCCGCCGGCGCCGACGATCGCGATCCGCATCGTCAACCGGGCCGCTGCGCTACGCCCGCGCGCGGGCCGGCAATTTCCAATCAGGACGGATGAAGTGACACGTGTATCCCGACGGATACTTTTGGAGGTAGTCCTGGTGTTCCGGCTCCGCTTCCCAGAAGTCGCCCGCGGGCGCGACCTCGGTCACGACCTTCCCCGGCCACAGGCCCGACGCGTCGACGTCGGCGATCGTATCCTCGGCGACGCGCTTCTGCTCGGGGTTCGTGTAAAAGATCGCGGACCGGTAGCTCAAACCGCGATCGTTGCCCTGACGGTTGAGCGTCGACGGATCGTGGATCTGGAAAAAGAACTCCAGCAGCTGCCGGTAGCTGAGCCGGGCCGGGTCGAAGATGATCTCGATCGCCTCGGCGTGCGTGCCGTGATTGCGATACGTCGCGCTGGGGACGTAGCCGCCGGAATAGCCCACGCGCGTGGAGATGACGCCCGGATACCGGCGCACCAGTTCCTGCACGCCCCAGAAGCAGCCCCCGGCGAGAATCGCGCGTTCCGTCGTTGCGTTCGTTGATAGACTCATCGAAATACTGAACCGCAGCGTGCCGTCGAGCGTTGCGGGAGGCTCGGCAGCCCGGCATAACTGCAGGTTAACCTCGATCTCTTAGCCTGTGCTCGAAGCCGTCGCACGTCCGCGACCGGCTTCATCGATGGAGGAGATGAGTCTTTTGCTCGACGTATCGATGCGACGCCGTTCGCACATCATCACCGGGATCGCCGGGATCACCGCGCTGTCGCTGCTCACCGCCTGCGGCGGCGGCCAGTCGTCCGTTCTGCAAGCGCCAGGTGCCGCCGCGGCATCAAACTCCCGCTCCACGCAGAGTGCGAACTCCACGATCCGGCACGTGCTGCTGCTCAGCATCGACGGGATGCACGCCGTCGACCTGCAGCGCTTCGTCTCGTCGCATCCGCAGTCGGCGCTCGCAAGCCTGACGAGCAGCGGCGTGACCTACACGAACGCGCACGCGCCGTATCCTTCGGACTCGTTTCCCGGATTGCTGGCGCTGGTCACCGGCGGCCATCCGCGCTCGACCGGCGTGTACTACGACGACTCCTTCGATCGCGCGCTGTACCCGCCCGGTTCGAACTGCACGAGCACGACCGGACCGGGGACCGAAGTCGTCTACGACGAGTCGATCGATCGCAACGACACCGTGCTCGACGGCGGCGGCTCCATCGATGCCACGAAACTGCCGCTCGCCAAGAACGGCGGCGCCTGCACCGCCGTCTACCCGCACAGCTTCCTGCGCGTCAACACGATCTTCGAAGTGATCAAAGCTGCGGGCGGCCGAACGGCCTGGACCGACAAGCACCTCTCCTACGAGCTCGTCAACGGCCCCTCGGGAACGGGCGTCGATGATCTCTACACACCGGAGATCGCGGCGAACGGCGATTACACCAAGCACTTCGACACCATCCGGACCTACGACGACCTCAAGGTGCTCGCCACGCTCAAGCAGATCGACGGCTACGATCACACCGGCACGCACGTCGTCGGCACGCCGGCGATCTTCGGCATGAACTTTCAGGCAGTGAGCGTCGGCCAGAAGCTGCTTGGCGGCGGCTACCTCGACGCGTCGGCGACGCCGACCGCGAATCTCGAAGCCGAGTTGGAACACACCGATGCGTCGATCGGGAAGATGCTCGCCGAACTGACCGCAAAGGGACTGCGTGACTCGACGCTCGTGATCGTCACCGCGAAGCACGGCCAATCGCCGATCGATCCGCAGCTGCGCGCCGCCGTCGACGACGGCCCGTACGGCACCGCACTCGCCGGCAACCTCGGCAACGGGCGCTATCAAACCGACGACGTCGCCTTGATCTGGCTCCAAGACCAGCGCGCGGCGAACGTGAACAGCGCGCTCGCCAACCTCCGTCCCGTCGCCGCGACCCTGCACTTCGACCAGGGCACCGTCTACGGTCCGTCGTCGCTGCCCGCCGGCTTCGGATCGCCCTCCGACGGCCGCACCCCCGACATCGCGGTCGAACCGAATCACGGGACGATCTACACCAGCGGAACGAAGCGCGCCGAACACGGCGGATTCGCCGACGACGACACGCACGTCGCGCTGCTGATCTCGTTTCCGAGCCAGCAGCCTCACGTCGCGTCGCAGGCGGTGGAAACGACGCAGGTTGCGCCGACCATCCTCCGCTTGCTCGGGATCGAGCGCACCCGGCTGCAGGCCGTCTCGGCCGAAGGCACGCCGGATCTGCCGGAGCTGAACATTTTCAACAGCGTCGCGCACTAATCGACGCGGGGCGCTTCTCCGGCGAACGCCGGCCGCCGGAGAAGCGCTACGCCAGCTGACTTGCGATGAGCTGGGCGGCGTCACCGCGCGTGATCGGGTCGGACGGCCAGTCGGTCGGCGAGCCGAGCCGCTCGTCGATCGCGACCTGGTCGGCCTTCTCCAGCACGTCGTGCGGGCCGTACCGCATGTCGTCGTAGCCGCTGACGATCCCGCGCACGCCGAGCATCTGCACCGCGGCGAACAGCGGATCGCCGTACGGGACATCGGTCCACCAGAACACCGGCACCCCGACGTCGAGCAGCGTTTTCTGGAACTGCTCGAGCAGATCGGCGCTCGTCGCGACGTTGCGCGGCAGGGTGCCGTGCTGGATCGCGAACGCCGCCAGCGCCCCCGCCGACTCGCCGGTATTCCACTCGACCGGATGCAGCCGGTACGCACCGTTGGTGATGTGCGTGACGCCGAGATTCTTGCACGCCGCCAGCACGTTGGTCACGCGCCTCGGGACCAGCGCGCCGACCGGGATCTGAAAAGGCTTCACGCCGGAGAAGCTCTGGGGCATTCCCACCGCGTCGTTGGCGTGGATGTCGAGACCGCCGTAGTACCCGATGCCGCACGCGTCGCCGAAGTTGCGCGCGCGCGGTTCGTTCGTGTCGACGTCCTGCTGGACGATCGTCGTGAGGGCGAGGATACGGCGGCCTTCCCGGATGTACGGCTGCGGCGCGGTACCGCCGGGAGTATCGAAGACGTCGGGACGCGGCCGCAGTTCGGGATAGCCGCGCACCGCGGGGTTGTCGTCGTGCGGACACTCCGTTTGCAGCCAGTACAGGTATCCCAGCGTCGCCTGCCGCGCGCCTTCGATCACTTGCAGGTCGCGCGCCGGATCGCCGGTCGGCAGCGTCCCGCCCTGATAATCGTTGAAGCCCATGTTGAGCATCGAGAGATCGCACGGAAACGCCGGATCGTGGAAATTGCTCGCGGCGATGAACCGGCGATAACTCCACAGGTCGATCCCGGGCGTGAACATCTTACTGATGTAGCCGTCCTTGAGATCGTAGCGCTGCTGCGCTTTGAGCGCGTCGTAGTTCGCCGGCTTCGGAATCGTGTGGTTCTCGCCGCCGGGACGCCGTTCCAGCGCGATCGGCACGGTGATCGGCTGGATCCACTCCGGGTGCGCGTCGTTCGCCAGCGGTTCGCCGGTTTGCGCGCGGCTCTCCGCGCCGATCGCGAACTCGACGCCGGCCAGCGGCAGCAGATCGCCCAGATCCGTCGCATCCAAAAACATCTGCGCTTTGTAGCGGGTCGCGACCCCGTCGGGGCCGGTCGCGATCACCGCGGTGACGCTGTCGCCGTTCGTCTCCGCCGAGGTCACGCGGTTCTTCAGCCGCAGGTGGACCTTCGCGTCGCCCTGCAGCATCTGCTTGAGCACCCGATCCGCGACTTTCGGTTCGACGGCGAAGCCCGGATACGGGCCGCCCGGATTCAAGAGCGGCATCGCGGCGGCGGCAGCGGTCAGCCGGTAGTTCGACCGATAATACGCACGCACCAGATGCTTGAACCAGCGGTAGAGCGCGGTGCTGCCCACCGAGTCGATGTACTTGTTTTCATCGGGTTTGCAGACGCCTTGCGCCGTGTACTGTCCGCCGACCCACGTCGACGCCTCCAGCACGCACACGTCGGCGCCCATCCCGCCCGCGCGCAGCGCCGCGGCGACGCCGCCGAGGCTCGCGCCGACGATCACGATGTCGTACTGCAGTTCGTCCATCACTCCTCATTTCGTGCGCGGGTGCGCCGTGCGAGCGCCGCGAAGGCGCGGTTATGGCGGCAGCGCTCGAAGGGTACGCGTCGGCCACCTCGGTCGCGCCGGGCGACACGCTGGATCTGCACGTGCGCGCATCGAGCGCTGCGTTCGCGCACGTCGCGATGCAGGTCGTGCGCCGCGGCCGTACCGACGAACCGATGCTCGCCACAACCGGCGACGCGTTCGTCCCGGACGGCGTGCAGGACGACGCGGCGCTCGCGGTGGCGGGCTGCAACTGGCCTGCGGCGGACGGCCTGCGCATCACGGTCCCGGCCGACTGGCGCAGCGGCTACTATCTCGCCCACGTCAGCTCCGGCGGTGCGGAGACGTGGATCCCGTTTTTTGTCCGCGCGGCGAACCCCGGCGCGCAGTCGCGCATCCTCGTGAAGATGAGCGACGCGACGGCGCAGGCCTACACCGCCTGGGGCGGCCGCAGTCTCTACACCGCGCCGCACGCACCGCACATTTCCTTCGACCGGCCCTACGACGATCTCGCGCTCTTCGAGCGCTATCAGGTCCCGTTTCTGCAGTGGCTCGAGTCGCGCGGCATCGCGTACGATCTCTGCTCGAGCCTCGATCTCCACCGCGATCCGCAGCTGCTTGCGCCGTATCGCCTGCTGGTGAGCATCGGGCACGACGAGTACTGGTCGCTCGAGATGCGCGACGCCGTCGAAGCGTTCGTCGCCGCAGGCGGCAACGTCGCGTTCTTCAGCGCGAACACGTGCTACTGGCAGATCCGTCTCGCCCTCGACGGCGCCCGCATCATGACATGCTACAAAGAGACCGAAGGCAACCCGCCCGATCCCTCGCGCGACGATCCGCGGCGCGTCACGGTGCGCTGGTACGAACCGCCCGTGAACCGGCCCGAGAGCCGCCTCACCGGCGTGAGCTACAAGTACGGTGCGGGCTGGTGGATCGACCCGACCGTCCCCGCGCAGCGCTACCGCGGCTACACCGTCGCGGACGCCGGCGATTGGACCCTCGCCGGAACCGGCGCGCGCAACGGCGACATGTTCGGCGCCGGCACCAGCGTCGACGACGCGATCCTGGGCTACGAAACCGATGCGGTCGGCGACGGGACGCCGCCGGATTTCCGCGTCGTCGCACGGGCCGATCTGCGAGACTGGGCGCCGCACGGTCAAGGCGGCGGGGCATCGCTGGGCTGGTACCAGCGCCGCGGCGTCGTCTTCACCGCCGGCACCGTCAACTGGGCAGGCGGCTTGAGCGCCGGCGGCACGAACGTGGTCGACACCATCGCCTCCAACGTGCTGCGCGCACTGACGGCCGCACCCGTGCAGCCGCTCGCGATCCCCAACGCCGATTTCTCCGACTGGAACGGCGACCTTCCCGCGTTCTGGACGATCGACGGCGACGGCACGCTCGACGCCGCCGATCCCGACGAGGATGCGAACGCGAACACGTTCCGCTTCGCGCCGCAGCCCGTCCTCGCGCGCATCGACGCGAGCACCGGGGAGACGTGGGCCGGACGCCCCGATCTCTCGCTCGACGGACGCACGCGTTACGGCGCGGGCGCATGGGTTCGCGCGTCGTCGCGCGGAGCGACGATCCGCCTGCAGACCACCGACACCTGGACCGACTTCGGGCGCGCCGAGCACAGCGGGAACGGTCAATGGGAGTACCTGTTCGCACTCGGCACCCCTGGCCGCGACGGCGCCGTTCCTGCGCGCGTCAAGCTGCAAGTCGCCGCGGGGACGCAGGCGGTGTACGGAGGCGTGACCGTCGTGCCGGCATTCGCACCGGCGCCCTAAACCGCGTCGACCCGCACGAAGACGCAGCCTTCGTCGACGAGATCCGGGACGAGCGCTTCGATGACGTCCGGCGTGTGCGGCTGGATGTCGTGAAAGAGTACGACGTTCGTCATCTCGCCGGCACTCCACGCCGCGCGCAGATCGCGCAGGACGTTCTGATGCACGGTATCGGCGTCGGGGATCTCCCAGTCCCGTGAATCGATCGTCCACAGCATCGGCGTGAGACCGCGCTCGTCAAGCAGATCGGTCAGCGTCGATCCGTCGCGGTCGCCGTACGGCGGCCGGAAAAACTGCGGGCTGTCGACGCCGAGGTCGACGATGCGCTGCGTCGTGCCGTCGAGTTCGGCGATCATCGCGTCCCGTCCGAGCGTCGAGAACTCGGGGTGCGTCATGCTGTGGTTCTCGACCAGATGCCCGACATTCGCTTCCCGCTGCGCGAGCTGCGGGTTGCTGTCGATCATCCCGCCGACCACGAAGAACGTCGCCTTGATCCCGAAGCCGTCGAGCAGGGCCAGGATGCGGTCCGTCGAGCCCCAGCCGGACGGGCCGTCGTCGAACGTCAGCGCGACGCTTTTTCTGCGCATCGCCGAGATCCGCCGCGCCGCCCGCCGCACGCGCGCGAAGCCGAAACGGCGGCGACGGTTCGATGACGTGCGTGCACGACGCGATCTGTTCCATGCGAACTCTCCGGCGGTTGCTTCGGTATCAGATGCGTGCGGGCGATCTCCCTCGCGCCGGACGCCGTGCGCGGATCACTGTTTACGAGACCGTTGCCCAGCGGCAAGGGCCCGCACCCCCGGCGTGCGGAACAAAAGGGGAGTCCTTCGGATAGTTGTCTACCGAGCAACCTCGACGCCTCCGGAGCGCACGATGCTTCTGCAAGTACCAGGCTGGCTGTACCGGGATGTCGGACCAGGCCGCGTCAAGCTTGGACCATCGGGTCACCCGCTCGTGATGTCGTGGCCGTGCGGCTGCGAGATCGAACGGCACGACGCCAGGACGCCGCTGGCCTACAATCTCTGCCGCCGTCACGAGCGGCGCAAAACCAAACGCACCGTCGCCTCCGCGCACGGCGAGTGACGTCGCGGCTCAGCGCGTCGCGAAACCGCCGCTCAATGCGAGCGCGAACGCGCACCAGCCCGCGACGAACGCCAGCCCGCCCAGCGGCGTGATTGCGCCCAGCCGGCGCATCCCGGTAAGCGCGAGCGCGTACAGACTCCCCGAGAACACGATGATCCCCGCCGCGATCAGCCAGCCCGCCGCATCCGCCGCGGGCTGAGCGGCGACCCGCGCGCTCGTCGCGATTCCAAGCGCGAGCAGGCCCAGCCCGTGGACGGCATGGTAGAACACCGCGCGCTCGTAGATCCCGGTTGCGTACGCATCGAGCCGCTCCCGCAGCGCGTGCGCGCCGAACGCGCCGATCAGCACGGCGGCGGCGAGCAGGATCGCGCCGGCGACGCCCCAGTTCATCGCCGCCTCCATATTCGATCTCGTTATGATCCGCGCCGCCGCACATTGCCGCCGGCGTACGTAGGCGCGAACCTGCAGTGTGGCACCAACTTCCGCACCCGCACGGATACTCCGCCGGACCGATCCGCTCTACGCTCGGTCCGCCACCTTCCTGCGGAGTTTTCTACGTCATGCATCAATTCACGGCATCCCCTGCTTTCCCCGAGGCGCCTGTTTCGCGCCCTGCTCAGCGCCGGTCATCGCCGATCGCGCTCGAGCGCCGCGACTTCGTACGCGGCGTTCACACCCGCGTGCAGGTCACGATCGCGCCGGACGGCTGCGTGGCGATGCGCGCATCATTCGCCGGCGCACACCGGATCGGCGTCGTCGGCATCGGTTTCACGCTGCTGGCGCTCGACGGATCGGGCGAACCGATCTGGTCGGTCGGCAGCCGCCGGTTTCGCGTCGCCGGGCGCTGGGATCGCCGGGCGCCTTCGCACTGCGAAGCGCATTCGGACGCGCGCATGCCGCATGCAATCCTCGAGCGGATGCGCTACGCCGCGATCGTGACGCGCACCGACGACGACGGCGTCGACGGCCTGCGTTTCGCCGCGCGCGAAGCGGCGATCTTCGTCGGACCGCCGCGCGACGCTCGGGTCTGATCCGACCGCACCAGTCAGCCGCGCAGCGCTCCGTTCGCTCCGGCGTCCCGCGAAAGCGCTGCGGTCATCGCCGCATCGTACTCCGCTTCGACTGCTACGGCGACGAAGCACACCGCGCCGGCGGCGGTCGCTTCGACGGCCTGCGCGAGCACGCCGGGGAGATCCGCCGCATCGGCGACCGGCCCGAAGGTGTGCGCGCCCTGCGCGCGCGCCATCGCGACGAGATCGACCGGCGGATCGTCGATGCGCTGGCCCGTCCAGCGGTTTTCGAGCGGACGCCCGCGTTCGCGCGCGATGCGTTCCTGATGGACGACGTCGTTGTAATATGCGCGATTGTCGGCGACGACCACGAGCAGCGGAATCGCGTTGGCCACGGCCGTCCACAGCGCGGTGCACCCCATCAGAAAGTCGCCGTCGCCGAGCACGGCGACCGGGACGCGTCCCGTCCCGCGCAATGCGAGCGCGGCGCCGACGGCCATCCCGGGACCGGAACCGACCCCCGCGCCACCGTCGTATCCGAGATAGGCGAGCGGATCCGCGAACGGTATCAGATCGCCGCCCCACCCGAGCGGGACGCGCGTCAGCGTGTACGGCCGGTTTCCGAGTGCGCCGGCGAGCGCGCGGGCAAGACCGGGAAGACGGATCGGCCCATGCAACGGCGCTGCGGGCAATGGTACCGCGTGCGCCGCCGCGAACGGCGTGCGGGGGCGCGGCTCGAGCGCGGCGAGGACGAGCGGGACGACGGCATCGGGGTGAGCGGCGACGTCGACGTCGATCGTCGCGAGGCCGCCCGCATCCATCGTCCAGCCGCGCAGCGCGTAGCGATCGAGCGAGATCGAGACGACGGTCGCGGCGGGGATCCGGTCGCCGTACGCCTGCGCGAGGATCCCGGCGAGATCGACCGCGTCGAGGCTCACGATCGCGTCGGCGTCGCGGATCGCCCGCTTCGCCTCGTCGTCGAGAAAGTAGCCGGGGACGCCGTGGAGCGGGTGCGCGGTGGGAAAGCCTGCGGCGAGTTTGAGATCGGTGACGACGCGCGCGCCGAGCCGTTCGGCAAGCGCGACGCGCGCGTCCCACGCGGCGCGATCGCGCGAAACCCGCCCGACGAGGATGACCGGACGCTGCGCCGCGTCGAGCACCTCGACGATCCGCGCGATCTCGGCGGCGGCGGGGACGGCGCGCGCCGGCGCGCGATGGCGGCGCATCTGCGGGAGCGCCGGCATCGCGTCGATCGGGGCCTCCTGCAGCGCCGCGTCGAGACAGACGTAGACCGGTCCGCACGGTTCGGTGCGCGCGACGGCGTCCGCGCGCGCGAGCGCGTCGAGTGCGGCGCGCAGCGACGCCGGCTGATCGTCCCACTTCGTGAACGGACGGACCAGCGCGGCCTGATCGGCGGCGGTGTGGATCCAGTCGATCCACGGCCGCCGCCGCGCCGCGTCGACCGGGCCCGTCGCGCCGACGATCACGACCGGCGCGCGATCGCACCAGGCGTTGTAGATCGCCATCGCACCGTGCATCAGCCCGACGTTGCTGTGCAGGATCGCCGCCATCGGCCGTTCGGCGACCTTCGCGTACCCGTGCGCGATCGCGACGGCATGCTCTTCGTGCAGGCACACCAGCATCGGCGGACCGCCGAGATGCACCAGGCTGTCGTGCAGGCCGCGGAAGCTCGCCCCGGGGTTGAGCGCGACGTAGTCGACGCCCAGCGCGTCGCGCAGCGCGAGCGCGATCGCATCGCTGGCCCAGTGCGCCGCGACGCTCATGCGCACAGACTGATCGTCTTGGACTGCGTGTAGCTGTAGAGTTCCTCGATGCTCTCCTCGACGTCGACGCCGCTGTTCTTGTGGCCGCCGAACGGCGCGCCGATGAAGTGGCGCGCCGCCCCGTTGACCCACACGTAGCCGCTGTCGAGCGCATCGGCGCACTCCATCGCGGTCGCGAGATCGCGCGTCCACACCGATCCGGTGAGCCCGAGTTCGACGGCGTTGGCCTGCGCGAGCATCGCCTCGCGGTCCGACCAGCGCAGAACCGAGAGGACCGGCCCGAAGATCTCTTCGCGCGCGATGCGCATCGCCGGCGTGACGCCGCCGAAGACGGTGGGCTCGACAAAGAAGCCCTTCTCGCGCCACGCCGGCGCGACGCCGCCGGTCACCACCGACGCGCCCTCCGAGCGCCCCGCGTCGATGTACCCCAGTACGCGCCGGTACTGCGCCTCCGACACCAGCGGACCCATCTGCGTCCCGGGCGCGAGCGGATCGCCGACCGCGATCTGCGCGACGCGCGCCGCCAGGCGCTCGACGAACGCGTCGTGGACCGACTCGTGGAGAAAGAGGCGCGTGATCGAACCGCACGATTGGCCGGCGCTCTGCTGCATGTTCGTGCTCGACGTCGCGCCTTCGACCGCGCGGTCGAGGTCGGCGTCGGGGAACACGATCATCGCGTTCTTCCCGCCGAGTTCGAGCGTGACGTGTTTGACCGCGGTCTCGGCGGCGCTTCGCTGGATGCGCATCGCCGTCTCGACGCTGCCGATCAGCGCAATGCGTTTGACGCGCGGGTGCCGTACGAGCGCGTCGCCGGTCGTCGGGCCGTCGCCGCTGAGAATCTGCAGCACCCCCGGCGGAAAGACGTCCCGGACGAGTCGGCCGAAGAGCAGCGACGAGAGCGGCGCCTGTTCGGGCGTCTTGACGATGACCGCGTTCCCCATGAGCAGCGGCGCGGCGATCTTCCCGGCGGTGAACAGCAGCGGATGGTTGAACGCGCCGATCCGCGCGACGACGCCGTACGGCTCGCGCTTTGTCAGCAGCCAGCCGCGGTCGGCGAACGGGAGCGTGTGCCCCTTCACCTCCATCGCCGCGCCGAGCATGTAGCCGATCCAGGCGCCCGCGAGCGCGACGTCCTTGCGTGCCTCGGCGAGGACGAGTCCGCCGTCGAGCGCGTCGAGATAGCTCAGTTCTTCGGCATGTTCGCGCAGGATCTCGATCGTGCGGGTGACCGCGGCGATCCGCTCCGGAAGCGAGGCGCCCCGCCACGCCGCCGATGCGCGCTGCGCCGCGTCGACCGCGCGCGCGACCTGCTCGCGGCCCGCGAGCGGGACGTCGGCGAGCGCGGCTTCGGTCGAGGGGTTGACGGTGGCGAATGTCGCGCCGTCCTCGGCACCGCACAGCGCGCCGTCGATCAGCATGGCGAACGGTTCGGCGAAGGCGCGCGCGTGCACGTCCTGCGTCGACATGGCGATGGTCGTACTCATGAAGTGCTCCGGGAAAGTTGGGCGAGGGAAGCGCGGGCGCGTTCGAGCGCGCGCAGGTCGATCGCGCGATCCGCGTCGGCCGCGCGCGTCGCGCCGGCATGAGCGAGCGTCTCTTCCACCTTGGCGAGCCCGGCGCGGCTCAGCGACAGATCGCGCGCGACGACGCGGCGGTCGACGAACTCGCGCACCGCGCGCTCGACGTACGCTTCCGGAACGCCGGAGGCGGAGGCCGCGACGCGGACGCTCGCGGCGGGATGGTCGTAGATCCAGGCCGTGCCGCGCAGCAGCGCGCGCAAGAACGCCTCGACGATCGCGGGCTGCGCGCCGGCCCAGGAGCGCCGCACGTTCACCGTGGTGAACGCGTAGTCGGGGACGTCGTCGTAGGCCTGCGCGAGTATCGCGAAGCCGGCGTCCTCGGCCATGTAGTTGAACGGCACGAGCTGCAGCGCCGCGTCGAGCGTCCCCGCTTTGAGCGCTTCCCAGCGCACCGGATGCGTTCCGACTTCGAGCAGCGCGTAGTCGCCGTCGTGCAGCCCGCGCTGAGCCAGCATCTCGCGCAGGATGTACGCCGTCCCTTCGGTGAGCGAGGCGACGCCGAAGCGCGCGCCGCGCAGTTCGCCAACGTTGCGAAAACGCGGCTGCGCGACGAGCGAGAGCGCGGCGCGGTTCGCATGGCCCGCGATGATGACGAGATCGCCGCTTCCGTCGAGCAGCACGCCCTCGGGGGTCCCGATCCCGATCTGCGCGCGGCCGTCGAGCAGACGCTCCGTGACGCCGTGCGTCGTCCCGCCCGCGACCTCGATCGTGACGTCGAGACCTTCATCGCGAAACAGCCCTTCCGACGCGGCCGCCCACAACGGCATGTACACGAAAGCGGGCGCGACGATCGCGACGGTCATCCTGGTGTCACCCATGATGATCGCCCTCAGGCAGACGGATCTCGATCCCGTGTTCGGCGGCGGCGAGCAGCAGCCGCTCGATGTCGGCCGGCGTCACCGGCAGCGGCTCGGCATCCGCGCCGGCGACCTCGGTCCCGGCGGCGTAGAAAAACTGCTCGATCCCCGCCGGCGTGAACATCTGCAGCAAGCGTCCGGGCTGCGTGCCGACGTTGCGGAAGCGGTGCGCGACGCCGCGCCGGCAATGCACGAATCCGGTCGGCCCGAGCCGCTGCGTGCGCTCGCCGTACTCGATTTCGAACTCGCCGGCGGCGACGTAGAACGCTTCGTCCTCGCGCGAGTGCACGTGCAGGGGCGGGCCGCCGCCGGGCGGGACGATCCCGTCCATCAGAAAATAGGCGCCGTTCGTCTCCGCGCCGGTCGCGAGAAACACGTAGACGTCGCCGACCATGGAGACGCAGCAGCCGCTTCGGCACCCGCGCTGTGCGATGTTGTCGATCATCGGTTCACCTCGTGCTGCAGCGCAGCACCGTCGAGTTCGAGCGCGTCGATCATCGCGGCGACGTCGAGCTCGCCCATCCCGGCCTCGAGCGCCGCGGCGTAGTAACGCTGCGCGGTCCGCAGCAGCGGCATTGCGACGCCGATCTCGTCGGCATCGTCGAGCACCGGAGGCAGATCTTTCGCGAGCATCCCGATCGGTCCGAGCGCCGGCGAGAACCGCCGCTCGACCATCATCGGCGCGCGCTGTTCGAAGAAACGCGACGACGCGATGCTCGGGACGATCGCGGCGATCACCGTATTTGCGTCGATCCCGCTGCGCATCGCGTAGCGCAGGGCCTCGGCGGCGGCCAGGTTGTGCACGGCGACGAGCTGCTGCGCGATGAATTTCACGCGCGATCCCGTGCCGAAGACGCCCAGATAGAGCACGTTCGCGGAGAACGACTCGAGCGGCGGTCGCGCGTGCTCGAATGCGTCGGGCTCGCCGCTGCCGAGGACGACGTTCTCGCGGCGCGGGATCATCATCGGGCCGCCGCTGATCGGGCAATCGAGCATCGCGACGCCGCGCGGCTCGAGCGCGTCTCGTACCTGCTTCTTCACCGCGAGGCCGAGCGTCGCCATGTCGACGAGCACCGAGCCGGGACGCAAGCCCCGCACGAGTTCGGGCAGTACGGCGTGCACCGCGTCGGCGGAGGGGAGCAGCGAGATCACGACTTCGGCACCGACGCAGAGTTCCGCGACCGAACCCGCGACGCGCGCCCCGGCGGCGCGAAGTTCGTCGCCCGCGCCGCGGCGGTACGCGATCGTATGGAACCCGGCGCCCACGAGCTGACGCGCGATCGGCAGACCCATCCGGCCCGCACCAAGCACGCCGACCGTAGCCGGGCGGCCGGCGCCGCGCTCCCAGCTCACGTCTCCTCCGCCAGGCGTCCCATCGCGCCGTTCGCAGCCACGGCGAGCGCGAAGAGCACGATCAGCAGCGCATCCATCTCTGCGATGCGGAAATGGTTGTACGCGTCGATGACGAGGAAGCCGGCGCCGCGGTCGGAGATCTTGATCTCGGCGAGCAGCACGATCGTGACCGCGAGGCCGAAGCCCAACCGCAAACCGGTGACGATCGGAACGCGCAGCGCCGGCAGGTAGACCCAGCGCAGGCGCTGCCAGGCCGACGCGTGCGCGACGCGCGCGACACGCACGTACACCGCCGGAACGTGGCGCGTCCCGGCCGCGACCGCGATGACGATCGGGAAGAACGCGGCGGCCGCGGCGAGCGCCGCCTTCGACGCCGGCCCGGCGCCGAGCGCCAGCATCGCGATCGGCAGCCAGATCACTTTCGGCGCCGTCGCGAACGCGTCGACGTACGGCGCGAACGCCGCGCGCAGCCGCGGGCCGGCGCCGAGCGCGACGCCGGCGGGGACGCCGAGCACCGCGCCGATCGCGAACCCGGCCGCGATCTCCGTCGCGGTCACTTCGAGGTTCGCGTAGAACTGCGGCGCCGCCAGCGTTGCCGCGAGCGCGCGCCCGACCGCGCCGAGCGGCGGAAATACGCCCTGGTAGAACAGCCCGCTGCGCGCGGCGGCTTCGTACGCCGTCAGCACGGCGGCGGCGGTGACGAGCCGGATGCGCAGCACCGCGCTCATTCGTGCACCGCCCGCTGCAGCCGATCGAGCGCGTACAGCAACGCGAAACTCGCGATCAGCACCAGCACGATCGCGGCGTACGTCTCGGGGATATCGTAGACCGCATAGCGATCGGAGACGACGCGCCCCAGCCCGCCCAGATCGACCAGGTATTCGACCCCGATGACGTTGACCAGCGCGTAGATCAATCCGAGCCGCAGGCCGTCGAACAGCACCGGGACGGCGGCCGGCAGTTCGACCAGCGCGAACCGCGTCCGCGCGTTCAGTCGGAAGCTCGAGGCGACGTCGGTAAAGACGCGCGGGACTCCCGCGAACGCTTCGCGCGTTTTGATGACGATCGGGATCGCCGCGGCGAGCGCCGCCATCACGACAACGGTGCGCAGCGAACGTCCGGTGACGACGAGGAAGAGCGGGTAGAGCAGCGCGACCGGCGCTGCGAACGCCGCGCCGAGCCAGGCCTCGTACGCTCTGCCGAGGGAGGCCCGGCGTGCCAGCAGGAGCCCCAGCGGAAGTCCGAACGCCGCCGCCAAGGCGGTCGACGCCGTCGCGAGCCCGACCGTCGTCGCGAACGGCACGACAATGTCGCCGTCGGCGAACAGCACCGCAAACGCGCGCGCGACGGCCGCGGGCGACGGAACGACCGTCGCCGGGAGCGCGCCCGCCGCCGACGCCGCGGCGAGCGCGGCGAGCGCCGCGACGAGGATCGCGAGCGCCGGCAGCGCGGCGGCCGTGCCGCGCGGGTTCATCGCGTGTAGACGACGTCGAAGAGGTCGCGCACCTGATCGGCGTCCAGCGGCTTGGTGATGTTCTTATAAGCGAGCGCGTCGTCGAGGCTGCGGCGGAAGCCGGCGATCGAGAGCGTCGCGACCGCCGCTTGCGGATAGAATCCCAGCGCGTCGGCGGCGATCGCCGGCGCGATCCCGTTGTAGCGCGCGTAGCGCGCGAGCGCGGCGCGACGGTCGCGATACATCCACGCGACCGTCTCGCGGTATGCCCCGACGAAGCGCGCGAGGAGATCGTGACGGTCGCGCGCGTACGTCGCGTTGGCGACGTTGACGCGGATCGTCTGATGCCGCAGGTCCGGGAGTTCGGATGCGCGCGCCAGGATGCGCACCTTGCCGTCGCGCAGCGCGTCGAGCACCAGCGGCGGCACGGCCCAGCCCGCATCGAGCTGACCCGACATCACCTGAGTGAACGTCGCCGCCGTCTCGCCCGACGGCACGAACGACGGCACGACGTTCGCGCGGGTCGCGAGGAGATGCGCGGCGATGAACGACGACGATCCGGGGCGCGAAAAACCGAGGGTGCGGCCCTGCATCTGCGCCATCGATCGGATGCTGCTGTCGGCGCGGACGTAGAAAAAGATGTCGCTCGCGCCGGTGAACTCGCCGCTGATGATGCGCAACGGCGCGCCTTTCGCGAACGCGCCGATCGCGCCGGTCGTCCCGACGCCGATGCCGACGTCGGCGCTGCCGGTCGTCACCGCCTGCAGCGTGTCCGATCCCCCGGCGGTGAACGTCGGCTGGACGTCGAGCCCGGCGCGGCGGAAAATCCCCTCCTCGACCCCCTGCGGCACGATCATCGTGTCCCACGCCCCGCGCTGTCCGATCGCGGCACGCAGCGGCTGGAGTTCCTCCGTTCGGCGCGGCACGATCTGCGGCGCCGTCGCGGCGGCCAGCGACGCGATGAAAAGCGAACGGTCCATCAGCAGCGTTCCTCCCGCGCGTCGAGTCCGCGCAGCGCTTCGTCGCGCAGTTCGCTCCAGATCAGGCTGACGAAGTGCCCGAAGCGCTCGCTCCCCAAGATCGCGGAGGTGCGCGGGCGCGGCAGATCGATTTTGACGATGCGCTTGACGCGGCCGGGCCGGAACGTCATCACGACGACGCGGTCCGAGAGCTGCACCGCTTCGGCGATGCTGTGCGTGATCAGCAATGTCGTCTGTTCGAGTTCGCGCCACACGTCGAGCAGACGATCGCCGAGCAGGAGCCGCGTCTGCTCGTCGAGCGCGGCGAACGGCTCGTCCATCAGCAGAATGCGCGGCTGCGCGATCAGCGTGCGCGCCAACGCCGTGCGCTGGCGCATCCCGCCCGACAGTTTCGCCGGGCGCGCGCCCTCGAATCCCTCGAGGCCGACCAGCCGCAGCATGCGCCGTGCGCGCGTCTCGCGTTCGGCGCGCGCCACGCCCGCGACCCGCAGCGGAAACGCGACGTTCTCCAGCGCGCTCAGCCACGGAAACGTCGACTCTTCCTGAAACACCATCCCGATCTCGCGCTGCGGGCCGCGAACCGCGCGGCCGTCGATCAGCACCCGGCCGTCGTACTCCTCCGCAAGCCCGCCGACGATCGAAAACAGCGTCGACTTTCCGCAACCGCTCGGGCCGACGATCGACACGAACTCGCCGCGCCACACCTCCAGGTCGACCGGTCCCAGCGCGGCGACGCCGCCGCCCGCACCGCGATAGGTCTTGGCGATGCGGTCGAGCACCAGCGCCGCGCCTTCGCGCGCCTGCGCCGCCTGCTCCGCGGCCGGGACGGCCGTCGTCATGCCGCCCCGGCCGCGCAGCGGCCGCCCACACCCCGGTCCATCGTCGTTTTCACGCGCATCGTCGTCACCGTTCATTTACTTCGATACTAGAACCGTTCTAGCATGGAACTATACTCCGGACCGCGAATGCGCGCAAGAGGGGCCGCATGGGGCGGAGTCCCGGCGACGACCGAGACGAGATACGGTGCGATGAGACGAGCGAGCGATACCCGGCTGGAACAGACGCGCGGCTTTCACCTGGACCGCAACCGCAGCGTCGGCTACCTGCTGCGCGAATCGTCGCGGGCGATGATGCGCGACCTCCAGGAACGGATCGAACGCCACGACGTCACGCTCGGGCAATACTTCATCATGCGCGAACTGTGGGACGCCGACGGGATGACGCAGCGCGAGCTCAGCGAGCGCATCGGACTCTTCGAGAACTCGACGAACGCCGCGATCGACGCGATGGAAGCACGCGGTCTGGTCGAGCGCCGCCGCAGCACCGCCGATCGCCGCAAGATTCACCTGCACCTCTCATTGCGCGGGCGCCGCCTGCGCGACGTGCTGCTCGGCTACGCGGTCGAGATCAACGAGATCGCCGTCGACGGGTTTTCGTCAGACGAGATCGAGATGCTGCGCGACCTGCTGCACCGCGTGCGCGACAACGTGCGGGCGCATCGCGAACGCGGTCCCGGCGCGGGGCCGCGGCGCCGCGCCGCCCGGCGCTAGCCCGCGCGGCGCGCGGCAAGCACCGCCCAGTCGTCGTCGAGCCGCGCCCGCATCGCGCCGAACAGGTGGTACACGAACGCGCCGGCCGGATCGCGCGCGGCGTCGCGGACCGCGTGCGCGCAGCGCGCGACGCCGCGCTCACCGATCCGGGTGCCGTCGTCGAGCAGCGCGTCGGAGACCCCGTCGGTCGTCACCACGAGCAGATCGCCGTCGTGGAGCGCCGACGACGACTCGCGATACGACGGATCGCGAAAGACGCCCAACAGCGGGCCGCTTGCCCCGAGATGCTCGTGTTCGCCCTCGGCGCGCACGATCAACGCGTCGGGATGTCCCGCCGAGGCCCACGCGACGGTGCCGTCGTCGCAGATGCACGCCAGGAACGCCGAGGCGAAGCGTCCGCCGAAATAGTGGCCGAACGCGAGACTCAGCGTCTCCAGCGCCGTCGCGACGCCCATCCCCTGGCACACCAGCAAGCGCGCCGCGTCGGCGAGAAAGTCGGCGGGCCGTTCGGCGCCCCGCCCGCGCCCCGCGACGTCGGCGACGAAGACGAAGCGGTTTTCGTCGGGACAGTCGATCGCCAGCGCGCGGTCGCCGCCCCGTCCGCACGGCGAGCCGGCGCGCGCCCACACCCGGGGTCGATCTTCTGCCGTGCGCCGTGGCGGCGGCGGCAGACGCAACTCCATAGCCGATGCTACCGCGTTGCATGGGGCCGCGAAAACCCAACAAAATGTGCCGGGCTCCTCAAGGGGGGCACATCTTCACCCCTCCACCGCTTCGGGCGCGGGTGGTAACCTGATCCTCCGATACTTCGCGACGATGAGCGGCGCCGCGCCCTGCGCGGGTTTCTGCTGCAAGCCCGGCGCCGGGTCGACCCCGCCGAGGCCGGCCTGCGCTGGTACGGCCGGCGCCGGACGCGCGGTCTGCGGCGCGAGGAGGTCGCCGAGCTCGCGCAGATCAGCGTCGCCTGGTACACGCGCTTCGAGACCGGCGTCGCGCAAGTCTCGCTCAACGCGCTCGAGCGGATCGGTGACGCCTTGCGGCTCGGCGCCGAAGAGCGCAGCGAGCTCGCGCGGCTCGCGCGGCCCGAACTCGATCGCCTCGCGCGCGGCGACGTGCGCTCGTCGCTCGGCGCCGCGGCCGCGGTCGCACGCCGGATGTGGAGCGCGACGACGCCCGAGGAGATCGTCCGGATCGCGGCGCGCGCGCTCCACGATGCGTGCGGTGAGCGGTACGATACCTGGGGCTGCGTGACGCTGCCGCATGCGCTGCTCTACACGGTCGCGGGCGGCGGGGGCGCATCGTATCTCGAGGGGCGGCGCGAAGAGCAGCAGCATCCCGGCTGGAACTGCGCACTGCGCGCGCGCATCTCGATCTGTCCGGATTTGCGCCGGATCGATACCGACGAGATGCGCGAGCGCCGCGACGTCCTCGGCGTCCAGAGCTACGCCGCAGCGCAGATTGCCGCCGGCGGTACGTGCCGCGCGATGTTCGGCGTCGCCTCGCTGGAACTCGGCATCCCCGATCGTGCGGCGCTCGACGCGATCGACGTGCTGCAGCGGCTCGCGAGCGCCGCGTTGATCACGAGCGAGGACGCGCTGCACGGCTGGGCGATCGCCGAACCGCCGTCCGACGAACTGCTCGTCGTCCCCGACGCCTCCTGACGCCCTGCGCCGAGGAGAGTGCGCGCCGCCGCCGCAACCAGCAGCAGTGGACTTTCCGTTCGCCGCGACCGCGTTTGCGACCGCGTTCACCATCATCGATCCGGTCGGGATGATCCCGCTGACGCTGGTGGCGACCGCGTCGACGCCGGGACGGCGCCAGCGCATCGTGAACGAAGCCGTGCTCGTCGCCGCGATCATCATCGCGGTCATGGCGCTCATCGGGCATCCGCTTCTCGCGTATCTCGGCATCACGCTTTCAGCGTTCACGATCGCCGGGGGCGTGCTGCTGTTTCTGATCGCGATCGACATGCTCTTCGCGCGTCAAACCGGCGCGAAGCAGACCGCCGAGGAAACGCGCGAAGCCTCGGAGGCGGAGAACCCCGCGGTCTTTCCGCTGGCGGTGCCGATGATCGCGGGTCCGGGGACGATCGCGACGGTGCTGCTGCTCGGCGGGCTGACGCGCGGCGAGCCGGCGCGCGTTCTCACCGTCGCGGGCGCCTACGCCGCGGCGCTCGCCGTCACGTGGCTGTGCATGAGCTCGGCGACGTACGTGCACCGCGTGATCGGCAACACCGGAATTCACGTCGTGACGCGGCTGCTCGGGATCATCCTGGCGGCGCTGGCGGTGCAGTTCGTCATCAACGGCCTCGTCAGTTCACCGCTGCTGCATCACGCCGGATAGCGCACGACCTCGACCGGCGTTCCGCTGAATGCGGCGTTTCCGGTGAGTTCGTCGATCCGTTCGCGATCGGTCAGATCGTTGATGCTTGCGCCGGGCGTCTCCGATGCGACCGAAAGCCGCGTTCCGCCGTGCCCGTGACCGAAACCGTGCGGGAGGCTGACGACACCCGGCATCACCGCGTCGGTGATCTCCGCGGGTACGACGACCGCACCGGTGCGGGAGCGGACCTCGACGCGATCGCCGTCGCCGATCGCGCGCGCATCCGCGTCGAGCGGATGGAGCTGCAGCGTGCAGCGATCGCCGCCGCGCATCAGGCGCGGCGCGTTGTGCATCCACGAGTTGTTGCTGCGCAGCTGCCGGCGCCCGATCAGGCTCAGCGCCGGAGGCGGTTCGGCGAACATCGTCTCGAGCCGCGGTAGGTCGGCGAGCATCGCAGGCGGCGCAAGCTGCACCCTGCTGTCTGCCGTGAGCAACCGCTCGGGCAGCACGGGCTTGGGCGGGCCGTAGTCGACGCCGTGCGGATGCGCGCGCACGTCGTCGAGGTTGGTACGGTACGGTCCGGCGCGCAATGCCCGATCGATCCGCACGTGCGGCGGAGCACCGGTCGCCCCGGTCATGCGCAGGCGCAGCGCCTCGAAGATCTGCCAGTCGTACCGTTGGCTTTCGTCGAGCACGGCAATCGCCTCGCTGTAGCGCGCGGTGTTGCGCACCGCCAGGTGATGGAAGATGACGTCGTAGTGTTCGACTTCCAGGCCGATCGCCGGCGGAAGGATCACGTCGGCGTGACGCGTCGTTTCGTTCAGATACGGATCGACGCTCACCATGAACTCCAGATCCGCGAGCGCCGCGTCGAGCTCTGCGCCGGAGGGCGTCGAGAGGACCGGGTTGCCGGCGACGGTGACGAACGCGCGCACGCGGCCCGGACCCGGCGTGCGCAGTTCGTCGATCAGCGTCGCGACGGGGAACTCGCCGTCGAATTCGGGCAGGCCGCGCGCGCGCGAGCGCCAGCGGCCGGCGTGCGCCTGGCCGCGCTTCGCTCCCTGCAGCAGATCGAACGCCGGCAGCGGCCACATCGCGCCGCCCGGCGCGTCGAGGTTCTCCGTCACCGCGTTGAGCGCGTTGAGGAGCCATTGGCAGAGGCCGCCGAAGGGCTGCGTCGAGAGCCCGATGCGTCCGTACGCAACAGCGCGCGGCGCGCTCGCGAACGCGCGCGCGATCCGGCGGATCGTCGCGGCATCGATCCCGGTGGGCGCGGCGACGCGTTCGGGCGGAAACGCGCGCGCCGCCGCGCGCAGCGCGTCGAAGCCGTCGGTGAACGGCGTGAGGCGGCCGAGGCGCGCCTCGCCGGCCGCATCGATCGCGTTCATCAGCGCGAGCAGGAAGAGCGCGTCGGTGCCGGGCCGGATGAAGTGATGCTCGTCGGCTGCGGCCGCGGTCTCACTGCGCCGCGGATCGATCACGATGACGCGGCCGCCGCGCTCGCGGATCGCGCGCACGCGGTCGCGCATCCCCGGCGCCGTCAGCATGCTCCCGTTGGAGACGAGCGGATTGGCACCGAGGACCAGGAAGTGATCGGTGCGGTCGACGTCGGGGATCGGGAGCAGCAGCGGGTGACCGAACATCTCGAGTGCGGCGCGGTGATGCGGCAATTGATCGACGCTCGTCGCGCTGAACCGGTTGCGCGTGCGCAGCGCGCGCAGAAATCCGCCCGACGAGAGCATCGTTCCGCTGTTGTGGACGTTCGGGTTGCCCAGGTAGATCGCAACGGCATCGTCGCCGCAGCGAGCGACGACGTCCTGCAGCCCACGCACGACCAGATCGTACGCGTCGTCCCAGCCGATCGGCTCCCATTGCGTGCCGCGCCGGCGCAGCGGCGCGGTCAGGCGGTCGGGATCGGCGTGCAGATCGATCAGCGCCGATCCCTTCGGGCAGATGTGGCCCTTCGAGAACACATCTGCGGCATCGCCGCGCAGGTCGACGACCGCGCCGCCCTCGACCGTGATCGCGAGCCCGCAGATCGCCTCGCACAGGTTGCAGGCCCGCAGGTGGATCCCGTCGCGCAGCGCGCTCACGCGCGTGCGCTCACAGCACTCGGCGTGCGTCGTCGAGTTCGTCGACCACGACGAAGAGCCGGTCGAATCGCGCCAGCGCGAGCACGCGGCGAATCTGCGGGTTCGGCGCTACCAGCACGACGGCGTGCGGACCGACGCGGTTCGCCAACCGTGCGAGCTGCGCGAGGCCGGCGGAGTCGAGATACCGGACCGCAGTGAGGTCGACGATCCCGCGGCCCGTGATCGGCTGCAGCATCTCGGCGAGAGCGGACGCGGAGTAGACGTCGTACTCGCCGATCAGGCGGACCACCGGAACCTGCTGTGCCACGGGAGCCTCTCGACGCTCGCTGACGGGCATCCATCGTAGCACACCAGCAGGCCCGCGTCTGTCCGTTCCCCGACCGTCGTTCATCGCCGGGGTTCCAAAGCACGGTCGAGGTCGCCGATCAGGTCGTCGGCGGCCTCGAGGCCGATCGCGAGCCGCAGCAGATCGGGCGGCGTCGGCGAGCCGGCGCCTTCGACGGTCGCACGGTGCTCGACGAGGCTCTCGGCGCCGCCGAAGCTCGTCGCGCGGCGAAAGAGCCGCAGCCGCGAGGCGACGCGGAGCGCGGCGTCGCGGCCGCCGGCGACGCGGATCGAAAAGACCCCGCCGGTGCCGCTGCTCTGCCGCGCCGCGACCGCGTGCGCGGGGTGCGACCGCAGGCCGGGATGGAGCACCTCGGCGACGCGCGCATCTCCGGCGAGCGCGTGCGCGATGGCGAGCGCCGTCGCGTCGTGCCAGCGCATCCTCGGGACGAGCGTGCTGATCCCGCGCAGGGTCAGCCACGACGCGAACGGCGACGGGATCGCGCCGCAGAGCTTCTGCCGCCGGCGGATCCCGTCCCAGAAGGCATCGGCTCGCGCGGTGACGAGCGCGCCGCCCATCGCGTCGTGATTGCCGGCGAGATATTTCGTCGTCGCGTGCACCACGATGTCGGCGCCGAGCGCGAGCGGCTGCTGGAAGACCGGCGTCGCCATCGTGTTGTCGCAGGCGAGCAGCGCGCCCGCGTCGTGCGCGAGCCGCGCCGCGGCGGCGAGATCGGTCACGCGCAGCATCGGGTTCGACGGCGTTTCGACAAAGATCAGACGCGCCGGACGCGCGAGCGCTGCCGCGAGCGCATGCGGATCGGATGCGTCGACGTACTCGACGCGCAGCCCCCACGGGACGAAGACCTCGTTCAGCATCGCGCGCACGCCGTAGTACGTGTCGTGCGCGACGACGACGCGATCGCCCGGCTGCAGCGCTTGAAACAGCGTCATCGCCGCCGCCATCCCGCTCGCGAACGCCGCCGCCTCGACACCGCCTTCGAGCTGCGCGAGCGCCTCCTCGAGCATCGTGCGGTTGGGGTTCGCTTCGCGGGCGTAGTCGAAGCCGCCGGGAAACGCGTAGTGCTCGTCGCGCTCGAACGTCGTCGAAAGATAGAGCGGCGGCGAGACCGCGCGCAGGGCGTCGGGTCCGCCGGCGGCCGCGTGCACGACGCGGGTCGCCTGCGATGCTGCGGGTTCGGTCTTCACCCCGGCGCCTTCGCCGCGCGCCGCGCGCGCGCCGCCCCGCGCAAGGCACCGTCGGCTCGGCACGGAACGTACGCGCGTGCTTTTCGGACCGATGGGCCGCTGATGGCCGCACCGCAAACGGGGATCTTCGCGCTGGGCCGACGCGGCGCACACGTACCTCGAATTTCGTCTCGCCGCCGGCGTCGCGCCGCCGGACGTCGCGCGCATCGTCGCCGACATCCACGAACCGCGCACCACCGTCGGCGGCGTCAACTTCGTCGCCGGATTCCGGCCGGAACTGTGGCGCGCCCTCGCGCCCGACGACATGCCGGCCGAGGTGCGCGGCTTCGACGCGCCGATGCACGGCGCGGACGGCTACACGATGCCCGCAACGCAAGCCGACATCTGGCTGTGGATCGCGGGTGCGTCGTACGACGTCGTCTTTGATCTTGCGACCGCGGCGATCGGCGCTCTCGCCGGCGGCGCGGCTCGAACGCGAGCTGACCGGCTGGTCGTACCGTCACAGCCGCGATCTCACCGGGTTCGAAGACGGCACCGAGAACCCGTCGCTGCTCGACGCACCCGAGATCGCGCTGATCCCCGACGAGATGCCGGGCGCCGGCGGGAGCGTGCTGCTCTTTCAGCAGTGGCCTCACGACAGCGCCGTCTTTCACGCGCTTCCCGTCGACGCGCAAGAGCGCATCATCGGCCGCACCAAGGCCGACAGCATCGAGTTCGACGACGACGCGATGCCGCCCGACTCGCACGTCGCGCGCACCAAAGTCAACGTCGACGGCGAGGAGCAAAAGATCTTCCGGCGCAACGTGCCGTACGGAACGGTGACCGATCACGGCACCGTCTTCGTCGGGTTTTCGCGCGAGCAATGGCGGATGCATCGCATGCTCGAGCAGATGGCGGGGATCGGCGTCCGCGACGCGCTCACCCGCTACACGACGCCGCTCACGGGGGCGTACTATTTCATCCCGTCGATCGGGGCGCTGGGACGGTTCGCGACGCCGGCGGAAGACTGACCGACCTCGGTCGCAGACGCGGTGGTGCGCGCGGCGTACCCTGAACGCATGCATCGCCTCCCGTTTCTGACCGTTCCGATCGTGCAGGCGCCGATGGCGGGCGCCACCTCGCCCGAACTCGTTGCGGCGGTCGCGAACGCCGGCGGCCTCGGCTCGCTCCCTGGCGGCTACGATGCGCCGGAGATGATCCGCGAACGGATCGCGCGCGTGCGCGCGCTGACCGATCGCCCGTTCGCGGTGAACCTGTTCGTCGACACGTCGCCGGGCGCGTCGGCGGAGCAGCTGGCGCGCGCGAACGAACGCCTGCGGCCGTATCGCGAAGAACTCGGGATCGCCCAGCCGGCGCAGCCGCGCGTCTCCTCCGTCACCTGGGAAGGCCAGCTCGAGGCAATGTTCGCGGCACGTCCTGCAGTGTTCAGCTTCACGTTCGGAATCCCCGATGCGGCCGTGTTCGCGCGCTGCTGGGAGCTCGGAATCTTCACGCTCGGCACCGCGGAGACCGTCGATCAAGCGGTCGCGCTCGAACGTGCCGGCGCCGACGCGGTCTGCATGCAAGGGTTCGAGGCCGGCGGCCATCACGGCACGATCCGTTCGGCGGTCGACGACGCGCTGACCGGGACGCTCGCGCTGGTTCCGCAAGCGGTCGACGCCGTGCGCGTCCCGGTGCTGGCGGCGGGCGGGATCGGCGACGGCCGCGGCGTCGCCGCCGTCCTCGCGCTGGGCGCCGCCGCGGCGCAGGTGGGATCGGCGTTTCTGCTCGCCGACGAATCGGCGGTGCCGGCGCCGGCGCGCGCGGTACTCGCCTCCGACGCAGCGCGCCGCACGGTGCTGACCAACGCGTTCTCGGGACGCTACGCGCGCGGCGTGCGCAACCGCTTCATCGACGAGATGGACGGCGATGACGCGATCGCTCCGTATCCGTTCCAGCACGCGCTCACCGGCGATCTCCGCGCCGCGGCAGCCGCCGCGGGGCGGACGGAGTTCCTCTCGATGTGGGCGGGGCAGGCCGTCGCGCTCTCGCGAGCGCTTCCCGCCGCCGAGATCGTGCGCCGGCTCGTCTCCGGCGCGCACGAGTCGCTCGCCGCGGCGCGCGCGACGCTCGCGGATTCACGCTGACGGCGCGCCCGCGCGCCAGCGGCCGCCGCTCATGACGGCGCGCGGCGCGGCGCGGTCGGCCGCGAACACGTAGCGGTCGAGCAGTTCGTGCGGGGGCGCGCCCGCCAGCGGCGGCTGCGCGTCGTCGAGGACGACGAAATCGGCGCGCTGCTGCGGCGCGATCGTCCCGGCGGCGAATCCGCACGCGCGCGCGCCGCCCGCCGCCGCGCCGCGGTACAGCGTCTCACCGGCGGACGCGCCGTCGCCGGTCGCTGCGACGATGCGGCGGCGATGGAGCAGGCGCTGACCGTACTCGAGCCAGCGCAGTTCTTCGACCGGCGCGATCGAGACGTTGCTGTCGGAGCCGATCCCGAACGCGCCTCCGGCACGCAGGTACGGCGCGAGCGCAAAGAGCCCGTCGCCGAGATTCGCCTCGGTCGTCGGACACAGGCCGGCGACGGCGCCGCTGCGCGCGAGCCCGTCGCGCTCGCGTTCGTCGAGATGCGTCGCGTGGATGAAACACCAGCGCGCGTCGACGTCGAAGTGCTCCAGCAGCCACGCCGCGGGGCGCGCGCCGAGCGCCGCCTCCACCGCCTCGACTTCGCGCGTCTGTTCGGCGACGTGCAGGTGCACCGGGACGTCGCGCGGTGATCCGTCGACGAGTGCGCGCAGTTCGCCGGGCGTCACCGCGCGCAGCGAGTGCGCGCAGACGCCGATCGTCACCGCCGGGTCGCGCGCGTACGTCGAGCGCAGATCGCGGGCGATGCCGAGCACGGCGTCGGACGTCGCGGCAAACCGCTGCTGGCGCGGCGAAAGCGGCACGCCGCCGGCGTCGCCCTGCGCGTAGAGCGCCGGCAGGAGACAGATCGCGATCCCCGCGCTTTTCGCCGCTTCGACGAGCGCGCGCGCCATCGCGGCACGGTCGGCGTACCAGCGTCCCTGCGGATCGCGGTGCAGATAGTGGAACTCCGCGACCGCGGTGTAGCCGGCCGCGAGCATCGCGCGGTAGACGGCGAGCGCCGCCGCGTGCAGCGCGTCGGGATCGAGCGTCGCCGCGAGCGCGTACATCGCATCGCGCCACGACCAGAAATCATCGTCGCCGCGGACGCGGCGCTCCGCGGTTCCCGCCATCGCGCGCTGAAACGCGTGCGAGTGCAGGTTCGCGATCCCGGGGATCAGCGGGCCGTCGATCCGCTCGTCGTCCGGTGAAACGCGCGATCCCGGAACGGCGCTCAGGATCGTCCCGTCCGGCGCGATCTCGATCGCGACGTCGGGCGCCCAGCCGCTGGGGAGGAGCGCCGTCTGTGCGAACAGCCGCATCCCGGCAAGGTGCGCGCCGCGCGCGGTGAACTCCGCCTGCGTAGAACTACGGACGCGGCCGGCGCTTCGGGATCGCTATGCTCGGTGTATGCAGTTCCCGATCGTTTCGCGCGTCCACGGAGGCCGGCAGCGATGAACCCCCGTCCCTACGAGGCGCTCGACGCGCGCCTCGTCCTCGAGGCGCAGGTGCGAAGCCTGCGCATCGACGTCGACGCCGCCCGCACCGGGGTCGCGCCCGAGGCGGCGGCATCGCCGGCGCCGGCCGCCGTCGCCGCCCCGCCGGAAGCCGCCGCTGCGGCGCCGCCGTACGTGCCGCCGCGGAAGCGCTCGCTGGAGAATCTGGTTGCGGGCCGCGGCCTGCAGATCGCGGGCGTCCTGCTGGTGCTGCTCGGCACGGCGTTCTTCCTCGAGCTGGCGTTCACCAAAGGCTGGATCGCGCCGCCGGTGCGCATCGTGCTGGGACTTCTTGCCGGCGCCGCGCTGATGACGGCGGGCGCGCGCGGCCTGCGCGGCGCGTATCGCTTCGCAAACGAAGGGCTCGTCGCGCTGGGCGCCGGGATCGTGTACCTCTCGCTGTGGGCGTCGGTCGCGGTGTTTCCGGAACTCCACGTCGGGCGCGGTGCGGCATTCGCCGCGATGCTCGCGGTGACGGCGGCGATCTGCGCGCTCGCGGCATCGCATCGCTCCGAGCGGCTCGCGGTGCTCTCGCTGATCGGCGGCGCGCTCACGCCGGCGCTGCTCGCCGGCGGTCCTTCCGACCGCGTCGTGCTCGGGAGCTATCTGCTCGTGCTCACCGCGGGGCTGCTGACGATCGCGGTCCGCAACGGCTTCTTCACCATCGCGCCGCTCGCGCTCGCCGCCGATCTGTGCTACACGCCCGCGTTCCTCCCGGTGAGCGGCCCGCGCGAACAGCTCGCCGGGCTCGCGCTCGCGCTCGCGTTTACGCTCACCTTCGCGATCGCCTATACCATGGGTGCGCTGCGGACGGCGGCGCGTCTCCCGGCGTACGCCGCGCTGATCGCGATCGACGCGATCGCGTTCGCCGGCGCGCTCGCGGCGATCTTCGATCGCGAGCGATTTGCGCTCGGGATCGCGCTGCTCGCGTTCGCAGCAGCACTGATCGCGGTCGCACGGCTGCGCATGCTGCCGCGCGCGCTCGCGGTAACGTACGGCTATCTCGGACTCGCCGCCGCCACCGCGGCGCTCCCCGCGCTGCTGAAAGCGTTCTCGCTTGACGACGCGTTCGTCCTCGAAGCCGCGCTGCTCGTCGCGCTCGGAACGCGCGGCGGCGACCGGCGCATCACCTGGGCGGGCCTGACGCTGTTCGCGCTGACGGCGCTGTGGCTGATCGGCTCGGCGCTGACCGACGCGCCGTCGACGACGCTCCTCAATCCGCTGATCACCGCCTTCGTGCTGTGGATCGCGGGCGCGCTCGCCGCGCGCGCCATCGTGCTGGAGGCCGCGCCCGCGCCGCCGTGGCTCGACGCGGCCGCGGTCGCCTTCAACGTGACGGCGCTCGCGGGATGCTCGCGCCTCGTGCTCGATCTCCTCGGCGGCGCGAATTGGAACGTCGCGGTGCCGAGCCACGCGCAGTTCGCGCTCTCGGTGCTGTGGACGTGCTACGCTACCGCGCTGTTCGGGCTTGGTCTGCGCAGCGGGAACGCGACGGCGCGCTGGCAGGGCCTGGCGCTGTTCGCGCTCACGATCCTCAAAGTGTTCGCGGTCGATCTCGCCTCGGTCGATGCGGCTTACCGGGTCGGATCGTTCGTCGTGCTCGGCGGCGTCCTGGTCGCCGTGTCGGCCTGGTACACCCGCGCGACGGCGCGCCGCAGCGCCGACGGTGACGCGTGAGCGCTGCCGTCGACGCGGGGACGGCGTGGACGGCGTGGACCGCCGTGACGCCGGTCGTCATCGCGCCTGCCGCGGTCACGCGCTACGTGCGCGTCGCGCTTCCGCAGGCGATCGCGCCCGATGCCGACGGCGGTTATCCGTCGCTGCGCGTCGTCGACGCGCAGGGTGGTGAGGTTCCGTTCGCACTCGATCCCGAGCGTGCGCCCTCAGCGCCGCGCGTCCTGGGCGCGGTCGACCGCGGCTTCGTCCCGGGGCGCTTCACCCAGGCGGTGTTCGACCTCGGCGACGGCACGGCGCCGGTCGATACGATCGCGCTCGCGATCGACGACGCGCGGCGGCCGACGTACTTCACGACCGTCGCGATCGACGCGAGCGACGACCGCCGGCACTGGCGGATCGTGCGCAACGACGCGTTCGTCTATCGCGTCGCCCAGGACGGCGGCCGCGGCAACCGCAGCATCGCATTTTCTCCGACGCGCTCGCGGTGGCTGCGCGTGCGGATTCTCGACGGCCATGCGGCGTTCCCGATTGAAGGCGCGACCGTCGACCGCACCGAACGCGACGCCGCCGCGCCGCGCGCCGTCGCCGCCGACACGCACGTGCACGAAGATGCAGCGGCGCACCGCACGATCGTCACGATCGACCCCGGCGGCGCGGTCCGCCCTGCGGCGGTCGCGTTCAGCGGTGCGCGCGGCACGTTCGCGCGCGCCGCGCACGTCGAAGCAGGCGATGACGGCGCGACCTGGTCGCGGGCCGGCGACGGGACGATCGCGCGCTATGCCGACGGCAGCGCGCAGCTCTCGTTCCCGTTTTCCGAGCGCACCGCGCGGCGCTGGCGCGTCGTCGTCGACAACGGCGACGACGCTCCGCTGGCGAGCGTGCACGCCGTTCTGCTGCGCCGCGGACGCGCCGTCGTCTTCACCGCGGTACCCGGCGTCGCGTACCGGCTCCTCTCCGGGAACGACGCGGCGGCGGCGCCGGCCTACGATCTCGCCGCGGAGCTCGCGCACGAACCGTGGCGCGCCGCCGCCGCCGGCACCGCGGCGACGGTCCCGAACGGCAGTTTCCGTGACGCGCGGCCGATCACCGAACGCGCGCCCTGGCTCGTCACCGCGGCGCTGGTCGCCGTCGCCGCCGTTCTCGGCGCGCTCGCACTGCAAACGGTGCGAGCAACGCGTCCGTCGTAGAGCGGGCGCCATGCGCGACTCCGTCACGGCGCCCGGGTGAGCGAGCGCTTCGACCGGCTTTGGATCGGGGCGGACCTCGCCACGATGGTGCCGGGTGAAGCCCTGATTCGCGACGGCGCGATCGCAACGCGCGGCGAGACGATCGCCTGGGTCGGGGCGCGCGCCGCGCTCCCCGGCGACGCGAGCGCGCTCGCGGCCGAGGTGATCGAAGTCAGCGGACGATGGATCACGCCCGGGCTCGTCGATCCGCACACGCACGTCGTCTTCGGCGGCGACCGGCTCGCCGATTTCGTCCGCCGCATCGGCGGCGAAACGTACGCCGCCGCTGCCTCGGGCGGGAGCGGGATCGCCTACACGGTCGCGATGACGCGCGGCGCCGACGACGCGACGCTGCTGCGCGATGCGACGCGCCGCGTCCACGCGATGATCGTCGCCGGCACGACGACGCTCGAGGTGAAATCCGGCTACGGTCTCGACGTCGAGACCGAGCTGCGCATGCTGCGCGTCGCGCGCCGGCTCGGTGCGCTCGGCGCGACGGTGCGCACGACCTATCTCGGCGCGCACGTCGTTCCGGCGGAGTTCGCCGATCGCCGCGACGCCTATCTCGATCTTGTCTGCGACGAGATGCTGCCGCGGATCGCCCGCGAACGGCTCGCCGACGCGGTCGACGTCTTCTGCGACACACTCGCGTTCTCGCCGCGCGAGACGGCGCGCGTCCTGGGCGCGGCGCAGCGCTGCGGGCTGCCGGTGAAGGTGCACGCCGACCAGATCGCCGATACCGGCGCCGCCGCGCTCGCCGCCGCGCACGGCGCGCTCTCCGCCGATCACCTCGAACACACCGATGAGGCCGGCGTCGCGGCGCTGGCCGCGTCGGGCACCGTCGCGGTTCTGCTCCCCGGTGCGTTTCATTATCTGCGCGAGACGGTGAAGCCGCCGGTCGCGTCGCTCCGCGCGCACGGCGTTCCGATCGCGCTCGCGACCGACTGCAATCCCGGCACCTCGCCGGTCCTGACGCTTCCGACGGCGATGCATCTGGGCTGCGTGCTCTTCGGCCTCTCGCCGCAGGAAGCGCTCGCGGCGACGACGCGCAACGCCGCGCACGCGCTCGGTCTGGCCGACCGCGGCGAGCTCCGCGTCGGCGCGCGCGCCGACCTCGCGTTCTGGAACGTCGCCGCCCCCGACGAGCTGAGCTACTGGCTCGGCGCGAACCTCTGCACCGCCGTGATCGCCGCAGGCGAAGACATCACGCCGCAACCCTCCGTCGCCTAACCCCCGTCACCCTGACGTGGTTGGGAAGAGGTGTGCGACGAGGGGCGTGAAACGGCCGGCGCGGACGAGCGTCGCGACGCGTTCGATCTCGGGCGACAGGTAGCGGTCGCCGCCCGGATCGCCGCCGGGCGCGATCTCGCGCAGCACCGCTTCGAGCGCGTCGGACGTTCGCAGCGGACGGCGGAACGTGATCCCGCGCGCCGCCGCCAGCAGTTCCACTGCGACGATGTGCGCGCCGTTGCGCAGCATCTCGTCGAGCCGGCGCGCCGCGTGGGTCGCCATGCTGACGTGATCTTCCTGACCTGCGGACGTCGGGATGCTGTCGACGCTCGCCGGATGCGCGAGCAGCTTGTTCTCCGACGCGAGCGCCGCGGCCGTCACCTGCGCGATCATGTAGCCCGACTCCAAGCCGGGATCGGTTGCCAGAAACGACGGCAGTTGACTGAACGTGGGATCGACGAGCAGCGCCGTGCGCCGTTCGCTCAAGTTGCCGATCTCGGCGATCGCCAGCGCGAGCGCGTCGGCGGCGAAGGCGACCGGTTCGGCGTGAAAGTTGCCGCCCGAGATCACCTCGCCTTCGTCGGGGAACACCAGCGGGTTGTCGGAGACGGCGTTGGCCTCGTCGACGAGGATCGCCGCGCTCTCGCGGAGCGTCCGCAGACACGCGCCCAGCACTTGCGGGATGCAGCGCAGCGAGTACGGATCTTGGACGCGGCCGCAGTCGCGATGCGACTCGTTGATCTCCGTCCCGGCGACGAGTTGGCGCATCGCGGCGGCGACATCGGTCTGCGCGGCGTGACCGCGCACCGCGTGGATGCGCGGATCGAACGGTGTGACGCTCCCGAGCGCCGCTTCGATCGTGAGCGCGCCGGCGACCAGCGACGCCGCGAGCAGATCCTCGGCGCCCATCAGCCCGTGGAGCGCGAGCGCCGTCGAGACCTGCGTCCCGTTGAGCAGCGCGAGCCCTTCTTTCGCCTGCAGTTCGACCGGCGCGATCCCGGCCGCGGCGAACGCCTCGCGCGCCGCGACCCGCCGTCCGTCGACGATCGCGTCACCGATCCCGATCAGCGCCGCCGCGAGGTGGGCGAGCGGCGCGAGATCGCCCGATGCGCCGACCGACCCCTGTCCCGGGATCGCGGGCAGCACGTCGCGCTCGACGCACGCGAGCAGCGTCTCGATCACGCTCCAGCGGATCCCGGAGTGCCCGCGTGCGAGCGAGTTCACCTTGAGCGCGACGATCAGCCGGACGATCTCGCGCGTGAGCAGCGGTCCGACGCCGCAGGCGTGCGAGACGACGAGGTTGCGCTGCAGTTCGGCGAGGCGTTCGCGCGGAACGCGCGTGTGCGCGAGCTTGCCGAAGCCGGTGTTGACGCCGTACACGCTCGCGTCGCGCTCGGCGATCGCGGCGACGACCGCGGCGGCGCGATCGACCCCGGCGCGCGCGGACGGGTCGAGCGCGAGCGCCGCGCCGGCGCGCAGGACGGCGCGCATCTCGCCCGCGCGCAGCGTCCCCGGCACGATCGTCACCAGCGGACGCAAGAGCGACGGCGCGCTCACGCGTCGTGCATCGGCAGGTGCAGACCGTGCGCGCGCGCGGCCGCGAGCGCGTCCTCGTAGCCGGCGTCGGCGTGGCGCGCGACGCCGCTCGCGGGATCGTTCCAGAGCACGCGCGCGATCCGTCTCGCCGCCGCCTCGGTGCCGTCGGCGACGATCACCACGCCGGCGTGCTGCGAGTATCCCATTCCGACGCCGCCGCCGTGATGGATCGAGACCCACGTCGCTCCGCCGGCGACGTTGAGCATCGCGTTGAGCAGCGGCCAGTCGCTGACGGCGTCGGAGCCGTCGCGCATCGCTTCGGTTTCGCGGTTTGGCGACGCCACGCTCCCGCTGTCGAGATGATCGCGGCCGATGACGATCGGCGCCTGCACCTCCCCGCGCGCGACCATCTCGTTGAACGCCGCGCCGACGCGGTCGCGGTCGCCCAAACCGATCCAGCAGATGCGCGCCGGCAGACCCTGAAACGCGATCCGTTCGTGCGCCATGTCGAGCCAGCGATGCAGGTGCGCGTCGTGCGGGAGCAGTTCTTTCACCTTCGCGTCCGTCTTCGCGATGTCGGCGGGATCGCCGGAGAGCGCGACCCAGCGGAACGGCCCCACGCCGCGGCAGAACAGCGGCCGCACGTACGCGGGGACGAAGCCGGGAAACTCGAACGCGTCGCGCACGCCGGCGTCGAACGCCATCTGGCGCAGGTTGTTGCCGTAATCGAAGGTCGGGACGCCGGCGCGGTGAAACGCGAGCATCGCTTCGACGTGCGACGCCATCGAGCGTTTCGCGGCGTCGGCGACCGCAGCGGGATCGCGCGCACGCAGATCCGCCCAGCGCGCGAGCGTCCAGCCGGCGGGAAGATATCCGTTCACCGGATCGTGCGCCGAGGTCTGGTCGGTCACGGCGTCGGGCTTCACGCCGCGGCGCACGAGTTCGGGGAGGATCTCCGCCGCGTTGCCGACGACGGCGACCGAGAGCGCGCGCTTGGCGCGCGTCGCTTCGGCGATCATCGCGAGCGCCGCGTCCAGCGACTCGGCGCAGGCATCCAGATACCGCGTGCGCAGCCGCTTCTCCACGCGATCCGGGTCGCACTCGATCGCGAGCATCGATGCGCCCGCCATCGTCGCCGCGAGCGGCTGCGCGCCGCCCATTCCGCCCAGGCCGGCGGTGAGAATCCAGCGCCCGCCCAGATCGCCGCCGTAGTGCCGCCGGCCCATCTCGACGAACGTCTCGTACGTTCCCTGCACGATCCCTTGCGAGCCGATGTAGATCCACGAGCCGGCCGTCATTTGGCCGTACATCATCAGCCCTTTGCGATCGAGTTCGTGGAAATGCTCCCACGTCGCCCAATGCGGGACGAGGTTGGAGTTCGCCAGCAGAACGCGCGGCGCGTCCGGATGCGAGCGGAAAACGCCGACCGGCTTCCCGGACTGGATCGCGAGCGTCTCGTCGTCGCGGAGCCGTACGAGTTCGGCGACGATCCGGTCGAACGACGGCCAGTCGCGCGCCGCTTTCCCGATCCCGCCGTAGACCACCAGATCGTCGGGGCGTTCAGCGACCTCCGGATCGAGGTTGTTCATCAGCATCCGCAGCGCCGCTTCGGTCTGCCAGCTTCGGGCCCGGAGCAGCGGCCCGCGCGGAGCGCGGATCGTGCGCGCGAGATCGTGGATCATCCCCGGCTACTCCCGGCCGCGGGCCGTCGGCCCCTTCACGGACGGCTCGCCGGCGGCAGTACCCCCGCCGGTCGCGTGGAAGTTCCCGGCATGCAGCTCTATGCGATCGACGATCTCGTCGCCGCGCTCGGGGAACTCGGACCGGTGCTGCAGCCGGTTCGCGTCGCGAACGCCCTGCGCGGCGTGCGCATCGACGAGCGGACGCTGAGGCCGTATCTCACCTGGGCGCCCACGCGCTACACGCGCAACCTGGTCATCCGTAGCGACGCCTTCGAACTCATCGCGATCTGCTGGGACGGCGGCGCGCGCTCACCGATTCACGATCACGCCGATTCCGAATGCGCGTTCGTGCTGCAGCGCGGCTCGATCACGTGCGAGAACTACCGTGCCGCCCTGCGCGACCGCGACGCCGGATACGACCTTCAGCGCACCAGCGCGCGCGCGCTCGCCGAAGGCGAGATCGACATGCGCAGCGGGCATCTCTCGATCCATCGCGTCGGCGCCTACGACGGCCGGGCCGTCACCCTGCACGTCTACGCCAAGCCGATCGACGCGTGCCGCGCGTTCGAGGAAGACGGCTCGTTCCGCATCGTCGCCTCGCACTACGACTCGCTGCCGGCTGCGCGTTAAGCGCCGCCGGTTTCGCAGAAGCGGCGCAGCACCGAGCGCGTGATCGCCTTCACGCGCGCGTCCCAGGCGAGCGCACGCGCCCAGTCGACGGTCCCGGCGTTGAACACGTGCCCGCGTCCGCGCGGGAACGCGACCATCGCGGCGTGGCCGCCGGGCTCGATCGCGCCGCTGCCGTCCGCGACGTTCCAGCCGGAGAACGGCGCGCGGCCGAGCACGCGCAGGCCCGGCGGGGCGTGCGCGTCGTCGACGCCGTCGCACGCGTACCCGATCAGATACGCGCCCGCGCCGACCAGATCGCCGTCGCGCACGTGCGCGTCGCGCAGCAGCCAGTGTGACGCGTCCTCGATTCGGTAGCCGGCCGGCGGCCGCGTGCCGCGCCACTTCACGCCGCCGCTGCGCGCCGTCGCGCCGGTCAGCGTGTCTTCGCGCTCGTCGTCTGCCCACGCGCCGTCGGCGGTGAGCGTCGCGGTCGCCTCGTCGTACTGCACGCGGCTGCGGCACGTCCCCGCGCCGCAGAACGCGACGTGCCCGCCGTCGTCGATCCAGCCCTCGACGCGCGCGCGTTGCTCGCGCGTCCAGTACGCGTCGTGGCCGAAGGTGCACAGGACGGCGTAGCGATCGAGCGCGGCGGTTCCGCGATGCAGGTCGAGATCGGTGCAGACGTCGACGGCGATCCCCTCGCGCGCGAACCACGCGAGCGCGTAGAGGTCCCAGTGCGCGAAGGTCTGGCGCGGCGTCGTGCGATCGTAGACGTCGGCGACCGTTTCGTCGTGGACGTGTCCGCCCGTCCCGCCGCCCGGACGATGCAGCGTGACCGCGGCGGCGCCGCCTGCGAGCGAGGCCCCGTCGGCGTCGCGGCGGGTGAGGTCGAGGTGCGCGGTGTTGTACGCGTGATAGGTGAACAGCGGCAGATTCACCAGGACCCGCGCCGACGGGCGCGTGCGCACGACGAAGAGCGCGGTCCCCCAGCGCGCGTCGGGCGTGTCGTCGCGCGGCGCGCCGCGCCCCGTCGTCCCGCCATCTTCGGAGAAGCGGGCGATGTATGCGCCGCCGCGAAGATCGTCGGGCAACGGGATCTCGATCCGCGGCCAGGCCCAATCGGCGCCGACGGCTCCCGGGACGGCGTCCGCTCCTTCGAAGGGGCCGGCGTCGAGAATGCGCTCGCACCCGTCGCTCCACCGTTCGATCTGCACCCGGAACCGCGGCGCATCGGTCGCGACGTGCAGAACGAGCGTCCCGCCCGCGTCGACCGTCGGGTCAGCAGGATACGCGCGCAGCACCTACGCGCTGCGATCCGTCGCGAAGTCGATCACAACGGTGGAGTCCACCACAGCAACGCAACGATGTCAAGCAACGCGGCCGCTCCGCGCCCCTCAGCTTCGTGAGCGAAGTGCGGAGCCTCACACTCGCGCACTCGCGTGCCGTTCCCGCGGCGCGCGGGCGGACGGGCGCGGTCGCTAGGCAGCAAGCGGTACGAAGGCGGCATTGAGCGCGTCGAGGACCTCGGAGGGCAGGATCGAGACGACGAGATGCCGCGGCAGAAACCAGGTCACGCCGGCGATCGCACGCTGGAACGCGTCGTCGTCGGCGAAGTCGTCCCGCGCGATCCGGAACACGAGCTGTTCGCGCGGTTCCTGATCCGGCGATGCGAGCGTCAGCACGCCGGGATGCGCGATTCCGAGGTTGCGCGTGAAGTACTGGTGCAGCAGCGGCCGGACGTAAGACGGGAGCAACGCGTCGTCGGGCGCGAGGATCTCCATCCGCTGCGTCTGCTTGAGCACCGCGCGGAACGTCGGCGATTCCGTCGCGACGACGCCGACGCGCGGGAACTCGTACGAACCCAGCGCGCGCCGCGTCACGAGATCGCCGTACGTGAACACCCATGCCGCGCTCTCGCCCTCGGGCGCGATCGCGATCCCGAAACCGCGCTCCGTCGCGAGTTCGAGCAGATCGGTGACGAGGATGGTACCGGGTTCGCCGGCGCCGGGGACGTCGAGCGCGTAATACGGGAAACCGTCGGGGCCGGTGAAGATGCGCGGATCGCGTTCGCGCAGCGGCGTGATGTCGATCAAGTCGTAGAACCGGTGACGCCACTTCGCGCCGCGCTCCTCTTCGGGCGTCGCGAGATGGGCACGGATCGCGCCTTCGCCGCTCATCCGGAGACCGCGTTGCGTCCGGCGGCCTTGGCGAGATAGCACGCCGCATCCTCTGCTGCGAGCGCCGCTTCCGCGCTGCGGGTTTCGGCGTCGATCGCCGCCACCCCGATCGAAACGCCGACCGCCAGCGCCTGCCCTTCGTGTTCGATGCGGTACGCCTCGACCGCTTCGCGCGTCTTCTCGACGACGCGCAGCGCGTCTTCGACGCGGCAGTTGGGGAGCAGCAGCGCGAACTCGTCGCCGCCGATGCGCGCGAGAACATCCCCGTTGCGAACGATCCGGCCCATCATCCGCCCCACCTCGCGCAGCAGCCGGTCGCCGACGGCGTGACCGAAGCGATCGTTGACGACTTTGAACCGGTCGAGGTCGAGGAACGCGATCGAATGGTGCTCGCCGCGTTCGCGCGCGCCGGCGACGGCCTCCTCCAGGCGCTCGACGATCGCGCGGCGGTTGGGAAGGCCGGTCAGCGGATCGTGCGCGGCCTCGAACGAGAGCCGCATCGCGATCCGGTTCTCGTGCGTGACGTCGCGCATCACGATGACGGTCCCACCGTCCTCGGCGTCGATCGGCGAGGCGACGTAGGCGACGTCGATCATCCCCGCGGCAGCACGCAGATGCCCCGCGCCGCGGCGCGGTGCCCGCGCGTTCGCCGGAGCGGCGAGTTCGATCGCCGACCCGTCGGCGTCGACCAGTTCGATCGCGTCGGCGACGTGCATGCCGTAGAGCTCTTCGAGCTTTACGCCGAGCAGACGTTCCGCGGCTTCGTTGACGTATTCGATCCGTCCGTCGGCGAGGATCGTCGTCACCGCGTCGGTGATCGCGGCGAGCGTCGTCTGCAGTTTCTGCCGCTCGGCAGCGAGGGCGTCGACGATCGTCTTGCGCGACGTGACGTCGCGATACGCCACGACGTGGTGCAGCGCGTCGGCACCGTGCTCGACGGGCGTCGAGACGAGTTCGACCCAATGCGGCGCGCGATCGCGTCCGTACAGCACCGTCGACGCGCGGGCGACCCGCCGCGCGGCGATCTGCTCGCGCAGCGACGCCATCGCTTCGCGATCGGTCAGTGGCCCCAACAGGATCTCCGCATCGTCGCCGATCAATTCCGCACCGTACCCAAAGAGCCGCGAGAACTCCGCGTTGACGTAGGTGAAGCGCGTCGCCTCGTCGGGCGTGCGCGGCGTCAGCAGGATCGCGGTCGCGTCGCCGAGACCCTCGACGCTCTCCGCGAGGATGTTGAGCGAGTCGCTGATCTCGGGCGTTCCGGCCGGATCGCAGAGCGCGCCGATCTCCGGGAGCAGCGGGGCGATCTCGCCGGCGTCGACGTCCGCCGCCGGCGCGACGAGCACCATCACCCCCGCGCTGCCGTCCGCCAGCCGCAGCGGCAGGGTGTGCGCCAAGCGGCCGCCGCGCGGGCCGCGATGCGCGGCGCGCAGCAGCGCGGACGCGACGCTGCCGTCGCAGCCCCAGGCCGCGACCGGGACGTCGTCGCCGGCGCGCGCGAGGAGTGCCGCCGTCGCGCCCGCCGCGCGCGCCGCGACCCGCAGCAGCGCGGTGATCGCCTCCATTGGCTTACGCTACCCCGCCGCGCACCCGAACTCTTCCGATACAACCGACCGGCCCGGCGCCGCGCGCGGTTCGGCAATCTCTTCGCCGCATCGCGATCACCTCGTCTCTCTAGACTCGGGCGGATGTGCATCCGTCCCGCGGTCGACGCCGCACCCGCCGAGGCTGCCGCGATCGACTCCGTCCTCGACCGCTTCGGAACCGGCGCCCTTCGGCTCGCCGCGCGTGCGGGGACGGCGATCGTCCACCTGCGCGCGGCGCAGACTTACCGCGAGCGCTCGCCGCTGCTGCGCAGGCTCGCGGCGAGCCTCGACGAGTGGCCGGTCCCGCCGGCAGGCCTGTTCGTCGTCGACGAGCGCACGATCTACCTGCGCTCGATCTCAGCGATGACGGTCGCGCACGAGTTCGCGCACGCGCTCGACTGCGCGCTCGGCGGCGGGTTGTACTTGAGCGGCGTCGACCCGCGCGTGCGGCGCGCGTT
Source organism: Vulcanimicrobium alpinum (assembly GCF_027923555.1). Lineage (GTDB taxonomy): Bacteria > Vulcanimicrobiota > Vulcanimicrobiia > Vulcanimicrobiales > Vulcanimicrobiaceae > Vulcanimicrobium > Vulcanimicrobium alpinum. The sequence continues at coordinate 1,162,509 of NZ_AP025523.1, read as the reverse complement.
CGCGGCCGCCGAGCGGTTCGTGACGCCCTACGCCGCCTCGGGGCTCGACGAGTACTTCGCCGAGGCGATGCGGGCGTGGGTCGAAGTCAACGACGCGAGTTCGGCGTGGCCGCGGGCGACACGCGCCCGGCTGCGAGCGATCGATCCCGCGATGGCCGCGATCGTCGAGTCGCTGTTCGTCACCGAGCTCGCCGCGTAGGTTACGCCTCGGGAGGCGTCTCGGAGGCCTCCTCCTCGAGCGAGACGATCGCTTTGAGCAAGCCGTTCACGCCCGGCACCGATGTCCGGCGGTCGTTCTGCCGCCGATCGGCAGCGACTTCGCCGCTGGACGTGCGGCGCGGACCGCGGCGGCGGTTGTATTCCTGCTCTGCGGGCTGCTCGTTCGGCTGGACGGTCTCGGGCTCGCTCATCGTGGTGGGAAGCTCTTTCTCGGAACGGTACTGCAAGCGTGCTCCCTATACGCCTTCCCTCGTCAAGCCACCCGGTTCCCCCCTGGACGACACCCCGGCGTAGGTGTCGGCCGCACGACGCGGTTCGCTGGAGATCGCCCACACCAGCGCGACGAGCAGGAAGTTCGTCACCAGCGAGCTGCCGCCGTACGAGACGAACGGCAGCGTGATCCCGGTGAGCGGGAAGAGGTGGAGCACCCCGCCGACGATGATGACGATCTGAAACCCGAACACCGCGGCGAGTCCCGTCGCGAGGAGCTTCGCGTACAGATCGGGCTGGCGGCCCGCGACGCGCAGCGCGCGCAGCACCAGCGCCAGGTACACCGCCAGCAGAACGATCGAGCCGAGCGCGCCCCACTCCTCGCCGTACGCCGCGTACGCGTAATCGGTCGCGACGCTCGGGATGTAGTCGGGACGTCCCTGGCCGTAGCCGGTGCCGAACAGCCCGCCGTTCGCGAGCGAGAACAGCGACTGCACGGCCTGATAGCCGGCGCCGAGCGGATCGTGAAACGGATCGCGCCACACCGCGATGCGCCGCTCGACGTAGGCGTAATGCGTCGCCGCCCAAAACGCCGCGACGCCGAAGACCGCGGTCGCGCCGACGATCAGATCGACGCGCCGCGTCGCGACGTAGAGCATCGCGATGAACGTCGCCAGCAGCAACGTCGCCATCCCCAGATCGCGCTCGAAGACGAGGATCCCCATCGAGACGCCCCAGCCCAGGAACAGCGGGCCGAGATACTTCGCGTTCGCGCGCAGCGACCACGGCCGCGTATGCGCGATCACGTCGGCGGTCTCGGCGAGATACGACGCCATGAACAGGACGACGAGCAGTTTGATCACTTCGACTGGCTCGAACTGCACCGAACCCAGGCGGATCCACAACCGCGCGCCGTTGACTTCCTGACCGAACAGCGCGAGCGCGGCGAACAGCAGAATCGCGGCCAGGATCCAGATGTACTTGTATGCCGCGAGCACGCGAAAGCGGTCGAACGCCGGTCCGGCGGCGACGGCGAGCACCAGCGAAAACGCCAGCCACACGATCTGTTTTTGCGCGAGCGCGGGGTCGAGCCGCGCGACCACCGCCACGCCGATCGACGAGAGCACGATCGCCAGCGCCGGCAGCGTGTCGTCGCGCGTGACCGACGAGGGCCGGATCGCCGGCCACGCCAGCGCCAGCAGGCCCAATGCGACCGGAAGCCACGCCGGGACCAGCGCGTGCGGCGGCGCGAGCCGCAGCGTGACGGCCGCGATCGCCAGCGCGACGATCATCGGCCCGCACGCCCGCAGCCGGGCGAGCGCGCCGCTCGCGCTCACGCGGCGGCGAACAATGCGTGCAGCATGAAGATCGCGACGATCGTCGCCGCGATCATCGCCGCGAGCGCGATCGCGGCTTCTCGCACCTGCGGACGGCGCGCGTTCGCGTCGGGCGCCGATTCGTGAAAGGCGCGCCCGACGATCACCGTGCCGGCGCCGTCACCGCGGATCCCCGCGATCGCGAGCAGCCGCGCCGTGACGTCTTCCGACGACGCGGAGGCGCGCAGCGCATCGGCGATCTCGTCGTCGGCGAGCAGTTCGTGCAGCGCGCCGCTCGAGAGGACGAGCGCATCCCCGTGCATCAGCCGGACGTGCGCGAGCGACGGTTCGAGCGTCGGCTGCGTCCCCAGCGTGCGGGTGATCAGGCGCAGCGTCCCCTCGCCGAGCGCATCGTCGACGGTGAGCGTCGCGAGCGTCCCCTCGCGGCCCAGGTAGGCGCGCGTCCCGCCGACGTGCGCGACGAAGGCGTGATCGCCGACGATCAGCGCGGCGGTGAGCGACGTCCCCGACGCAACGTAGTCTTCAGTACTGCCGGAGTGGGCGTAGACGCGCGCGTTTGCGGTCGCAAACGCCGCCGAGAGCGCGGCGCGCGGGTCGCGGCGTTCGCTGCGCACGCGGCGTTTGAGGCTGTCGCGCACGGCTTGCGCGGCGACTGCCGGCGCGGGCCGCTCGCGAATCCGTCCGAACCCGTGCGCGACGGCGAGCAGGACGACGCCCGGCGCGACGATCTCGGCAACGTAGGCTTCGTCGTCACCGCGCTGCGGCGCGCCCGGACGTGAACCGACCGCTATCTCCATGCACCGACTCCTCGGAACACCAACGCTGCCGTTCCCACGGTCACCTCATCGTCGACCTCGAGCCGCCGCGGCGCCGTCACCGGTCTCCCGTCGACGAGCGTCCCGTTGCGGCTCCCGAGATCGTCCACATACACTCCGTCATCGCGCATCTCGATCCTTGCGTGGAGCCGGCTGACTTGCGGATCGTCGAGCCGCAGATCGGCGCTCGGTGCCCGCCCTACCAGGATACGCCTGCCGAAGCGGGATGTCTTGATCGTTCCCGCATGAAACACGGTCAACTCGATCCGCGTCGGAATCGACGCCTCGATCGCACGCGCCGGCGGCGGACCGCGCCGGTCGCGCATCACGACGACGTAGGCGAGATACGCGCACGACAGCCCGAGCGTCACCAGGCGCGGATCGGTCATCCCGCGTCCACCACCCGCAGCAGCGTCTCGCCGATCGTCACCACGCTGCCGCGGTCGAGCCGCGCGCGGCGCACCTGCGCGCCGTCGACGAAGACGCCGTTGGACGAATCGTCATCGACGATGCTCCAGCCGCTCGCGTCGGCGGCGACGTGCGCGTGCCGCCGCGAGACGCGCGCGTCGCGCAGCACGACGTCGTTGTCGCCGGAGCGTCCGATCGACAAGCCGTCGAAAAGGGCGATCTGCGTGCCGTCGGCGCGTTCGAACGCGAGCGTCTGCATCCGCTCGTCGACCACCGCTTCGATCGCGAGCGAACCGGCGACGATGTCGGGGTCTTCGTCGAGCACCACGCGCGCCGTCGTGCGGTCGGGGACCGCTTCGCGCAGCATCGCACTCCAACGGCCCTCGAGAAAGTCGCGATCGGGGCCGAGCCGCGCGTAGTCGGTCGGGTGGACGCGCACGAGGTACGTGTCGCTGGCATTCGCCTGCGCCGTCGCGATCAGCCGGCGTCCGATCTGCGCCGGATCGAGCGCGCTCGGAAAGACCCGGGCGAACGCGTCTTCGACGACGCGCGCGCACGCGGACTCGATCCGGGCGAAGACGTTCACGGGATCGCGCGCGAGAGCACGGCGATGAAAAAGCCGTCGCGCCCGTCGATCCCGGGCGGGACGAGCACGTCGCCGGCGGCCGTCGACGCGGGCGCGTAGCGCGCCGGGAGCGCGGCGCGCGCGAACGCCGCGTGCGCGGCGAGAAACTGTGCGATCACGTCTTCTCCTTCTCGCCGGTCCGTCGAACAGACCGCGTAGACGAGCCGCCCGCCGGGCTTCACGCTGCGCGCCGCCGTCGCGATGAGCCGGGCCTGCAGCAGCGCCATACGGACGGGATCGTCGGGGGTTTTGCGCCAGCGCGCCTCGGGCTGGCGGCCGAGGATCCCGAGGCCCGAACACGGCGCGTCGAGGAGCACGGCGTCGGCGTCTGCCTCGGCCTGCATCGCGGTCGCGTCGGCGGTGACGACCGCGACGGAGACGGCGCCGGCGGCGGCGAGGCGCTTCGCGAGTTCGGCGGTCTTGCGCGCGTCGCTGTCGACGGCGAGGACGGTCCCCGCGTCGCCCGTGCGGCTGACGATCTGCAGGGTCTTGTTCCCGCGCCCGCAGCACAGTTCGACGACCCGCTCGCCCGGCTGCGGATCGAGCAGATCGACCGGAAGCGCGGCGGCTTCGGCGTGCAGGTGCCAGCGGTGCTGCGCGAGGTGCTCGATGTCGGCCGCCGACGCATCGGGCGCGAGGACGAGCACGTCGCGGGCGAGCGGGCTCGGCGCAGCGACGACCCCTGCGCCGGCGAGCGCGTTCTGCGCCTCGCCGCGATCGGCGTTGCGCAGATCGACGGCGAGCGCGACGGCGGGCGGCGCATTGACGCCCGCCAGGATCGCCGGCAGGCGTTCCTCGCCGAAGCGCTCGCGCCAATGCGCGACGACCCAGGTCGGGAGCGAGGCGGCGGTCGCGAGATCGGCGTCGCGCGGCGGCGCGTCGGCGACGCGGCGCAGCACGGCGTTGACCAGTCCCGCGGTCCCTTTATGCCCGTATTTGCGGGCCAGGCCGACGCTCTCGGAGACGGCGGCGTACGCCTCGACGCCGTGCATCGCGCGCAGTTGATACGTCCCCAAGCGCAAGATCTCGGCGATCGGCTGCGGGAGCGTTTTCGCGCGTTCGCCGACGAACGGCTCGAGTTCGAAATCGAGATAGCGGCGCATCTTGATCGCGCCGTATGCGAGCTCGGTCGCGAAGGCGCGATCGCGTGCGTCGAGCGTCGCCTTGCGCAGACGGTAGTCGAGCGCTTCGCGTGCGCCGCGCGGATGCGGCCCGAAGACGTCGCGGCAGACCTGCAGCGCGACTTCGCGCGCCGTGATCGCCGGCGCGCTCACCGCGCGCGCGCCGCCGCGCTGCGCTGCGACTGGACGATGAACTGCGCGAAACGCGCCGCATCGAGCGGACCCTTCCCGGCGGGCGTGACGCTGTCGAAGACGATCCGCGCGTCGCCCGCATCGAGCACCGCGCGCGCATTCGTGCCTGGGGCCGTCTCAACGACGATGCGCCGGCCGTCCGCGAGGTCGAGCGCCGCCTCCGGGACCGCGCCTTCGACGCGCGGCTCGACGTGGACGCGCGCGACTTTGAGCGGCTCGCCGGCCGCGTCGCGCGTGCGCGCCGACGGTTCGGGCGAAAGCGATCGCACGAGATCGACGATCCGTTGCGGCGGCGCCGACCAATCGATCAGGAGATCGTCTTTGCCGAGCGGACGCGTCAGCGTCGCGTCGATCTCCGCGCCGGGGATCCCCAAGGCTCCCTGCGGCGTACGCTCCAGCGTGCCGCGCTCCCAGCGCTCGATCGCATCGAGCACGAGCGCCGCGCCGCGCAGGGCGAGCCGGTCGTGCAGTTCGCCGTACGTCTCCGCCGCGGCGACGGTGGTGCGTTCCTGCAGCAGGATGTCGCCGGTGTCCATCCCCGCATCCATCGCGATGATCGTCACGCCCGTCTCCGCGCGTCCGTCGCGCAGCGCCGACTGCAGCGGCGTCGCGCCGCGGTAGAGCGGCAGCAGCGACGGATGCACGTTGAACGCGATCGGGACCGTGTCGAGCAGCGCTTGCGGGACGATCTTGCCGTACGATGCGACGACGAACGCGCCGGCGCCGAGCGACCGCGCTTCGTCGACGAACGGCCGCAGACGTTCGGGGGTGAAGACACGCAGTCCGCGCACGCCGGCGGCACGCTTGGCGGGCGTTGCGACGAGCCGGTGGCCGCGTCCGGCGGGGCGATCCGGCTGCGTGACGACGCCGACGACGTCGTGACGTTCCGCAACCGCGTCGAGGATCGGGACCGCGAACGCGCTGGTCCCGAAGACGAGGAGCTTCAGCGAGCGCCGGCGGCGACCGCTTCGGCCTCCGCCACTTCTTCTTCGGTGACGGCCGGACGGATGTTCTTCGCCGTATCGATGTAGAGGACGCCGTTGAGATGGTCCATCTCGTGCTGCAGGCAGCGGCCGAAGAGACCCTCGCCTTCCAGCGCGATCTTCTTGCCGTGGCGGTCGAGGCCGGTGCACACCACCCGCGAAAAGCGCGTCACCTCGCCGACCATACCCGGAACCGAGAGGCAGCCTTCGGTCGCCTCAATCTCCCCCTCGCTCACCGTGAACTTCGGGTTGATCACCACCAGCGGGCCGTGGGCGGGTTCGTCGTCCTGCAGGTCGACGGTGAAGATCCGCTTCGAGATCCCGATCTGCGGCGCGGCGAGCCCGATCCCCGGCGCATCGTACATCGTCTCGAACATGTCGTCGAGAAGCTGCTGGAACATCGGGTCGGCGATCTCGGCCGGGTCGACCTTCTTGGCGACCTTGCGCAGCGTCGGATGCCCCTCGGTGATGATCTCGCGGATATAGGCCATGGCGGTTCCTCTAGTATAACCCGTCCGGAACGCTCCGGCTTCATCCCGGACGCTCTCCGAATCCTGGGGCGAGGAGGGATCCGGCAAGCCGGGCGGCGACCCTTCGACAAGCTCAGGGTGACTCCGTCACGGCGGCGGCAAAGAAAAACGGGCCGCCCGAGGGGCGGCCCGTCTTCGATGCGCGCAGCGACGCGCGCTACTTCGCCTTCTTCGCGTAGGCGACGCACCAGCCGTTGGGGCTGATCTTCCCGGTCACGACTTGGCAGCCGTGAGGCGGTTTGAAGAGCGAGCAGGTCGAGCACTTGGCGCCGCCCTTGCCGGGCTTGTCCTGGTACTTGAACTGCTTCTTGTTGTCGGCCGCTTCGGCGGCGGTGCCGACCGCAGCGACGCCGATCGCGATCGCGGGAACGGCGGCAAGCCGCTTGATGACCTGACCGCGCGAGACGGATGAGTTCTCGTCGTGAGTGATGATGCACGCTCCGATCGTGGCAACCCGCAGCGACGTGCGGGAAATGATGGCGGATGATGCGCGCGCGGACCGCGGAACTCCTCGATCCGCCCGAACGCATACGGCATTTCGACTGCCGCACGCGGCAACCCGTTACCGTGTACCCGAAACGGCCGTCCGTGCGTATGTGTTCCGTAAGCACCTCGCGGGTAGGATCAGGGAATGATGCGCGTCCAGGCGCCCGCTCCGCTCGCGGTGTCGGTCGACGGTCAGCCGGCGCCGATCGCGGAACCCGCACGCGAGCGCGTCGCGGTCCCGGTGTGGAGCGGCCTCCTCTCGGCGACCGCGGCGGTCGTGCTGCTGTATGGCGCTGAGCTGCTGACGACGGTCGCGCTGATCGTCGGCACCGTCCTCGCGCTCGGGCGCGAACCCTCGCTCGCGCCGGGCCATCTGCTCCCGGCGGCCGCTGATGCGGCGGCGTACGCTCTCGTCGGCTGGTTCGCCTTCGCGCGGCTGCGCCGGTTGCGGACGCACGCGTTCCGCCCGCTGCGCGCTCGCGACGTGCGCGCGCTGGCACTGGGAATCGCGGCGCTCGTCCTGGTGAAGGCCGGCACCTTCGCGCAGCTGGTCGCGACGCATCAGACGGAGCACGTGCAGAGCGGGTTCGAGCATTTCGGGGTCACGTCGCTCAGCCCGGCGCTCGCGACGGCGAGCATCCTGCTCAGCGTGCTGACGATGGTCGTGATCGCGCCGATCGTCGAGGAGACCGTCTTCCGCGGCCTGTTGTTCGGCGCGCTCGCGCGGCCGCTCGGCGTCGTCGCGGCCGCCGCGCTCAGCGCGCTCGTCTTCGGCGGCGTCCACCTCGATGCGGTGCTCTTCCCGTCGCTCGCGGCGATCGGTTTCATCAACGCACTCTGCTACGCGGCGACCGGCAATCTCACCGTCTGCGTCGCGATCCACGCGCTCAACAACGGGCTGGGCACCGTCGTGCTGATCGCCGGCGCCCTCCGTCCGTCATAGCCTGCGCTACAGTATGTAACTCGAGAGGTCGGCGTTGCCCGCGATCGACTCCAGCCGCGCGCGCACGTACGCCGCGTCGATGGTGACCGTACCGCCCTCTTCGGGGGCCCGGAACGCGATCTCATCGAGCACGCGCTCGAGGACGGTGTGCAGGCGGCGCGCGCCGATGTTCTCGGTCTGCTCGTTGACGCGCATCGCGATCTGCGCGATCTCGGCGATCGCGTCGGGCGTCACCTCGAGGTCGACGCCGTCGGCACCGAGCAGCGCGCGATACTGACCGATCAGCGCGTTCTCGGGCTGGGTCAGGATGATCTCGAAATCGTGCGCGGTCAGCGACTCCAGCTCGACGCGCACCGGGAAGCGGCCCTGCAGTTCGGGGATCAGGTCCGACGGCTTCGCGACGTGGAACGCGCCGGCCGCGATGAACAGCACGTGATCGGTCGAGAGCGGACCGTGCTTCGTCTGCACGGTGCTCCCCTCGACGATCGGCAGGATGTCGCGCTGCACGCCCTCGCGCGAGACGTCGGGGCCGCGCCCGCCTTCACGTCCGGCGACCTTGTCGATCTCGTCGATGAAGACGATCCCGTGTTCCCCCGCGCGCCGCAGCGCCTCGCGCTTGACGGCATCCATGTCGATCAGCTTGTCCGCTTCCTGCTGCGCGTAGAGCCGCCGCGCGTCGGCGACCGTCACCTTCTTGCGCACGCGCTTCTTCGGCAGCAGGCCGCCGAGCATCTCGCCCATGTCGCCGCCGCCCATTCCGCCGGGACCGTCGTTGCCGCCGATCATCCCGATCGGCAATTGCGCCGCCTCTTCGACGTCGATCTCGATCTGGCGCACGTCGAAGAATCCCCGGCGCACGTCCTCGCGCGCCGACGCGCGGATGCGCTGCGCCTCGTCGTCGGGGAGGGTGCGGGTCGCGGTCTGCGTCGGCCCTTGGTTCTGCGCGAACGAGTTCCCGAACAGCGAGCCCAGCGACGCGGCGAACGGGTTCGCCTGCGGCGGCGTCGCGACGACGGTCTCGGGATGGAGGACGTCGACGACGCGCTCGACCGCGGCGGCGTCGGCGGCGTCGCGAACGTCGGCGCGGCGTTCGTCGGAGACCATCCGCACCGCCGCCTCGGCGAGATCGCGCACCATCGACTCGACGTCACGCCCGACGTAGCCGACCTCGGTGTACTTCGTCGCCTCGACCTTGATGAACGGCGCGCCGGCGAGCGAGGCGAGCCGCCGCGCGATCTCCGTCTTGCCGACGCCGGTCGGCCCGATCATCAGGATGTTTTTCGGCGCGACCTCTTTGCGGACGCTCTCGGGGAGCCGCTCGCGGCGATAGCGGTTGCGCATCGCCACCGCAACCGCGCGCTTCGCGTCGGCTTGGCCGACGATGTAGCGGTCGAGTTCGGAGACGATCTGGCGCGGCGTGAGTTCTTGCGGGTTGTCGTGCATGGGCGGTGAACCGATCAGAGCGAGAGCACTTCGACGTTGTCGTTGGTGTAGATGTCGATGCGCCCCGCGATCCGCAACGCTTCCTGCGCGATCGCCGCCGCATCGAGCGACGAGTGTCCGAGCAGCGCCATCGCCGCTGCCTGCGCGTACGGCCCGCCGCTCCCGATCGCCGCGACGCCTTCGTCGGGCTCGATCACGTCGCCGGTACCGCTCAGCACGAAGAGGTGCTCGGGCGTCCCCACGATCAGCAGCGCTTCGAGCCGGCGAAGCGCGCGATCCTGACGCCAGTCTTTTGCCAGCTCGACCGCGGCGCGCACGACGTTGTCTTTGTACGCGCTCATCTTCCCTTCGAACTTCTCGAGCAGCGTGATCCCGTCGGCCGCGCTCCCGGCGAAACCGGCGAGCACCTTGCCGTCGGCGATCGCACGCACCTTGCGCGCCCCGTGCTTCATCACGGTCTTGTCGACGGTGACTTGACCGTCGCCCGCCATCGCGATCTTCCCGTCCCGCCGGACGGCGCAGATCGTCGTCGATCGAATACGCATCTGGAGCCTCTACCACGCCCCCGCCCGCATGGTTGCATGTCGCGCTGAGCTCGTCGAAGCCCAGCCCTGCTCAGTGCGCTACGAGCGCCGGGTTGCGCGGAGCGACTTCGGCGGCGAACGCGTCGAGGCGAGCGAGCGCGCGTTCGGCGAGCCTGCCGCGGCGCAGACGTTTGTCGCGGATCGTTTCGTCGAGCGGCGAGAAGAACGTCCACGTCACGTTCGCGGGCTGGAAATCGGGGCTCTCGGTGTTCTGCAGGTGCGCGATCACCGCCCCGAGCGCCGTCTCGGCGGGAACCGCGACCGGCGCGTCGCCGAGCAGGTCGCGCGCCGCGGCGATCCCGGCGATCGCACCGCATGCCGCCGCCTCGACGTAGCCTTCCGCGCCGGTGATCTGTCCGGCGAAGAAGATGCGCGGATCCGTCCGCAACCGCAGGTCGGCGGTCAGCAGCCGCGGGCTGTCGATGAACGTGTTGCGATGCATCACGCCCAAGCGCAGCCACTCGGCGCCGGCGAGGCCGGGGAGTTTGCCGAACGCTTCTTTCTGCGCCGGCCACGTCAGCCGCGTTTGGAATCCGACCAGGTTGAGTGCGGTGCCGTCGGCGTTCTCCTTGCGCAGCTGCACGACGGCGTAGGGCGCTTTGCCGGTCCGCGGATCGCGCAGCCCGACCGGTTTGAGCGGACCGAAGCGCAGCGTGTCGTCGCCGCGCGCCGCGAGTTCCTCGATCGGCAGGCAGCCTTCGAAGTACGGCACGTCGCCGCTCGCGGCGTCGCGTTCGAACCCTTTGGGCTCGTGTTTCGGCAGCGTCCGCAGGTCGGCGACGAACTGCAGGTAGGTCTCGCGGTCGAGCGGGATGTTGAGGTAGTCGTCGCCGTCGCCCTTGTCGTAACGCGACTTGCGGTACATCGCCTCGAGGTCGAGCGAGTCGAGCGCGACGATCGGCGCCGCCGCGTCGTAGTAGTGCAGCCTCCCGCCGACGAGCGCGTCGATCGTCGCCGCTAGCGGCTCGGAGGGAAGCGGACCGCAGGCGACGATCGCGAGCGCGCCGGACGGGATCGCCGCGACCTCTTCGCGCGCGATCGTGAGGTTGGGGAGCGCGCGCAGCCGCGACTCGACCAGCGCGCCGAACCGCTCGCGTTCGACCGCCAGCGCGCCGCCCGCCGGCACCGCCGCCGCGCGCGCCGACGTCACGATCAGCGAGTCGAGCCGCGCCAGTTCTTCCTTGAGCAGGCCGACCGCGTTCTCGAGCGCAGCGCCGCGCATCGAGTTCGAACAGACCAGTTCCGCGAGCATCCCGGTGTGGTGCGCCGGACCCGACTTGTGCGGACGCATCTCGTACAAGGTTACGTTCACACCGCGGCGCGCGGCCTGCCAGGCGGCCTCGCTGCCCGCCAGACCGCCGCCGATGACGACGACGTCGGGATCAGCCACGCTGCACTCCGAACGCGCGCCGCATCATGCCGGCGCCGTCTCGGCCTCCGCCTCGTCGGCGTCGTCGGCGGTCCCGAGGCCGGTTGCGTGGGTGCGATCCGTGTGGCAGATGTACGTGACGGCACCGCCGCGTTTCGGCTTCTCGGTGACGTAGTCGCCGCAGACCGCGCAGCGCTCCTTCGCGACCCGGTCCCACGACACGAAGTCGCACGCCGGGTAGTTGGCGCAGCCGAAGAACGTTCGGCCCTTGCGCGACTTGCGTTCGGCGATCATCCCGCCGTCCTTGGGGCAAATCGCGCCCGAGTCTTTGAGGATCGGTTTGGTCGTTTTGCACTCGGGATAGCCCGTGCACGACATGAACTTCCCGAAGCGCCCGGTCTTGATCACCATCGGCTTCCCGCAGTTCACGCACACCTCGTCGGTCGGCTCGTCGCGCTGTTCGAACTTCGGGAGCTTCCGCTCAGCCTCTTCGAGCTCGAGCGAGAACGGGCCGTAGAAGTCCGCGAGGACGCGCGCCGTCGATTCCCAGTCGCCGCCGGCCTCCGCCAATTCGTCGAGCTTCGCTTCCATCGACGCGGTGAATTTGAGATCGACGATGTCCTTGAAGTGTTCGGCGAGCAGATCGTTCACCGACTCGCCGATCTCGGTGGGATGGAAGCGGCGTTCGACCTGCTCGACGTATCCGCGCGCCTGGATCGTCTCGACGATCGCGCTGTATGTCGACGGACGCCCGATCCCGTTCTCCTCGAGCGCGCGCACCAGCGTCGCTTCGGTGAAGCGCGGCGGCGGTTCGGTGAAGTGCTGCTTGGGCTCGATCGACTTCACGTCGAGGTCTTCGGACTCGCTGAGCTTCGGCAGGATCGGCTGCTTCTTCGCGGCCTTTCCGTTCTGTGCCGGGGCGCCGTCGGCCGGGGCCGCCGCATCGTCGGTCCCTTCCTCGTACACCGCGGTGTAGCCGGCGAACCTGAGGACGCTCCCGGTGGCGCGGAACGTGAACCGCTGCGCGGCCGCGATATCGACGGTCGTCTGATCGAACACGGCGGGCGCCATCTGGGAGGCGATGAAGCGCTCCCAGATCAGCTGATAGAGCCGCAGTTCGTCGCGCTTGAGGACGCCGGCGAGCGAGTCGGGGGTGCGCATCGCGGCGGTCGGACGGATCGCTTCGTGCGCGTCCTGGGCGCCCTCTTTGATCTTGAACTGGCGTCCGCCGCCGTAGAAGCTCTCGCCGAAGCGGGCGACGACGAACTCGCGCGCCGCTTCCCGCGCGGAGTCGGCGATGCGCGTCGAGTCGGTGCGCATGTAGGTGATGAGCCCCTGCGTCCCCTCGGATCCGCCCAGATCGACGCCTTCGTACAGCGCCTGCGCGATCTGCATCGTCTTGCGCACGCGGAACTTCAGCTTCCGTGACGCCTCCTGCTGGAGCGTCGAGGTGGTGAACGGCGCCGCCGGATTCCGCTTGGTCTCGCGCGTCTTGACCGACGCGACGCGAAACGCGGCGCCATCGAGCGCGGCCATGATCGCTTCGGCCTGCTCGCCGTTGACGATCTCGGCCTTCTGGCCGTCGATCTGATGCAGGTCGGCGCCGAAGACGATCGGCGATTCGTGCGCCGCGAGCTGAGCGGTGATCGACCAATACTCGCGCGGAACGAACGCGCGGATCTCGCGTTCGCGATCGACGATGAGCCGGACCGCGACGGATTGCACGCGCCCCGCCGAGAGGCCGCCGCGGACTTTCGCCCACAACAGCGGCGAGATCTTGTAGCCGACGAGGCGGTCGAGGATGCGCCGGGCCTGCTGCGCGTTGACGCGCGGCATGTCGATGGGGTGCGGGTCCTTGATCGCCGCGAGCGCCGCGTCCTTGGTGATCTCGTGGAGCTCGATCCGCATCGGGTCTTGGAGTTTGAGCAGCTCGGCGAGATGCCACGCGATCGCCTCGCCTTCGCGATCGGGGTCGGTCGCGAGATAGACCTGGCCGGACGCCGATTTGACGGCGGCCTTGAGGTCCTTGATGACGTCGCCCTTTCCTTTGATAGTCAGGTACCGCGGCGAGAAATCGTTGAGGACGTCGACGCCCAGCGTCGACTTCGGCAAGTCGCGGACGTGCCCGACCGACGCCTTTACAACGTAACGCGGCGGTAAGAATTTCTTGATGGTTTTTGCTTTCGTCGGCGACTCGACGATGATCAGCGGCTTCGCCACGGAGGGTCTCCCGAGGGTGCGAGCTCGCCGCAACGAGCTTCGGGCCACAGTATAAACCCGGACGTCAAGCCGCACCAACGTCCTCGCGGGCGGGCGCAGGTAACCGTCATTTTGACCAAAGAGTTGCGCGAAAACGCAAATGATTGTATTCTGCGACTAAATGCGTCGACACCGAAGTCGACGCTCACACCGTTACGACACTCCGTCCGCGCGGACGAGGAGGTTGAATGGACTCGGAAATGATGAACGGCGAGGCGTCGGCAGACGCGGCACCCGCGCCGCGTCGCGGTCGCAAGAAGAGCGCCGCTCGCAAGAAAACCGCCGGCCGTAAGAAGGCCGCCGGCGGCCGCAAAAAGACCGCCGGCCGCAAGAAAGCCGCAACCGGCGGACGCAAGAAGGCCGCCAAGAAGGCCGGCGGCACCCGCAAGAAGGCCACTCGCAAGAAAGCCGCGGGAACGCGGAAGAAAGCCACCGGCGCTCGCAAGAAGGCCGGCGGACGCAAAAAGAAAGCCGCCGGAACCCGCAAGAAAGCCGCCGGCGGACGCAAGAAGAAAGCCGCCGGAACCCGCAAGAAAGCCGCCGGCGGACGCAAGAAGAAAACCGGCGGCGCTCGCAAGAAGGCCGGCGGACGCAAGAAGAAAGCCGCGTAAGCAGCATCTTCTCGAAGAGCAGACGGGGAGCGATGTCCGCATCGCTCCCCGTCTCTTTTCTCTACTTGAGGACCGCCGGTCCGGCGGTGATGTCCGGTGCTTTCCCGCCGTGTTGCTCGACCCAGTGACACGCCGCGCGGTGACCGGTCTCGTACTCTTTGAATGCCGGGATCTCGGTCGTGCAGCGATCGAACGCGACCGGACAGCGGGTGTGGAATCGGCAACCGGACGGCGGATTCACCGGCGAGGGGATGTCGCCGGTGAGAATGATCCGCTTGCGGCGACGCTCGACGTCGGGATCGGGGATCGGGATCGCCGAGAGCAGCGCCTGCGTGTACGGGTGCAGCGGGTTGTCGTAGAGCTGGTCACGGTCGGCGAGTTCGACGATCTTGCCGACGTACATCACCGCGACCCGGTTGGAGATGTGGCGTACGACTGAGAGATCGTGAGCGATGAAGAGGTACGTTAGCCCCAGCTTCTGCTGCAGATCCTGGAGCAGGTTGATCACCTGCGCCTGAATCGAGACGTCGAGCGCCGAGACCGGCTCGTCGGCGACGATGAACTTCGGATCGACCGCGAGCGCGCGCGCGACGCCGATGCGCTGGCGCTGCCCGCCGGAGAACTCATGGGGGTAGCGGTTCGCGTGCTGCGGCTGCAGCCCGACGAGCCGCAGCAGCTCCTGGACCCGATCGTCGGCGTCTTTCCCCTTCGCGATGTTGTGGATCTCGAGCGGTTCGCGGACGATCGAACCGACGGTCATGCGCGGGTTCAGCGACGCGTACGGGTCCTGGAAGATGATCTGCATCTCTTTGCGCAGCGGGCGCAGTTCCGCACGCGTCAAGCCGACGAGTTCCCGGCCGTCGAACGTCACGCTCCCGCTCGTCGCGTCGGCGAGGCGCAGGATCACGCGCCCGGCGGTGGTCTTCCCGGATCCGGACTCGCCGACGAGCCCGAGCGTCTCGCCGCTGCGGATCTCGAAATCGATGCCGTCGACGGCCTTCACGTCCGCGACGTGGCGCTGGAGAATCCCGGCCGTGATCGGGAAGTACTTGTGCAGATCGCGGACGACGACGAGGTCGCGGTTCGCGCCGGCGCCGTTGGTCGCAGCGGTCATGCGATCGTCTCGGAGGCCGCGACCGCCGAGTCGGGGATCATCGGCGCGTTCTCGGCGGGGATCGGTTTCTGTCCTTCCGCGCTCTTTTCGTAGAGGAAGCACCGCGCAACGTGGCCGCCGCCGAAGTCGTAGAGCGGGACCGGGCGGTCGCAGATCGGCATCCGGTAGCGGCAGCGCGGCGCGAACGCGCAGCCCGGCGGCATGCGCAACAGGTTCGGCGGCTGACCGTCGATCGGGATCAGGCGCGATCCCGCTTGATCGAGGCGCGGCAGCGACTCCAAGAGCCCCATCGTGTACGGCATCTTCGGCTGCTCGAAGATCTCCGTTGCGGTGCCGTACTCGACCATGTTGCCGCCGTACATCACCAGCAACGTTCGCGCACGTCTCGGCGACGACGCCCAGATCGTGCGTGATGAGGATGATCGCCGATCCCAGGCGCTCCTGCATCATGTTCATCAGTTCGATGATCTGAGCCTGAATCGTCACGTCGAGCGCTGTCGTCGGCTCGTCGGCGATCAAGACGGCGGGATCGCACGAGAGCGCCATCGCGATCATCACCCGCTGACGCATCCCGCCCGAGAACTGATGCGGGTAGTCGCGCAGCCGCTTCTCGGCGGCGGGGATGCGCACCAGACGGAGCATCTCGACCGCTTTGTCGAGCGCGTCTTTCTTCGAAAGTCCCAGGTGCAGGCGCGTCGCTTCCGCGATCTGTTCCCCGATGGTGAGCACGGGGTTGAGCGACGTCATCGGATCCTGAAAGATCATCGCGATGTCGCGGCCGCGGATCTTGCGCATCTCGGCTTCGCTCTTCGTCAGCAGGTCCTCGCCTTTGAAGAGGACGCGGCCGCGCTCGATCCGCCCGTTCGAGGCGATCAGACGCATGATCGAGAGCGAGGTGACCGATTTGCCGGAGCCCGATTCGCCGACGATCCCGAGCGTGGAGCCCGGTTCGACGGAGAACGAGAGCCCGTTCACGGCAGCGACGGTGCCGTCTTCGGTCTTGAACGTCGTCTTGAGGTCGTGGACCTCGAGCAGAGCCAAGTGCTAAATCCCGGTCAGTGAGACGATCGTCGCGACGACGACGAACGCGACGGCGACGAACTGCGTGACGCGGGCGATCTGCTGATCGAGTCCGAGGCGCCGCGTCGACGACTCGACCCGGCCGCCGAGCGTGCCGCTCAAGCCTTCCTGTTTGGTCGTCTGGATCGCCAGCAGCACGACCAGCAGGACGCCGAAGATGACGAAGAACGCCGCCAGCGTGTGCGTCAGCCAGCCGGCGTGGCTCGCCAGCCACGAGTGCGGCGTGGTGTCGAAGACCTGCGGCGGCAGCGAGACCGGGAGCGTCGTCGCCCGGGCGGCGGGGGCGGCCGAGGCGTGGGCCGCGACGTCGGCGGCGGCGGGCGCCGCTGTCGTCGCGGCGGCTAGCAGCGCGGGAAGCACGATACGAGGGACTCCTTCAAAAGAACCGCCGGGGCTTGGCGCCGGTCCGCGAAAATCCCTGTTCTACGCGGTCTGGGACGGGGTCAGCGTGCGGACCCGAGCGGCGACGTTCTCCGCGGAGAGCCCGACCTGCGCGCGCTGCGCGGCTTGGCTCGCATGCTGGACGAGCACGTTGGGGACCCCGATCCGTTCGACCGCCGCAACGATCCCGCGGTCGCTCAGAAACTCGACGACCGCCGAGCCGAAGCCGCCGGCGAGACTGTGCTCTTCGAGCGTGATGAAGCGGTGATGCGTCTCCGCGAGCTCGATGAGCAGCGTCTCGTCGAGCGGCGCGACGAAGCGCGCGTTCACCACCGTCGGCCGCACGCCGTCGGCGTCGAGGAGTTCGTAGGCGTCGAGGGCGACGTCGACGGTGTTCCCCAGCGCAAGGATCGCGACGTCGCTCCCTTCGCGCAGGACCTCGGCGCGTCCGAGCACCAGCGGCGCGAGCGGCTCGTCGTGCTTGCCGCTGGTCGACCCGCGCGGGTAGCGGATCGCGGCCGGTCCGTCGAGGGTCAGCGCGAGATCGAGCATCGGGCCGACCTCGTATTCGTTGCGCGGCGCCATGATCGTGATCCCGGGGAGCGTGCGCAGGTACGCGACGTCGTAGAGGCCCATGTGCGTCGGACCGTCGTCGCCGACGAATCCCGCGCGGTCCATCGCGAAGACGACCGGGAGCTGCTGGATCGCGACGTCGTGGACGATCTGGTCGTACGCGCGCTGCAGGAACGTCGAATAGATCGCGGCGACCGGGCGGATCCCGCGCGTCGAGGCGCCGGCGCCGAAACAGACCGCGTGCGCCTCGGCGATCCCGACGTCGAAGTAGCGCGACGGGAACGCCTTGGCGAACTTCGCGAGTCCCGTCCCGTCGGGCATCGCGGCGGTGATCCCGATGACGCGCGGATCGCGCTGCGCCGCGGCGATCAGCGCGTCGGCGAACGCCTGCGCAAAGGTGATGCGCGCGGCCTTCTTCTCGAGCTTCCCTTCGTCGGGGTGGTAGACGCCGGGGCCGACGCCGTGGAAGGTGCGGCTGTCGCCCTCCGCGATGTCGTAACCTTTCCCTTTGACGGTCTTCACGTGCAGCAGCACCGGACCGCCGATCTTCCGCGCGTTGGAGATGACGTCGATCAGCGTGTCGAGATCGTGACCGTCGACCGGACCGATGTAGCGGAAGCCCATCTCCTCGAAGATCACCGGCGCCTTGTGCTCGGGCGAGACGAAGCGCATCGCGGCGAGTTCGGCGGTGGAGAGCGCCTTGCGCGCCGTCCCGCCGAGCGGGACGTGGTCGAGCACGCCTTTGGTGACCTCGCGGCCCCAGGTGAAGAACGGCTTCGAGCGCAGGACGCCCAGATAGGAGGCGATCGAGCCGACGTTGGGCGCGATCGACATCTCGTTGTCGTTGAGGATGACGATGAAGTTGGATTTGAGCAGCCCGGCGTTGTTGATCGCCTCGTAGGCGAGGCCGCCGGTCATCGCGCCGTCACCGATCACCGCGACGACGGTCTCGCTGCCGCCTTTGAGATCGCGCGCGGTTGCCATTCCGAGCGCCGCCGAGATCGCCGTCGACGCGTGACCTGCGCCGAACTGGTCGTACTCGGATTCGGTGCGCATCGCGAAGCCGCTGATCCCGCCGGCCTGACGCAGGGTCTCGAAGCGGCCGGCGCGGCCCGTCAGCAGCTTGTGCACGTAGCTCTGGTGGCTCACGTCCCAGACCACGACGTCGCGCGGGAGTTCGAGCACGCGGTGCAGCGCCAACGTCAGCTCGACGACGCCCAGGTTCGGCGCCAGATGGCCGCCGTTGGCGGCGCACACGCGGATCAGCGTCTCGCGTATCTCGCGTGCGAGCTGATCGAGCTCGGGACGCGGCAGCCGCTTCACGTCGGCCGGCGAGGCGATGCGTTCCAGGATCATCCGGGGGTGTTCGACGACAGCAGCCGAAGGCCCGTCCCCGTGCAGGCCCCTACCCCGATCCGCGTCCGCAAGCGTGTCTGGACCGACGTCGCCCGGATCTTCTCCACGGTCTGCAACCCGTTTCTCACCTCGCTCGCGCTCTTCGTGATCCTCGCCGGGGCGCGCTCGAACGGCCCGACCGATTTCTGGGTGCTGCTCTTCAACAGCGCGTTCTTCACCTCGATCGGGCCGATGTTGTTCATCTTCTACCTCTACGCGACCGACCGGATCTCCGATCTCGACATGTCGATCCGCGAGGAACGCGAGCGCGTCTTCATCGCGTTCGTGATCTTCTACGCGGCAGGGGCGCTCGATCTGTGGCTCATCCGCGCGCCGGTCATTATGACGGCTTCGATGGCCGGCTACGCGGCGAGCGCGCTGGTCGTCCAATGGATCACGCGGTACTGGAAGATCTCGACGCACGCTCTGGGGATCACCGCTCCCCTGGTCGCGCTCACCGTGCTCTACGGCGAAAAGCCTGCTCCGTTCTACGCCCTCATCCCGATCGTCGGCTGGTCCCGGGTGTACCTGCGCGCGCACACCGTCCTCCAAGTGGTGGCCGGCACGCTGCTCGCGCTGGTGACGACGTTAGTGTTCTTTCGCTTTTTTCACGTCGTTTGACCGCGCGCGCGGCGCGCTAGGAAACACCTGATGAACGTTGCGGTTTTCGTCGATGCCGTCTATCTCTACGCGCTCGCCTGCGCGGCGCGCTACGGCACGAACCATCCGCGGATCCGCCTCAGCCTCAACGTCGAGGCGGTCGTGCGCGAACTCAAGCGCGAGGTCGCCGCGCTCGACGGCGGCGGCGCGCGCCTGATCCGCATCTACTGGTACGACGGCGCGCCGCTGGCGGGCCGGACGGCGGAACAGGCGCGCGTCGCGGCGACCAGCGACGTGAAGCTGCGGCTGGGGACCGTCAACGCCTACGGCGAGCAGAAAGGCGTCGACGCGCTGATCGTCCACGATCTCTCCGAGCTAGCGCGCAATCGCGCGATCGACGCCGCGATCCTGGTCTCGGGCGACGAAGACATCCTCGTCGGCGTGCAGACGGCGCAGGCATTCGGCGTGCGTCTGCATCTGCTCGGGATCGATGTCCACCGCACCCAGTCGGAGAAGCTGCGCTTCGAAGCCGACGTCTGTCACGAATGGGCCGAAGGTGTGGTCGCGCCGTGGATCGCGCTGACGACGGAGCGCGCGGCCGCGCCGCCGGCAACCGGCGAACAGATCGCCGAGATCGCGGCGACGCTCGCGCCGGCGATCGAGGAACGTCTCCCGACGATCGTCGAGACGTGGGACCGCGTGCGGCGCCTTCCGCCCGACGTGAACCTGCGCCTGATGAAAGCGCTGAACACGGCGCTCGGCCGCACGATCGAACCGCACGAGCGGATCCCGCTGCGCGAGCAGTTCGTCGACGCGCTGCGCGCGCTCGCGGCCGGCGGTGCGCCGGGCGACGACGGCGAGACCAACGGAGACGCTTTCGCACCGGAAACGGCCGCCGACGCCGCGGCGGTGCATGCGAACGGCAACGCGCACGCGACGGACGCGTCCGGCTGAGGGCTCAGCGCGACGCGTACGGTGCGATGAGCGAGAGGACGCGGCCGGCGCCGCCGCCGAGGCGCCGCACGCCGGCATCGAACGCCGCGGGATCGCCGTTGGTGTAGTAGGTCGTCGTCCCCGCGCCCGGTGTGAGCCCGAGCCGCGCGACGAGCGCGCGCGCGGCCTCCGCTTGCGCCTGCGCCGGATCGATTCGGATCACGGCCGCGCCGAGCGCATCGGCGAACCAGCGGTCGAGCAGCGGGTAGTGGGTGCAGCCGTAGACGATCGCGTCGACCTCCGGAAGCGTCGCGGCGACCGCGAAGACGGCGGCGCGTGCGTCATCGCTCTCAGCGGCGCCGGCTTCGACCAGCGGCACCAGCGCCGGCGCTGCGCGTTCGACGACCTCGACGTGCGGCGCGTGGGCCGCGATCGCGCGCGCGTACGCGCCGCTGCGCACCGTCGCAGCCGTCGCGACGACCGCGATCCGCCGGTGCGGCGTCTGCGCGAGTGACGCCCCGGCTGTGGCGATGAGATCGAGCACCGGCAGCGTCGTCGCCGGCCAGCCGAGCTTGCCCGCGACGGCGCAGCTCGTGTTGCACGCCGTGACGACGGCGTCGACGCCGTGATCGCGCAGCAGCGCGAGGTTCTCGCCGAGATAGCCGTGGATCTGCGCGTCGGTCTTGTCTCCGTACGGCACGTGCGCCTGATCGGCGAAGTAGACGACGTCCTGATCGATCCCCGCCGCGCGCAGCGCCGCGAGAACCGTCAAGCCGCCGAGGCCGGAGTCGTAAAGCCCGAGCACGCGCTACGCCGCGCTCACTGCCGCAGGCTCAGCGGCTGTGCGCCCGGCGCGCCGGCGTATGCTTTCACCCCGTTGGCGATCCCCTGGGCGACGTTCTGCAGGAACGACGGCGAACGCAGCAGCGCGACGTCGTCGGGATTGGTGACGAACGCCGTTTCGATCAGCACCGAGGGCATCGTCGTGTGACGCACCACGTAGAAGTTCTCGTGCCGCGTGCCGTCGTCTTGCGTCCCCGCGAGCGGGATCACGCTGCGCTCGAGCGCCTGAGCGAACGCGGCGTCCTGCGGCTTGTACCAATAGAACGTCGTCCCTTTCGCGCCGGCGAACGGCGCGCTGTTGATGTGGATGCTGATGAACAGCCGCGCGTTCACGTTGTTCGCGGTGTCGCAGCGCGTCTGCAGATACGCGCGGTCGTCGGGATTGGCCAGTCCGTCGGCGCGCATCTTGCTCAGATTGTCCTGACTGACCGGGTCGATGTCCGAATCGCGCGTCATCCGCACCGTCCAGCCCTGCGCGGTCAGCAGCGCGCGCAGACGGCGCGCGATGTCGAGCGTCAGGTCCTTCTCGACCAGGTTGTTGTGCGCGGTCCCCGTGTCCGAGCCGCCGTGACCGGGATCGAGCACGATGATGCGCGAGCCGTTGCCGGGCGCGAACTTCCACGGCGCGTCGCTGGAAGCCGGATCCGGCGTCGCCGCGCTCTGCGCCACCGGCGGACCGCCGGTCGCGCCGACCCCGGTGCGCGCGAGATCCGGCGACGGCGCGTTCGCCACCGCGATCGCGAGGCCGTTATCGGACGGTTGCACGTCGACGCGCTGATCGCCGGTCATCGTGAACGCGATGCGGACCGCGGGTGCATCGGTCGTCCCGATCTGCCGTACGCGCACCGACTGGACGCTCCCGAACGACGGCCGCTCGTCGCGCCCGGGGCCGCTGAGCGTCGTATTGGCGAGATCGACGTACCAGCGGTGATCGAGCAGGCGATGCCATTCGTAGCGCACGGCGCCGCTGAGCGCGACGCGCACCGCGAGCGTGTCGTCGCTCCCCGGACCGATGGTGAGATCGGTGACGGTGGCGCGGCCGGCGACGATCGGCGCGACGATCGTCGGCCCCGGCTGCGGCGTCGGCGGCGGCGAGTCCGCCGGACCGGGGAACGGCGGCGGCGGAACCGCAGGGTTCTGCGCGACGGCGCCCCCTTCGAAGACCACCGCGTAGGTCGTCGGCGACGCGCCGGGGACGACGCGGTGCGTCGTACCGGGCGCGCCGGAGAGCGTCAGCGTCGTCGTCGGCACGCGCGGCGAGCCGTTCACGGCGACGTCGATCCCGGCGAGCTGCGAGCCGGGGCCGCCGCGCGAGGGCGCGACCGACGCGCCCTGCCCGGTGAACGAGATCTGCACGCGGTCCGGCGTGTCGGCGTTGGTCGTCGCCAGCAGCGGCATCGCGCCGCGCACCGTCACGATCGTGCGGCCGCCGTCGCTGCGCACGTCGAGCGCGCCGATGCGCGGCTGCAGCACCGTCTCGCCGCCGGCGTCGGCGACCGGCTCGACGTAGAGCGCCCGGGCCAGCGCGTAGAACGGAAGCACCGCATCGCCGTTGTCGTCGAACGGCGCAAACGGCGCGCGCGCGCGCACGCCGGCGATCAGATACGACGGATCGCCGAGCGTAAAGACGATCGTGCGGCGATCCTGCGCGGTGACGACGACGTAGCGCTGCTGCGGCTGGTACGAGACGTGCGCGCCGAGCCGTTCGAGGAAGCGCACCGTCCCGGGATCGCGGGCAGCGACGGCGAGATCGCCGTTCTGCGCGACGGCGTGTTCGAAGATGAGGCGCGTTCCCTGAAACCACAGCAGCGGCGCGCGTTCCTGGGCGCGCGCAGGCAGCGCGCAGGCGGCGAACGCCGCCAGCAGCAGCGCTGCGAAGACGGGAAGGCTAGAACGACGATCGCGTGAGCGGGCCATCGAGTTCCAGGTGACCTCCGGGAAGCGTCGCGACGCGAACACCGTCCACGCGCACCTTCACCGACGTGACGCCGAGCGCAGGCTGCGTGAGGGTCCACACGAGTGCTTTGAACTCCGCCGCTTCGGCAAAACTGCCTTCGGGCGACGAACCGGCGACTTCGCGCGAGAGATCGACGTCCGCTATTGCATCGGTAACGTCGACGGCCCGCACGCGCGTTCCCGGCGGGAAGCGCACCGCTTCGATATTCGACGGCGGTCCGGCGACGGTTTGGGTCGCGGCATAGAATGCGACGCTCGCCCGGTCGCGTGCCGGGCCAAGCGTGACCTGCCACGGCGCGAGCGTCGTCCCGTCGGCTTTCGTGTAATACACCGTGATCGTGTCGCCCACGGTCGAGGACGCACGGTGAGTGAACCACCATGCCGCACCGATCGCAACGACGAACAGAACGGTCAGCACCAAGGCGCGCGACGTTCGCATCTTGGAATACGAACGTTCGCGCAATGCGGAAAAAGTTCCGTTCAGGGAAAACGCGGTGTGTTAGGCGTTACGGCCCTGACGGCGATAGGTGATGCGGCCGCGGGTGAGATCGTACGGCGAGAGCTCGACGTCGACGTCGTCACCGGGCGTGATGCGGATGCGGAATCGCCGCAGGCGACCGGCCAGACTCGCCAGGATCGTGTGACCGTTTTCCAATTCGACTTTGAACGTCGAACTGGGGAACGTCTCGACGACGCGGCCGACCAGGCTCAGAGTGTCTTCTTTTTGGACGGGGGTCAGGGGCTCGCGGCGTTTCTTGCCGCCGCCCCGCCGTCGGCGCGGAGGGGGAATACGGACTCCTTCTATGGGGTGGAATGGTTCGTGTGCTTGGGACGCGTTCGCCGAGGCAGTTGGATTCGCCGCCCGGCTGCCGTGGTGCTCCGCTCCGCCGCGCACGGCGCCGCCTGCAAAGGAACTCCTCGGCGGCGGGCCCGGTCGTAGGGACCGGAATGATCACCTCGGCAATCGTATTCGGCATGGTCGGCGTCGCAGCCGGCTTCACCTGGGACTACCTCTTCGACAGGGAGGAGAAGCACTAGCAAGGAACCGCCCCCTTCCGCAGGCATGGGATGCGTTTGCACCCTTTTGTCGCGGAATGTGTTATGGTGGTCGAGCCGGACGAACACGAGGCGTCTTTCGTCCGGCTGAGAGTACGAGTCATGTCCCGTGGTCTGGCGCTCATCGCGTTCTTCTGAGCAGGTACATCGCACGTCTTCACACCCCCGACGCCGGAGTCTATCCATCGATGTACACTGACGAACAGCTGAATTGCACCGACTGCAATGCCCCCTTCACCTTCTCGGCCGGAGAACAAGAGTTCTTTGCTGCGAAGGGCTTCACGAACAAGCCCAACCGTTGCCCCGACTGCCGCGCCGCTCGCAAGAGCCAGCGCGCCGGATCCGGCGGCGGCGGAGGCGGCTCGTCCTACTCGGGCGGCGGATACGGCGGCAGCCGTCCGGCGCGTGAGATGTTCCAGGCGACCTGCAGCGGCTGCGGCAAAGTTGCCGAAGTGCCGTTCCAGCCGCGGGGCGACAAGCCGGTCTACTGCCGCGACTGCTTCTCGCAGCGCCAGTCCTACCGCTAACCCAACCGCCGGCCCCACCACCGGCAGCGAGGCCCGGGACATCGTCCCGGGCCTTTTTGTGCCCGGAGGTGCCAGGACAACCGTTCCGCACCAGCGCAGACAGGCGCCCGTGACCATCGCCATCCTAGCCTTCGATGGCGTCGACGAACTCGATCTGGTTGGACCGTTCGAGGTCTTCGCGCGCGCCGCGCAGCAGCGCCCGGGGATCTCGGTACGGATCGCGTCGGTCAGCGGCGAGCGCGACATCCTCGGCGGCTACGGTCTGCCGTTCTCCGCCGGCGGACCGCTCGGCGATGCGCCCCAGATCCTGATCGTCCCCGGGGGCGGCTGGGTGAGCGGCGACGCGCGCGGCGTACGCAGCGAGATCGCGCGGGGCGAGCTCCCGCGGTTGATCGCGGAGGCGCATCGGGCGGGCGCGACGATCGCGTCGGTCTGCACCGGTGCGATGGCCGTCGCGGCTGCGGGCGTGCTGGGAAACCGTCCGGCGACGACGCACCGGGGCGCGATGGGCGATCTGCGGGCGACCGGCGCCACGATCGTCGACGCCCACGTCGTCGACGACGGCGACCTCGTGACGTCCGGCGGCGTCACCCACGGGATCGATCTGGCGCTTTGGCTGGTGGAACGCTTCTTCGGAGCACCGCTCGCGCAGTCGATCGCCCGGGTGCTCGAATATCAGCGCACCACGTCGATCTGGATCTCGCCCGGGACGCTCGCCGAGATCGAAGGCGCGCGCGCGCGGTAGCGCCGGTTCGCCTTCGCGGCCGCGAGCCGGTAGCGGATCGAGTACGCGGTGATCACCAGCGTCCCCAGGCCGATCGGAACGCTCCAGCGCAGCAGCATCGGGACGTGGTGCGCGTTGATGACGACGAACGCCGTCACGCCCGACACGTAGGCGGAGAGCATCGCGCTGAGGTGCGCGAGCAGCCAGCCGATGCGCTGGCGACGCCCGCGGATCAGGCCGTGCACGTCATTGAGCGCGAACGCGATCGCGATCGCACCCAAGCCGTAGAGCACCGGAACGAGGCTGCGCATCTCGTCGGTCGCGGCGGTCGCAGCGAGCCCGAACAGCCACACGCCGCTGAGCGCAGCGACGGCCGCGGAGGCGGCGTCGACGCCGTCGTCGAGCGGATCGCGCGCACGGCGCCGGCGGCGTTCGACGACGCGCACGCCGTTGTAGATCAGGTACGCGCTGACGAACACGAGCGCGAAGAGAAAGACGTGACCCTTCGGCTGCCACATGAAGAGCGCACTGATGAGCACGATCCCCATCGCGATCGCGAACGCCGCGCCGATGCGGCGATGCCAGCGGCCGCCGAGCGGGACGAAGAGCGCCGCCGGCGTGATCGCCAGGACGAACGCGCCCGCGGCGACGTGCAGCCAGGTCACGGTCGGCCGCCGTTCAGCGTTCGTCCTCGGGACGGCGCCGCGGGAGCGCGTACCAGGCGTCGTCGCAGGCGCGGCGGTCGCGCTCGTCGAGCGTCAGGTCGAGCGCGCGCAGCGAATCGCGCAGTTGCTCGGCCCTGCTGGCACCGACGATCGCGGCGGTCACGTAGGGCTGCTCGAGGACCCACTTGAGCGCGACGTGCGTGATCGATTTGCCCCGCGACGCCAGGTCGGCGGCGAGCCGCGTGACCACGTCGATCTGCTCGTCCTGCCAGTAGCGCGCCTGATAGAGCGCGGCGGCGGTGCCGAGTGCGAAGCGCGTCCCTTGGCGCGGCGCTTCGCCGCGCTTGTACTTGCCGGTGAGCATCCCGCCGGCGAGCGGGTTGAAGACGACGCTGCCGACGCCGTACTCGCGCGCGGCGGGAAGCAGTTCGTTCTCGATCGCGCGGTAGAGCAGGTTGTAGCGCGGCTGGACGGCATCGTAGCGCACCGTTCCGGCGCGGTCGGCGGTCCACAGCGCCTCCATCATCTGCCAAGCCGCGATGTTGCTGCACCCGGCGTAGCGGATCTTCCCGGCGCGGCGCAGGTCGTCGAGCGCGCCGAGCGTCTCGTCGATCGGCGTCTGCGCGTCCCAGCGGTGGGTGTAGTAGAGGTCGATGTAGTCGGTCTGCAGGCGCCGCAGCGACGCGTCGCAGGCGGCGATGACGTGCCGTCGCGAGAGGCCGGTATCGTTGGGGCCGGGGCCCATCGGGTTGTACGCCTTGGTCGCGACGACGAAACGGTCGCGCTTCCCCGCCAGCCACGCGCCGACGATCTCTTCCGTGCGGCCGACCGTCTCCAGCGTCCCGCCGACGGGGTAGACGTCGGCGACGTCGATGAAATCGATCCCGGCCTCGGCGGCGACGTCCATGATCCCGAACGCTTCCTCGCGATCGGTCTGCAGGCCGAAGGTCATCGTGCCCAGGCAAATCTCGGAGATCTTCAGGCCGGTTCGGCCGAGCCGCACGGTATGCATCGGCGCACGCGTTCGCGTCCGCCGCGCGGGTTCCCATCCTACCCCGTCACCCTGAACTCGTCGAAGGGCCGCCGCAATCACACCGGCAAGCGACGCAGCCGCCGGAGCGCCGCGAGGCTCGCCGCGGCGAGCGGCTCGTCGTCGATGCGCAGCCCGTAGTCGGCCGTCATCGCCGCGTGATAGATCCCGCGCCAGCGCGCGCGTTCGCGCGAGCGCGCATCGACAGACCCGTACCCGATGTCGAACTCGGCGCGTTGTGCGGGCTCGAAGAGCATCTCGGCGGCGGCGAGATCGAGAGCAGGATCGCCGAGGTGCAGATCCCCCCAATCGATCACCCCGCGCAGCGCCCCGCCGTCGTCGACGACGAGGTGTCGCGCGTAGAGATCGCCGTGAACGACGTGCAGCGCGCCTTCGCCCGGCTGCGGCGCAATCGACGCAAGCGACGCGATCAGCGGTGCGGGATCGTCGATCCGTCCCGTGTCGTGCAGGCTGCGCAGCCGCTCGACGGCCATGGGGAATCGCTTGCGGTGATCGAGGCGGCCGATCGCATCGGTCGGAAGCCGCGCAGCGATCGGCGAGCCCGGATCGATCGCGTGCAAGGCGCGAAGAAACGCGCCGAGCTGCGCGGGGAGCGCGGCGCCCGTCACGCTCGCGCGGCACAGCGTCGTTCCGGCGATCCGGTCATACCCGGCGAAGGGCCAGGGTACGCGTCACTTGCGACGCCCGTGTAGCTCGGGACTGGGATCGCGGCCGGCAGCAACGGTGCGAGCAACGGGAGGATCGCGATCTCGCGTTCGAGCAGCGGCACGGCGATCGTGCGGCGAGGAAAGCGAAAGACGACGTCGCCGACGAGAAACGCCGTATTGTCCCAGCCGTTTCCGAACGGCGCGAGCGGTGCGTGAGCGAGCGCGGGAAACTGCGCCGCAACGAGTCCGCGCGCAAGCTCGGCGGATACGGTGATCTCAGGCGTCCACTGCAGCCGGCTCGACATTGTCACCCTGAACTCAGCGTGACAGCGTGTTCAGCGTGATGCGACGGCGAGGGGGCGGGGCGGGGCGCCGGGGAGGAGCGAGGCAGCGATCTTCAGCGGATCGTAGTCGGAGACGTCGACGACGTCGGCGTCGGTCGCGCTGCGGCGTGCGGCGCGGAGCGCTTCGATCGCGTCGGGGAGCGCGAACTGTTCGCCGGCGTAGCCGGTGATGAAACGGCCGCCGCGGATCTCGCCGCGCGCTTCCATCCGGCGCAGCGCGACGAGGACCTCGCGCCACGGCGGCGCGAGCGTCTCGCGCTTGACGATGTCGCGGAACACGACGCCCCACCGCGCGAGCAGGCGCCGCGCGAACGTCTCGGGCTCGATCCGTTCCGTTTCGGAGGACAGCAGCGTCCAGCGACCGCTCGAGGAGCGCGGGCGCGCGCGCAGCCCTTTGTCGCCGAGCCGGCGCTTCGCGTCGATCAGCGACCGCAGCGCATCGAATCCGTCGGCGGTGACGAGCCCCGCGGCGACGAGCTGCCAGAGCGCTTCTTCCACTTCGCTCGGCAGCCGTTTCGTTTCGCGCACGATGTCGGCGAAGAACGGTGCGCCGCGCCTGGCGATCGCGTCGAGCACCTCGCGCGCGGCGTGCGAGAGCGCCGCATCGTCGTGCGCGTCGCGCACGACGAGCGACTCGGCGTCTTCGCGCGCGAACAGCGCGATCGGCGCAAGCTTCGTCGGCCGGATGCGGCGGCGCCGCTCCGCCGGCGACTCGCCGGGCGCCAGCGCCGGATGCGGCGAGAGCCTTCCCCACATCACGTCGCCGGCGTAGCATAACTGATCGAGGTACTCGCGCTTGTACCCCGCGACGCGCGCCGGCAGGATCGACGCCTCCCACGCGGCCGCCGGGATCTCGTAGCCTTCGAGCTGCACGATCACGTGCATCGTCCCGTCGACGCCGTGCAGACGCGATCCGGGCGCGACGTGCTGCCAGCGGTGGACGAAGCGCACGTAGTCAGCGGTGGTGACCGGCTCGATCTCGCGCCGCAGCATCCCCAGCGTGAGGCGATGGATGCGCGCGAGCACGCGTCGATTGCACCACTCCTCGACGTCGCCGCCGCGGAACCGTCCGCGCAGCACTTGGCCTTCGGATTCAATGCGCAGCAACGCCGCTTCGACCGCCGCGGCATCGACGGCGAACCGGCTGCACAGCTCCGGAATCGTGGTCGGGCCGCTCGACTCGAGCCAGCCGCGCACGATCTCGGCGAACGCCTCTTCACGCGTCGGAGGCAGCGGCGCCGCGGCGATCGCCGCGATCTCCGGCGCGCACGCCGCGTCGGGATACGCGAGGCGCGCGACGGCAAGCCGCTCGGCGCTGGTCCAGAACGCTGCGCCGCCGGTATCGAGCGTCGTCGCGCGGCGCTGGGCGACGAGTTCGTCGTACCAGCCGGTCCACTCCGGATTCGGCGGGACGATTACGAGCGTCGCCAGCGCGTCGTGGAGTTCGTCGGCATCGCGCACCAGCGGATGCGACGACTCGACGACCTCCGCGATCGCCGCGGGATCGAGAATCCCGGCACCGGCTTCGGGATCGGTGCGGAGCGTGCGGCGCAGGGTCACGGCGCGCGCGCGCCGCTCCTCGAGCGGAGCATCGTCGAGGTATGCGTACGGGTTCGCGTTGAGGATCTCGTGACAGAACGGCGAGGGCTCCGGCGTGTCGACCGCGACCGTGCGGATCGCGCCGCTCTCGATCCCCTGCAGCACCTCCGTGAGCCCGTCGAGATCCATCGCCTCGTGCAGACAGTTATCGATCGTCTCGCGGACGAGGACGTGATCGGGGATGCAGATCGGACCGCTCAAGTTCTCCGCGCACGCGACTTGGTCGGGAAACACCGCGGCCATCAGGTCCTCGGCGCGCATCCGCTGCAGCTGCGGCGCGACCTTCTTCCCGCCCCGCATGCGCAGGATCGCGAGCGCGCGCGTCGCGTTCCAGCGCCACCGTGCGCCGAACATCGGCGCGTCGAGCAGCGCCTGCGTGAGCGTGTATTCGACCCCGGCCGACTTGACGTATTCGAAGACGACGTCGAGCGGAAACGCGTGCTGCTCGGTGAGCGAGAGGCAGATCCCGTTGTCGGTCGCCGCCGCCTGCAGTTCGACGTTGAAGGAGCGGCAGAACTTCTTGCGCAGCGCCAGCCCCCACGCGCGATTGATCCGCGCGCCGAACGGCGTGTGCAGGATCAGCTGCATCCCACCCGCTTCGTCGAAGAATCGCTCGGCGACCAGCGTCCGCTGCGTCGGCACCGTTCCCAGGATCAGCCGCCCGGCGCGCAGGTACGCGACGCATTGCTCGGCGCCGGCGCGATCGAGGCCGCACTCGGATTCGAGCAGCGCGATCGCGGCGTCGTCGTCACGTTCGTCGATCGCTTCGCGCAGGGCGGCGACTTCACGCGAGAGCTCGCGGGTGCGGCCCGGCGACTCGCCGTTCCAGAACGGGATCGACGGCGGCGCGCCCTGCGCGTCGACAACGCGCACGACGCCGCTCTCCACGCGCCGGATCTGCCACGAGGTCGTGCCGAGCAGAAAGATGTCGCCGGCCATGCTCTCGACGGCGAAGTCTTCGTCGACGGTTCCCACGACGTGGCCGTCGGGTTCGACGACGACGTTGTAGTTGGCGGTCTCGGGGATCGCGCCGCCCGACGTGATCGCCGCCATCCGCGCGCCGCGGCGTGCGCGCACGATCCCGTTGACGCGGTCGAGGTGGAGGTACGCGCCGCTGCGTCCGCGCGAGGTCGCCAGACCGTCGGCGAGCATGGTCACGACGTCGTCGAAGTCCTTACGCGTCAGCGAGCGGTACGGATACGCGCGGCGCACCGCGGCGAAGAGCGCGTCGACCTCCCACTCGCCGGCGGCGCAGGCGGCGACGATCTGCTGGGCGAGGATGTCCAGCGGCGCATCGGGGATGCGCAGCGCGTCCATCGCGCCGCTGCCGATCGCGCGAACCAGCGCAGCGCATTCGAGCAGCTCGTCGCGCGTCGTCGGGAAGAAGCGGCCTTCCGGTTTCGCGCCGACCCAATGCCCGGACCGGCCGACCCGCTGCAGTGCGACCGCGATCGCACGCGGCGAGCCGATCTGCACGACGAGATCGACCGATCCGATATCGATCCCGAGCTCGAGCGAGGCCGTCGCGACGACCGCGCGCAGCTCGCCGTTCTTCAACCGGTTCTCGGCGTCGAACCGCAGCTCGCGCGAGAGGCTGCCGTGGTGCGGGAGGACGGCGCCTTCACCCAGACGCGAGGCGAGCGCAAACGCGATCCGCTCGCTCATGCGGCGCGTGCTCACGAAGATCAGCGTCGTGCGATGCGCGCGCACCAAGTCGGCGATGCGGTCGTAGGTTTCGGCCCACAGCTCCGTCGACGCGACCGGGCCGAGCTCGTAGCGCGGCACCTCGACCGCCAGCGTCATCGCGCGGCGATGACCGACGTCGACGATCTCGGGATTCGGGCTGAGGAATTGCGCAACGGTTTCGAGCGGGCGAACCGTCGCAGAGAGGCCGATGCGCTGCGGTGCGCGGCCGCCTTCGCGGGTGACGAGCTCGTCGAGGCGCGCGAGGGTGAGCGCGAGGTGGGAACCGCGCTTGTCCGCGGCCATCGCGTGGATCTCGTCGACGATCACGGTTTCGACGTGCGCGAAGAGTGCGCGCGACTTTTCCGCCGTGAGCAGGATGAAGAGCGACTCCGGCGTGGTGACGAGCACATGCGGCGGCGTGCGCAGCATGCGCGCGCGTTCGGCTTGCGGCGTGTCCCCGGTGCGCGTCGCGGTGCGGATCCTTGCCAGCGGGGTCTCGCGCTGCGCGGCCAGCGCGAGCAGTTCCGCCAGCGGCGATTCAAGATTCTTGCGGACGTCGTTCGTGAGCGCTTTGAGCGGCGAGACGTAAACGACCAGCGTCTCGTCGGGGAGTTCGCCGGCGGCGGCGCGGCGGACGAGGCCGTCGAGGCAGATCGAGAACGCCGCCAGGGTCTTCCCCGAGCCGGTCGGCGCCGAGATCAGCACGTCGCGGCCGGCGCGGATCAATGGCCAGCCGTGGACTTGCGGTTCGGTCGGCTCGCCGAGCCGGGCGGCAAACCACTCGGCGACCAGCGGATGAAACGTCTCCACCACAGTTCTGCCTTCAACCCGCCCGCAACGGTTCCGGTGTCAGGTCACGCCGGCTCAGCAGGATGTGAAGCCGTCGAGCGACTCGACGGCGAGTTCCCAGGCCTCCATCGCCGCGCCGCTTTCAGCGTTGACGCGGTCCATCTCGCGCTGCAGGCGGACGACCTCGTCGGGATCGTCGTAGAGGCCCGGGGCCGCGAATTCCAGCTCCAGTTCTGCTTTCTTGCGGTCGAGATCGGCGACGCGCTTTTCAGCGTCCGCGACGGCGCGCTTGCGTCGGCCCAGTTCCAGCTTCGCCTCGTGCGCCGCGCGGCGGTCGAGTTCGACCGGTTCCGCTTTCGCGGGAACCGCCGCGCGCGGTGCATCGGTCCCGGCCCGCCCCTGATGCTGCGCGCGTTCGTACGACGCGTAATCGCCGTCGAACACCGTCGCCGCGCCGTCGCGGATGGCGACGACGCGTTCCGCGAGCCGTTTGAGCAGATAGCGGTCGTGCGAAACCACGAAGAGCGCACCCTCGTACGAGGCGAGCACGTCTTCGAGCGCTTCGCGGCTCGGGATGTCGAGATCGTTCGTCGGCTCGTCGAGGAAGAGGCAGTCGGCGCGCTGCGCCATCAGCCGTGCCAGCATGATGCGCCGCCGCTCGCCGCCGGAGAACGCCTCGACCGGCTTGTCGCCGGCATCGCCGCCGAGGTTGAGCCGTCCGAGCAGCGAGCGCGCTTCTTCGTCGGTGACCCCCATCTGCATCACGGCTTCGGCGGCAGTCCGTCCGGCCGGGAGATCGTCGACGGAACTTTGCGAGTACGCCGCGGTGCGCAGACCCGTCCCGTAACGAACGCTGCCGCGATCGGGCTGTAGCTCGCCGCTGATGA
Source organism: Vulcanimicrobium alpinum (assembly GCF_027923555.1). GTDB lineage: Bacteria > Vulcanimicrobiota > Vulcanimicrobiia > Vulcanimicrobiales > Vulcanimicrobiaceae > Vulcanimicrobium > Vulcanimicrobium alpinum. The sequence continues at coordinate 1,129,524 of NZ_AP025523.1, read as the reverse complement.
TCCGCAGAAACGTCGACTTCCCGGCGCCGTTCGGCCCCACGATCGCGACGCGGTCGCCGCGCACGAAGTGCGCCGTGAGCCCCGAGAACAGCGGACGGTCGTACGCCTTCGCAACGCCGAGCACGTCGACCGCGGGGCCGCCGGTCGCGCGTCGCGCCGCGCGCAGCGCGACGGAGATCGCGCGCTTCTCGCTGCGCGGCGCCTCGACCGCGCCCATCTTCGCGAACGCCTTCTCGCGGCTGCGCACGTGGCTGTAGTTGTGCGAGCCGTGCGTGCGGAGCTCGTCGATGACGGCTTTCTGGCGCTTGCGCTCGGTCTGAAACGCCTCGAAGTCGCGCCGCTGCTGTTCGCGACGCGTCTCGCGCTGTTCGAGGTAGTCGCTGTACGCCCGCCCGGGCTCCACGTCGTACTCGGCGAGTTCTCCGCGATCGAGTTCCCAGATCCGTCCGGCGACGGTCTCGAGAAAATAGCGATCGTGCGAGACGATGACGAACGCGCGCGGATCGCGCGCGACGAATGTTTCGAGCCAGCGCACCGTATCGAGATCGAGATGGTTGGTCGGCTCGTCGAGGACGAGCCAATCCGGCGATTCGAGCAGGGTGCGCGCGAGCAGCGCGCGGGTACGCTGACCGCCGGAGAACTCGCGCAGCGGACGGTCGAGGTCGCTTTCGGCGAAATCGAACCGGTTGAGCGTCGCACGCATCTCCCACTCGGCGGCGTCGCCGCGCGCAAGCGCTTCGTCGAACGCGGCGCGGAGCGTCGCCGGCCCGCTCTCGGCGGCGTCCTGCGCGAGATAACCGAGGCGCCGCTCGCGGGCGCGCGCGATCGTCCCGCCGTCGGGTTCGTCGCGGCCGACGAGCAGTCGGACGAGCGACGATTTCCCGGCGCCGTTGGGGCCGACCAGGCCGATCTTGTCGCCGTCGCGCATGACGCCGGCGAGATCGCTGAAGACCTCGTGCGCGCCGTAGTGACGCGCGAGGCCGGAGAAGCGCAGGAGTTCCATGGGGCGGCGAGCCTCGTTCGCGCTCGCCTCGAACGCGGCCCCTCGCGAGTTCCGCGGAGCCGCTACGCCGTCGCGATGCGGGCGGCCCTTCGACATCATCGATCACGTCGCCGCGATACGACGCGCGGCAGACAAAAAAAGCCCTCGCGTCGGCGAGGGCTTTCGCGTGAGCGGCGGGCCGGAGCCCGCGAACCCATACGGACGGACCGCCGTTGCCGGCAGAAAGTTGTTGCCGCGACGCTATCACGAAGCCGCTCCGCGGTCAAGGGCGCTCGGCGGCCGAACGTTCACCGCACGCTAAACTCTCCGGCCTACGCTGGCGAACGATGAGGTCACCTGCGACGACGCGCAAGGGACCGGCGACCACGTAGACTCGCATCGCAAGCCCGCGCTCGCGATCGGACCGCACATCCGGCGCGGCTTCGTCGACCAAACGCACTACAGCCAAACGTCGATCCTGCGCACGGTCGAAGTGCTGTTCGGACTCGACCCGCTCAACGTCTACGACGCAGCGGCGACGCCGATCGCCGGCGCGTTCGCAAAGCGAGCCGGTGAGCACCGGAGCAAGGTGACCCTCGAGAAGAATCCCGGCAAAGCGGTCTCGCTCGTGCTGCCGCTCGACGGCCCGGAGTCGGAAGCGATCCCGGATCAACGGCGCTGATCCGCGAGAGAATTCCTCTACCTGCGACTAAAGTTGTCAGGCAAGTGTCACAAGTACCACAAGTAGACAAGCACTCCGGGATCGGGGCGATCCGCTCGGAGAAGCTCTACGTCCTGATCGCCCGCGAGATCGTCCGGCTCATCGAGGAGGGCCGGTGCCGGATCGGCGAGCGCCTCCCGCCGGAGCGGGTGCTCATCGAGCGATTCGGGGTCAGTCGGGCACCCGTGCGCGAGGCGCTCTCCGCGCTCGAGCTGATGGGCGTCGTCGAAGCCCGCCGCGGGGGCGGCGTCTTCGTCACGTTCACCTCGCCGAAGGTCGCGCCCGTCTTCTCCGCGGTCAGCCCCGAGGAGATCATCGAGGTCCGCATCGCGCTGGAGCCGCTCGCGGCCGGCCTGGCCGCGAAGCGCGCCGCGAAGCCGGAGATCGACGCGATCGTCTCCGCCGCCGACGCGCTGATCGCCGACGCGGCGCGCGACGCCTACTCGCCGCACGCCGACGAGCGGTTTCACACCGGGATCGCGCGCGCGTCGCACAACGCGATCGCGGCTCGGACGCTCGAAGACGTCCACGCCGCGATGCGGCAGCCGCTGTGGGGGCTCATCCGCGATCGCACGGTCGTCGCGCCGGAGCCGCGGGCCCGCAACGCCGAGGACCATCGCGCGATCGCCGACGCGATCCGGCGTTCCGATCCCCACGAAGCCGAGCAGCTCATGCTGCGCCACCTGCGCTGGTTCGAGAAGACCTATTGGTCCGCGGCTCCCAGCATCCACGCCGAACACGAGACGAGGAACTCATGACGACGACGACATTATCGCTCTCGACGGACGAGCGCGCGACGCTCGCCGAGAAAGCGCGCATGGTCCGCACGGAAGTCGTCCGGCTCACGGAGATCGCGGGGAGCGGTCACTACGGGTCGGCGTTTTCGATCGCGGAACTCCTGGTCGCGCTCTATTACAAGCTGCTGCGCGTGCGGCCGAACGCGCCGCAGTGGGCGGATCGCGACCGGTTCACGATGGGCAAAGGCCACGCAGCGATCGCGGTGTATCCGATCCTTGCGGACCTCGGATTTTTTCCGGCGTCCGATCTCGACACGTACACGCGGCTCGGAAGTCCCCTCGGCGACCATCCCGACATGCGCAAAGTGAAGGGCGCGGATTTCTCATCGGGCTCGATCGGACACAATCTTTCGGTCTCGGTGGGGATGGCGCTGGCGCTGCGCCTGCGCAAGTCGCCGGCGCGCGTCGTCTGCATGCTGGGCGACGGCGAGCAGGGCGAAGGACAGATCTGGGAGGCCGCCGCCTCGGCCGGCTATCGCAAACTGTCGAACCTTGTCGCGATCGTCGACCGCAATGAGGTCGAGTCGGACGATCGCTGCGATGCGATCCTCGACATGGAACCGCTCGACGCGAAATACCGCGCGTTCGGCTGGGACGTCGTTCACCTGCGCGACGGTCACGATCTTCAGGCGGTCACCGCGGCGCTCGACGACGCGCTGAACGGCTGGCACGACAAGCCGGTCGTCGTGCTCGCCGACACGATCGCGGGCAAGGGCGTCTCCTTCATGGAGCACGCGTGGCAATGGCATCTCGGATACCTCGGGCCGCGCGACTACGAACGCGCGATGAAGGAGCTGGAAGCATGACGACTGCCGACACGCGTCCGCTGCTCGAGTCGACCGTCACCGCCGAGTTCGACGAGCGCTCGTGGGACATGGTCGGGAGCCTCGCGCTCTCCAAACAGCTCGTCTCCGGCGAGGTGCTGATCGAGCTCGCGCGCCGGCGCGACGACATCGTCGTGCTCACGGCCGATCTCGGCCGTCCGACGCGCGTGATCGATTTCGGCCGCGCGTTCCCCGAGCGCTACTACAACTTCGGAATCTCCGAACGGAACATGGTCGGCGCGGCGGCCGGGATGGCGTCCGCCGGGATGCTCCCGTACGTCTCGGGCTACGCCTGCTTTCTCGCGCTGCTCGCCGCCGATCAGATCCGGCTCGACGTCTGCTACACGAAGCTGCCGGTGCGTTTTCTGAGCACGCACTCGGGGCTCACAATGGGATTCTACGGCAGCTCGCATCACGCGACCGAAGACATCGGCGCGATCCGCTCGTTCGCCAACCTCACGATCCTCGCGCCGATCGACGCGGTGGCGTTGCGCCAGGCGCTCGTCGCGACCGTCGATCATCCGGGCCCGATCTACTTCCGGCTCGGGCGCGGCCGCGAGACGCCGGTATACGACGCGCCGATCCCGGAGTACCGCATCGGCGGCTCCCACCGCCTGCGCGACGGCACCGACGCGACGGTGTTCGCGACCGGGATCTGCGTTGACTTCGCACTCCAGGCGGCAAGGCTGCTCGAAGCCGAGGGGATTGCGCTGCGCGTCGTCGACGCGTACTCGCTCAAGCCGCTCGATGCCGACGCCGTGCGCGGCGCGTGTCTCGAGACGCGGCACGTCTTCACGGCAGAGGAGCACAACGTGATCGGCGGTCTCGGGAGCGCCGTCGCCGAGGTAATGGCCGAAGTCGGCACGGCGACGCGGCTGACGCGGATCGGGATGCAGGACGCGTTCTCGATCCTCGGCCCGCCGACGCATCTCTACAAGAACTACGGGCTCGACGGCGAGGGGATCGCCAAGACGATTCGGACCGCGCTCGCGTGAGCCGCGTCGCGGTCATCACCGGCGCCGGGTCGGAGCGCGGATCGGCGCCGCAACGGCACGCACGCTCAAAGCCGACGGTTTCGAGGTTGCGCTGCTCGATCGCGACGAGGCAGGGGTGCGGGCGCGCGCGGGGGCGATCGGCGCGTTCGCGCAGACCTGCGACGTCACCGACCGCGCCGCGGTCGAGCGCGCGTTCGACGCGGTGCTCGCCCGCTTCGGGCGCGTCGACGTGCTGGTCAACAACGCCGGTTACTCGAAGCCGACGCGGCTCATGGAGATCGGCGACGCCGAATGGCGCGCGATGTTCGCGGTGCACGTCGACGGCACGTTCATCGCGACGCAGACGGCGCTGCGCGCGATGATCCCCGCGCGCTACGGCCGGATCGTGAACCTCTCGTCGGTGAGCGCGTTGCGCGGCGGCGGGACTTTTCGGCGGTTCGCATTACTCCGCCGCCAAAGCGGCGATCCTCGGCTTCACCAAAGCGACGGCGCGTGAGATGGCGCCGCACACCATCACCTGCAACGCGGTAACGCCGCGTCTCATCGACACCGACATCACCGGCGGTCTGCTCGACGACGAGAAGCGCGCAACGCTTCGCGCCGAGATCCCGATCGGCCGTCTCGGCACCGCCGACGACGTCGCGTTCGCAATCGCGTTTCTGTGCGCGGAGCGGGCCGGTTACATCACCGGCGAGGTCCTCGACATCAACGGCGGGTCCCACATCGACTGACTCGATCCACGGATCGAAAGGAGGGCATCCCACATGACCGCATCCGGAGTGTCGCGACGGCGTTTCGTCGCAACCGCAGCGGCGGGTTTCGCGTCGATCGCGATCGTCCCGCGCCGCGCGTCCGCCGCGCCGCAGTTCTCGCTCAAGATGGGCACCGACAACGCGGCGCTCAACCCGACCAACGTGCGCGCGAACCAGATCTTCGCCGAGATCCTCAAAGACAGCGGCGGAAAGCTCGAGATCCGCGACTTTCCCAACAACCAGCTCGGCGGCGCGTCGCAGATGCTTGCCCAAATCCGCTCCGGCGCGCTCGACTTCATGATGGCCGACGGCGGCGTGCTCGGCAACGTCGTGCCATTGGCGGCGATCTTCGGCGTCGGGTTCGCGTTCAAGGATTCACAAGACGCGTTCGCGGCCTTCGACGGCGAACTCGGCGCGCACGCGCGCAAAGAGCTCACCGCAAAGGGCTTCTGTGTACGACCACGTGTTCCTCAACGGGATGCGCGAGGTCACGTCGAGTTCGAAGCCGATCCAGACGGTCGCCGATCTCGACGGATTCAAGATCCGCACTCCGGCGGCGAAGCTGCCGACCGACCTGTTCAAGTCGCTCGGCGCGGCGCCGACGCCGATGAACTTCAACGAAGTCTACACCTCCCTGCAGACGAAGATCGTCGACGGTCAGGAAAATCCTCTGACGGTGATCGAGACGTCACGGCTCTTCGAAGTGCAGAAATACCTCAGCCTCACGAATCACATGTGGTCGGGCTTCTGGATGATCGGCAACCCCGATTCCTGGAACAAGATCCCGCCCGACTTGCAGAAGATCGCGCTCGCGGGCTTCAAGAAATACGTGCAGCAGCAGCGTGCCGACGTCGAAGCGATGAACGACTCCCTCGCGCAGAAGCTCGCGAAAGAGGTGCTGACGATCAACAAGGTCGACCCGTCGTCGTTCCGCGCGAAACTCGGACCGTTCTACAGCCGCTGGAAGGAAGAATTCGGCCCGAGCGCCTGGACCCTGCTGGAAAAATACAGCGGCAAACTCGGCTGAGTCCATGTCACGCTGAGCTTGTCGAAGCGCCGCCGCAATTCACGCACGCAGGTCTTCGCCTTCGTGCCCGATCGGGGCCGCGCTTCGACAAGCTCAGCGTGACGCGAGGCTCGGCGTGACGGCGTACCCTACCTCGCGGCGGCTTTGGCGACGGCGCGGGCGGTGAAGACGTCGGCCATCGCGCTGCGGTAGTGCGCTGACGCGAACGTATCGGAGCGCGCCTCGACGCCCTGCGCGGCGTTCGCGCACGCGGCCTCGATTGCGGCCGCATCCCCGGGATCGACGCCGGCGAGCGCGCGTTCGACGCCCTCGGCGCGGAACGCGGCGTCGCCGATCCCGGTGATCGCGACGCGCGCCGAGCCGATCCGCCCGCCGTTCATTGTCAGCGCGACGGCGGCTCCGACGACCGCGTAATGCGACGCCGGGTGGTGGAACTTCACGTATGCCGACTTCGGCGCCGCGGCAAACGCGATCTTCGTGAGCAGTTCGCGCGGGTCGAGCGCCGTGTCGAACATCCCGCGGAAGAACTCGCGCGCGCGCAACGTGCGTTCGCCCTTGGCGTCGGCGAGCGTTAACGTCGCGTCGAGCGCGAGGAGGACCGCCGGATAGTCCGCCGACGGATCGCCGTGCGCCGATGCGCCGCCGATCGTGCCGCGGTTGCGCACCTGCGGATCGCCGAGATCGTTGGCGGCGTCCCAGAGCACCGGCGCCTGCGCCCGGAGCATGCTGCTCGATGCGAGCGCAGCATGTTTCGTCAGCGCGCCGATCGCGATCGTGCCGCCGTCGGCAGCGATCCCGTCGAGCCCACCGATCCCGGTGATGTCGATCAGCGTCGCGGGCGTTGCCAAACGCAGCTTCATCATCGGGATGAGGCTGTGGCCGCCGGCGAGCAGTTTGGCGTCGTCGCCGTGTTCCCCCAGGAGCCGGATCGCGTCGGCGACCGACGACGCGCGCAGGTAGTCGAAGGTTGCAGGGATCATCGCGCTGCTCCGTTCGCGGCGCCGTTGGCCGCCCCGTTCGTTTTCGCGGCGTGGATCGCGGTCCAGATCTTCTCCGGCCGCAGCGGCATGTCGATGTGCACGACACCGTACGGCGCGAGCGCGTCGATCACCGCGTTGACGACGGCCGGCGTCGAGCCGATCGTCCCGGCTTCGCCGACGCCCTTGATCCCGAGCGGGTTCACGGTCGTCCCGGTGACGGTGTGGTCGAGATCGTAGTGCGGCACCTGTTCGGCATGCGGGATCGCATAGTCCATCAACGTGCCGGTGAGCAGCTGCCCGCCCTCGTCGTAGATGACTTCCTCGAAGAGCGCCTGCGAGAGTCCTTGCGCGATCCCGCCGTGGACCTGCCCTTCGACGATCATCGGATTGAGCAGACGTCCGCAGTCGTCGACCGCGAGGTATTTCACGACCTTCACCTCGCCGGACTTCGCATCGACCTCGACGACGCAGACGTGCGTCCCGAACGGAAAGACGAAATTGGGCGGTTCGAACCGGCGCGTCGCATCGAGTCCCGGTTCGAGACCGGGCGGGAGCTTGTCGCCCATGAACGCGAGGAACCCCGCTTCTGCGGTCGACATCGACTTCGACGGGTCGCCCTTCACCTGGATCTTCCCGTCGCGATACTCGACGTCGTCGGGGTTCGCTTCCCACTGGTGCGCGGCGATCTTCACCGCCTTCGCCTGGATCGTCTCGATCGCGAGCTTGAGCGCGGCACCGCCGACGGCCGTGCCGCGCGATCCGAACGTCCCCACGCCGTACTGCACCTTGTCGGTGTCGCCGTGGATCACGTTGATCGTGTCGATCGGAACGCCGAGTTCGTCGGCGACGATCTGCGCGAACGTCGTCTCTTGCCCTTGGCCGTGTGGCGAGACGCCGGTGAGCACGGTGATGCTCCCGGTCGGCTCGACGCGGATCGTCGCGGAATCCCAGCCGGCCGCGGGCATCGCCGCCGACGGCCCCATCCCGCACACCTCGACGTACGTCGAGAGCCCGATCCCCATCAGCCGTCCCTGCTTGCGGAGTTCCGCCTGCTGCGCGCGCAAGCCGGCGTAGTCGACGATCGCCAGCGCCTTGTCCATCGTCGTCTCGTAATCGCCGGAATCGTAAGTGAGTCCGGTCGACGTCGTGTGCGGGAACGCGGTGTTCGCGATGAAGTTCTTCCGCCGCACCTCGGCCGGATCGAGGCCGAGCCGCTGCGCCACGAGATCGACCGCGCGTTCGATGAAAAACGTCGCTTCGGGCCGGCCGGCGCCGCGGTAGGCGTCGGTCGACATCGTGTTGGTGAAGACGCCGATCACTTCGGCGCTGATGTTTTCGATGCGGTAGCAGCCGGGCGCCATCAGCAGGGTCAGCGTCGGGACGACGGGCGTGAGGAGCTGATGGTAGGCGCCGAGGTTGCCGACGATCCGCAGCCGCAGGCCGGTGATCGTCCCGTCCTTGGTGCACGCGATCTCGAGATCGTCGACCTGATCGCGTCCGTGGATCATCGCCTGGAAGCTCTCGGAGCGGGTCTCGACGTACTTCACCGGACGTTCGAGCTGCATCGCAACCCAGCTCACCACGGCTTCTTCCGCGTACACGTTGAGCTTCGCGCCGAAGCCGCCGCCGACGTCGGGTGCGATCGTGCGCACGTGATTCTCGGAGATCCCGAGCACGACCGAGAGCTGGGTGCGCAGCAGATGCGGGATCTGCGTCGAGGAGTGCAGCGTCAACTGCTGGCGCCCTTCGTCCCAGTTCGCGACCATCGATCGCGGCTCGATCGGCACGGGCGCGACGCGCTGATTGACGATGCGCTGCTTGACGATTTGATCAGCCTCGGCGAACGCCTTGTCGGGATCGCCGGCGCTGAACGGCATCCGGAACGCGACGTTGGTGCCAAGCGATTCGTGGACGTACGGCGCGCCCTCGAGGGCTTTGAGCGGATCGACCACCGCCGGCAGTTCGTCATAGTCGACGGCGACGAGTTCGGCGGCGTCGCGCGCCGCATAGGCGGTGTTCGCAACGACGACGGCGACCGCTTCGCCGACCATGCGCACTTCGTCGACGGCGAGGATGTAGTGCGGCGGCGTCTTCAGATCCGCCATTTTGTGCGCGACCGGGAGCGACGACTTGAGGCCGTGCGCGTGGTGCAGGTCCTCACCGGTGTATGCCGCGAGTACGTCGGGGTGCGCGAGCGCCGGTGCGAGATCGATCGCACGGATCTTCGCGTGACCGTACGGGCTGCGCACGAACGCCGCGTACACGGTGCCGACTTGCTTCACGTCGTCGACGTAAGTGGCGCGGCCGGTGATCAGCCGGGGGTCTTCGCGGCGGCGGATGCGCGCGCCGACCATCGTGGTGAACGCCATTAGGTGCTCGCTCCCTGCAGTTGCGGCGGAATGATCACTTCACCCGAGGGCGGCGGTTCCTCTGCGGGCGGGTGGATCGACATCAGGTCGCGGACGCTCGAGCGCGGCGCGTTCTCGCGCATCGCTTTTCCGGCGGCGCGCACGGCTTTGACGATGTTCTCGTAGCCGGTGCAGCGGCAGAGATTCCCTTCGAGCCCGGCGCGAATCTCGTCGTCGCTCGGATCGGGATTGCGCTGCAGCAGGTCGACGGCGCTCACGATCATTCCGGTGGTGCAGTACCCGCACTGCAGGCCGTGCGCCGTCCAGAACGCTTCCTGCATCGGATGGAGTTCGTCGGCGTCGCCGATCCCCTCGATCGTCGTGACGTCGTGTCCGCTCGCCTGAACGGCGAACATCGTGCAGCTCTTCACCGAAACGCCGTCGAGCAGCACGGTGCACGCGCCGCAGCTCGAAGTATCGCAACCGACATGGGTTCCCGTCAGTCCGAGGCGGTCGCGCAACGCGTGCACGAGCAGCAGCCGCGGCTCGGCATCAAGCGACGTGCGCTTCCCGTTGACGGTGAGATCGATCTGCATGCAACCCTCTCCGTTGAGTACGCGGGCCGGTACGCTACCGGTGGACGAGACGAATCTCCTTGCCGATTTCTGACCGGAAAGTAGGAAAGCCGGTCCAGGGTCTGCGCGCTCTCCTGCGAATCGCCGAATGCCATGCCGCAGCCCGTCGACGTCGACGATCTCCGCGAGCGCTTGCTGGACGCCGGCTACGTCGCCGATGACGGCCTCGCCACCGCGCTGGCCTGCGCCGTCAGCCTGGAACGCGCCGTGCTGCTCGAGGGCGACGCCGGCGTCGGTAAAACCGATGCGGCGCGCGCGCTGGCGGCGGTGCATGACGCGCAACTGCTGCGATTGCAATGCTACGAAGGTCTCGATTTGGCGTCCGCCGCCTACGACTGGAATTACGGGAAGCAGCTGCTGGCGATCCGCGCCGCCGAGGCCGCGCACGAGCGGACCCCCGACCTGTACGCCGACGACTTTCTCATCCGCCGGCCGCTGCTCGCCGCGCTCGGTGCGCCCCGGGAGCGCGGGATCGTGCTGCTGATCGACGAGATCGACCGCGCCGACGACGAATTCGAAGCCTTTCTGCTCGAGTTTCTCTCCGATTTCGCGATCTCGATCCCCGAGCGCGGGACGATCGCCGCGCGCCACCGGCCGATCGTGGTGCTGACGTCGAACCGTACCCGCGACCTGCACGACGCGCTCAAGCGGCGCTGTTTTTACCACTGGATCGCGCACCCGACGATCTCCCGCGAGATCGCGATCCTGCGGATGCGCGTCCCGGAGGCTCCCCCGGCGCTCGCCGCCGACGTCGCGCGCGCCGCGGCGGCGCTGCGCGAGCGCGATCTGCGCAAGCCGCCCGGGATCGCGGAATCGCTCGACTGGACGCAGACCCTGCAGTTGCTCGGCGCCGACCGCCTCGATCACGCCTCGTTCCAGCGCTCGCTCGGCGCCGTGCTGAAGTATCCCGAAGATATCGAAACGGCGCGGGCGGCGGCCGAAGCGATCGTCGCGGCCGTGCGCGCCGACGGGGTCGCGTGAGCGAGATCGCGGCCGTCGCCGCCCGTTTCGACGCGGCGCTGCGCGCCCGCGGCGTCGCAGCCGGGACGCGCCGCGCGCAGACGTTCGCCGAGGTCCTGCACTTGATGCCCCCGTCGTCGATGCGCGCGCTCTACCATCGCGCGCGCGCAGCGATGCTGCCGGCGGTCGACGACGCGGACGCATTCGATGCGGCGTTCGTCGAGTTCTTCGGCGCAATCGACGACGCCGACGCGCTGCACCGGCTGGTGCGCGCCGTCAATGCGCCGCCGCGCGAACGCCGCGACCGCCCGCAGCGCGAGTCGCTCCCGCCGCCGCCGTCGAGCGAGCAGGCCCGCGAGCGCGAGGCCGAGCGCGCGCCGATCCAATGGATCCTCGCCGCGCGCGACGAGGAGCTTTCGGAGCGGCCGTTCGACGAACTCGACGATGCCGAGCGCGCGGCGATGCTCCGGCTGATGCGGCGGGTGCGGATCGCGTCGGAGCGGCGCGCCTCACGCCGGCGCCGCCGGCACCCGCACGGCGACCGGTTCGACTTCCGCGGCACGCTGCGCGGCGCGTCGCGCACCGCCGGCGAACTGATCCGCCGCCGTGCGACAGCGCGCCGCACGACGGTGCGTCCGCTGGTCTTTCTGCTGGACGTCTCCGGATCGATGGGACCGTTCGCCCGCGCGCTGCTGCACTACGCGCGCGTCACCGCTCAAGCGCGCCCGCGGGTTCGGGCGTTCGCATTCGCGACGCAGCTGACCGATCTCACGCCGCTCCTGCGGCGCGCCTCGGACGACCGGCTCATGGCGGCGATCGGCGCGACGGTGCGCGACTACGGCGGCGGAACGCGCATCGGCGCAGCGCTGCACGCGTTCAACCAGCGCTACGCGCAACGCGGCGCGGCGCGCGGCGGGACGGTCGTCATCCTCTCCGACGGGTGGGAACGCGACGATCCCGAACGGCTTGAAACCGAGATGCGCCGCCTGCGCCGTCTGACGCGGCGGATCGTGTGGGTGAACCCGCACAAACGCCATCCGGCGTACGAGCCGCTCGCGCGCGGGATGGCGGCGGCGCTCCCGCATCTCGACGCGTTCGTCTCCGGTCATAACTTGCGCACACTCGATGCGGTCGCGGACGCGATCGAAGGACTTTCGGCATGATCGACATTGTGGACACGATCGATCGCTGGCGCAGCGAAGGACAGCGGGTCGCCGTCGCGACCGTCGTCGGCGTCGAACAGTCGGCGCCGCGCGATCCCGGCGCCGCGCTCGCCGTGAACGAACGCGGCGACGTCGCGGGCTCGGTGAGCGGCGGCTGCGTCGAATCGGCCGTGTACGAGGAGGCGCAGGACGCGATCGCGACCGGGCGGCCGCGCCTGGTGACCTACGGGATCAGCGATGAAGAGGCGATCTCCGTGGGGCTCACCTGCGGCGGGACGATCCACGTCTTCGTGGAGCGGCTCGACTGGTGATCTTCGAAAGATTGCGGGCGGCGCTGCACGGCGACGTGCCGGTCGCGCTGGTGACGCGGCTCGACGGCGCGCACGCCGGCGCGAAACTGCTGGTCTTCGAGGACGAGATCGCCGGCGACCTCGGAAGCGAAGGGCTCAATGTCGCGGCCGCGGGCGAGGCGCGCGCGCTGCTGGCGGTCGGCAAAACCGCGCTGCGCACGTTCGGTGAAGACGGCGAGCCGGTCGGCGTCGAGGTGCGGCTGTTCATCGCCGCCTACGCGCCGAAGCCGGCGATGTACGTCTTCGGCGCGATCGATTTCTCGCGCGCCGTCGCCCGCGTCGGCAAGTACCTCGGCTACGCCGTCACCGTCGTCGACGCGCGTCCGATCTTCGCAACCAAGGCGCGCATCCCCGACGCCGACGACGTCGTCGTCGCCTGGCCCGACGAGTGGCTCGCGAACGCGAAGGTCGACCCCCGCACCGCGCTGATCGTGCTCACCCACGACGTGAAGTTCGACATCCCGCTGCTCCAAGTCGCGCTGCGCACCGACGCCGGTTACATCGGTGCGATGGGGAGCCGCCGCACCCACGCCGCCCGGATCGACGAACTGCGCCGCGCCGGGACCGGCGACGCCGACCTCGCCCGTATCAGCGCCCCGATCGGCCTCGACATCGGCGCGCGCACCCCCGAGGAGACCGCCATCTCGATCGCCGCCGAAATCATCGCGCTGCGCGAAGGCCGCCGCGGCGGCCGGCTCGCCGACGGAACGCTCCCGGTGCACAACGCGCGCACGACGGTCGCCTCGTGATCATCGCCGACTCGTTCACCGTCGACGCGCCGATCGAACGGGTGTGGACGCTGCTCCAGGACATCCCGAAGGTGGCGACGTGCATTCCGAACGCGGAGATCACCGAGGTGGTCGACCCCGCGACGTACCGCGCGAAGGTCGCGGTGAAGGTGGGGCCGGTCTCCGTTTCCTACAAAGCGACGATCCGCGTCGAGCGGATGGACGACGCCGAGCACGTCGCAGCGTTCGGCGTGCAGGGCGACGAAACGCGCGGACGCGGCGGCGTGCGCGCGAAGGTCACTTCGCAAGCGTTCGCCGAGGGCGACTGCACGCGCGTCGACTTGAACGCCGACGCGCAGATCAGCGGCATCATCGCCTCCGTCGGCGGCCGCCTCATCGAATCCGTCGCCAAGAAAACCATCGCCGAATTTGCCGCCAACCTGACGAAGCTCCTTACCTGAACGGGGGAACGTGACGGCGATGGAAGCGGTGAAGATCGGGCTCCTCGGTATCGGAACCGTCGGCAGCGGCACGTTCCGCGTCCTGGAACGGAATCGCGAGGAGATCGCGCGGCGTGCGGGACGCCGTATCGAGATCGCATGGGTCGCCGCACGCGACGTCGCCAAGGCGCGCGCCGTCGTCGGCGACGCGATCCCGGTGGTGACCGACGCGGTCGCCGCCGTCGCCGATCCGGCGATCGACATCGTCGTCGAGGTGATCGGCGGCACCGGCGTCGCGAAAGACGCGATCCTCGCCGCGATCGCGCACGGCAAGCACATCGTGACCGCCAACAAAGCGCTCCTCGCGCTGCACGGCGGCGAGATCTTCGCGGCCGCGAGCGCCCGCGGCGCGATGATCGCATTCGAAGGCGCCGTCTCGGGCTGCATCCCCACGATCAAGGTTCTGCGCGAGGGCCTGGCCGCGAACCGCATCGAGTGGATCGCCGGGATCGTCAACGGCACCAGCAACTTCATCCTCTCGGAGATGCGCGCGAAGGGGCTGCCGTTCGCGGACGCACTGAGCGAAGCGCAGGTGCTCGGCTACGCCGAAGCCGACCCGACCTTCGACGTCGAGGGGATCGACGCGGCGCACAAGCTCACCCTGCTCTCCGCGATCGGCTTCGGGATCCCGGTGCAGTTCGACAAAGCCTACGTCGAAGGGATCACCGCGCTCACCGACCGCGACATGACGTATGCGGAAAAGCTCGGCTATCGCATCAAGCTGCTGGGCATCGCGCGGCGCACGGCGCGCGGGATCGAACTGCGCGTTCACCCCACGCTGATCCCCGCCTCGCGCCTGATTGCCAGCGTCGACGGCGCGATGAACGCAATCCTGGTGAAAGCGGACGCCGCCGGCGTCACCCTCTACTACGGCGCGGGTGCAGGCTCGGAACCCACCGCATCCGCCGTTCTCGCCGACGTGATCGACGTGACGCGCCTCATGCGCGCGGAACCGCAGGAACGCGTCCCGTATCTCGCCTTCCAGCCCGACGCGCTCAGCGACGTCGGCATCCTGCCGATGGCCGAGGTCGAGACGTCGTACTACCTGCGCGTGCGCGTTCGCGACGACGTCGGCGTTCTCGCCGATCTGGCTCGGACGCTCGCCGACGCGGGCATCTCGATCGATGCGATGCTCCAGCAGGGCCCGGGCGACGATCGCGGCGAGACCGACATCGTGATCCTCACGCATCCCACTCGCGAACGCAGCTTCGACGCGGCGATGGAGCGCATCGTCGCGCTCCCGGCGGTCCGCCCCGGCTACTCGCGCATCCGCCGCGAGGACCTCGGCTGATGAGCGCGGGCGCGCCGGATGCGATCGGGCCGGTGCGGCAATGAAGACGCAGATCGGCGTGATGGGCTCGGCAGGCGGCCTCATCACCGACGACGAGCTCGCGCTGGCGCGGCGCATCGGCACGCGCATCGCCGAGTGCGACTGCATCATCGTGACGGGCGCGTGTCCCGGGCTGCCGCACGCGGCGGTGCTGGGCGCGCACGACGCCGGCGGCGCGAGCCTCGGCGTCTCGCCCGCGCACTCGCGCGAAGAGCACGTACGGGTCTTCGAATCGCCGCTCGAGCCGTATTCGGCGATCGTCTTCACCGGATCGGGGCTGATGGGACGCGAGGTGCACAACATCCACAGCTCCGACTTCGTGCTGTTCCTCGGCGGCCGCAGCGGGACGCTGGGCGAGTTCGCGATCGCGTATGACGAAGGGAAGCTGATCGGCGTACTGCGCCACTCCGGCGGGATCTCGGATCAGTTCGAGCACATCGCATCGCTCGTTCACAAAGAGACGGGCGCCGTGATCCTCGAGGACGATGACCCGGAACGCCTCGTCGACGCCTGCCTGGAGCGCTTTCAGCGCGGAGACCGGCCCTCCGCGATGGCGTTCAGCGACGGCAAGCACCGAACGGACGGCGTGCGTGGCTGATCTCACCTTCGTCGGTGCGGCGGGCGTCGTCACCGGGAGCAAGCATCTCCTGACGACGCACGGCAAGCACGTGTTCGTCGATTGCGGGCTGTTTCAGGGGACCGCCGACGTCACCGCGCTCAACAGCGCGCCGCTTCCGATCGCACCGCGCGACGTCGATGCCGTCGCAATCACCCACGGCCACCTCGATCACGTCGGATATCTTCCCAAACTCGTGCGCGACGGATATCGCGGTTCGATCTTCTGCACGCCGCCGACGGCGGGGCTCATCGAGATCGTCCTCGAGGACGCCGCGCATCTGCAGACGCATCTGCACGACCGCGGCTATCACCGCGAAGCCGGCGCGCTGCCGCCGCTCTACGACGAGGACGACGTCGCCCAAGTCCTGCGCCAACTGCGCACCGTTCCGCTGGAGACGGAGTTCGACGTGTGCGGCGTCACCATGCGGTACCGCAACGCCGGGCACATCCTGGGCTCCGCGTTCGTCGACGCGCACGTCGAGGGGGCGCGCGTGATCTTCTCCGGCGATCTCGGCCGCTACGGACGGCCGCTGCTCGACGACCCGGCGCCGCTCGACACGGCCGACGTCGTCGTGATGGAAGCGACATACGGCGACCGCGTTCACCCGGCCGACCCGCTGGGCGAGTTCGAGAGCGCGCTCGCGGCAGGCATCGCGCGCGGCGGCACGATCGTGATCCCGGCGTTCGCCGTCGAGCGAACGCAAGACATCCTGCTGTCGATCGGCGTCCTGCAAGGGACGAATCCCGCGATCGCTGCGGTACCGGTGCACCTCGACAGCCCGATGGCGATCAAAGTGGACGCGCTCTTCGCGCAGTTCCCGGACGCGCACAAACCGATCCCGCAGTCGCCGGGGCCGTTCGGTTGCCGCAACCTCCAGGTGTACGTGACGACCGACGAATCGAAGCAGCTCAACGCGCTGCAGGGGCCCGCCATCGTCATCGCATCGAGCGGGATGGCGACCGGAGGGCGCATCCTGCACCACCTGCACAATCATCTCGGCGACCCGCGCGCGACGATCCTGGTCTGCGGCTATCAGAGTCCGGGGACGCTCGGCAACCTGCTCGTGCACGGATGCCGGCAGGTTCGCATCTTCGGCGACATGCTGCGGGTGCAGGCCGCGATCGTCAACCTCGCCGGATACAGCGCACACGCAGACCAGGCCGAACTGCTCCGCTGGCTCGGCACCCTGTCGTCGTCACCGCGTGTCTACGCGGTCCACGGCGACCCCGACGTCGTGCAGACGTTCTGCGGCGTCGTCGCATCGCGGCTGCATTTTCAAGCCGAGCCGGCGGAGCGGGGGATGACGGTCACGATCGGCGCCGCTCAGCCCGCCAGCCACACGTAGCGCGCGATCAGCAGCGCCGCCACCACGTAGAGCGGCACGGCGACGTCGCGCGCGCGTCCGCTGCACAGTGCGATCGCAGCGTACGAGATCATCCCGAAGCTGACGCCGTTCGCGATCGAGAACGTCAGCGGCATCGCGACGATCGTCAGAAACGCCGGAACCGCGACGGCGTAGTCGTCCCAGCGGATTCGGCGCACCCCGTCGAACATCAGGGCACCCACGACAATGAGCGCGGGCGCGGTGGCGGCGGCCGGCACGATCGTCGCCAGCGGCCACGCAAAGATCGCGCACCCGAAGAGCGCCGCGACCACAACGGCCGTCAAGCCGGTGCGGCCGCCTTCTTCGATCCCGCTCGCGCTCTCGCGTAGGTCGTCGTCGTGCTCGTGCCGAGCACCGCGCCGATCATCGCGGCGAGACCGTCGCAGGCGAAGGTCCGGCGGGCGCGCGGCAGGTCCCCTTCAGGGGTGAGAAACCCGGCTTTCTCCGCCAGCCCGACGAGCGTTCCGGTCGCATCGAAGAAATCGACCACGAAGAACGTGAACACGACCGAGACGATCCCCAGACCGATTGCACCGCGCAGATCGAGCGCGCCGATCAGACCGCTCGGCCACGACGGCGGCGCGACGACGCCGTGCGCGAAGCCGCCGAACGCGACGAGATGCCCCGCAGCGTCCGGATAGACGGCCGCCCGCGTGACGATCGCCGCGATCGTCGCGCCGGCGATCCCGTACACGATCGCACCCGTGATACGCCGCACCAGCAGCACCACGGTAACGAGCAGGCCGAAGACCGCGACCAGCACCGGCGGACCGAAGGCGCCGAGCGTGACGAACGTCGCCGGATTGGCGATCACGACACCGGCATTTTTCATCCCGAGGAATGCCAGGAACACGCCGATCCCGGCCGCGATCGCGAACTTGAGATCGTTCGGGATCGCACGCACGATCGCTTGCCGCACGCCCGCGAGCGAGAGCACGACGAAGAGCGCACCGGAGATGAAGACCGCGCCGAGCGCTGTCTCCCAGGCGATCTTCTGCCCGATCACCACCGAGAACGCGAAGTACGCGTTAAGTCCCATCCCGGGCGCCTGCGCGAACGGATAGCGCGCGACGACGCCCATCAGCAGGCTCCCTGCGGCGGCCGCGAGGGCCGTGACGATCAGCAGCTTCTCGAAACCGCCGTCGATCCGGATGGCGGTTCCCAGCACCTGGGGGTTCACGAACAGCACGTACGACATCGTGAGGAACGTCGTGAGCCCGGCCCGCAGCTCGCGCGGGATCGACGAACCGGCGGCGCTGATCCCGAAATAGCGATCGAGCATCCGCGTCCTTGCGACGCGCAGGCGAACGGCCCTGCCGTCGCGGCGTCGAACCTCGCATCGTGCAAGGCATCGCCCACTATCGGGGACACCCGTACCACTTCATGCTGATTCCGTTTCCGGTCGCCTTCTGGACCGGCGCCCTGATCACCGACGGGATCGGTGCGTTCACCCACGATCCGTTCTGGTTCCGGATGAGCGTCGTGCTGATCGCAATGGGCAGCGTCGCCGGATTCGCGGCGGCGATCGCCGGCTACATCGACTACCGCACCGCGCCGATGACGCGCAAAGCACAATCACTCGCCGACGGTCACCTCAAGTGGAGCCTCGGCACGATCGTCCTCTACCCGATCGCGTGGGCGTTGCGCGCGCAGGATCACGCCTCGCTCGCCGGGATCGCCGTCTCGATCGCGGGATCGGCGCTGCTGTTCGTCAGCGCCTTCCTCGGCAGCGAGCTGACGAACCGCCACAAAGTCGGCATCACCGAAGAACCCGCCCCATCACGCTGAGCCTGTCGAAGCGCCGCCGCTATCGGCCCTTCAGCATCACCCGAGCAGCGTTCCATCCCGCCGCACCCATCACGCCGCCGCCGGGGTGCGCCGCGGCACCGCACAAAAACAGCCGCCGCACCGGCGTCTTGTAATCGGCCCAGCCCGGTGCGGGACGGAACATGAACAGCTTGTTGAGCCCCATCGCACCCTGAAAAATGTTCCCGCCGGTGAGATTGAACGTCGACTCGATGTCGAGCGGGCTGAGCACCTGTCGATCGATCATAGACGACGTGAACCCGGGCGCATAGCGTTCCACCTGCGCGAAGCACGCGTCGGCGAAGGCATTCTTCGCCGCGTCGTCCCAGCTGCCGTCCTTGAGGTGATACGGCGCGTACTGGCAGAACATCGACATCAGATGCTTGCCCGGCGGCGCGACCGTCGCGTCGACCGACGACGGGATCGTGCACTCGACGATCGGCTCGCGCGACCAGCGGCCGTACTTCGCGTCGTCGTAGCCGCGTTCGATGAAATCCTGATCCGGGCAGAGGTGGATCGTGCCGCGGTGCTGCGGGCCGGCCTCGCTTCCGGGACACGCGGTAAAATTCGGCAGCGCGTCGAGCGCGACGTTGATCTTCGCCGACGCGCTCCCGTAATCGATGCGCTTGATCTCGGCGAGGAAGTCCTCGGGCAGCTGCGACGGCTCGAGAAAGCGCTCGAAGGTCAGCCGGCAATCGACACCGCTCGCGACATTGCGCGCACGGTACTCATCGCCGTTGGCGAGGACCACGCCGGTCGCAGCGTTGTCCTCGACGAGAATCTTCGTGACCTCAGCTTCGGTGCGAATCTGGACGCCCAGATCGCGCGCCGCTTTTTCGAGCGCCTGCGAGAGGCCGCCCATCCCGCCGCGCACGTAGCTCCACACGCCGCGCGCGCCGTTCGTCTCGCCCATCACGTGATGGAAGAGCACGTACGCGGTTCCGGGCACCGACGGCGCGGCGAACGCACCGATGATCGCATCGGTCGCGAGCGTCGCCTTGAGTTCTTCGCTTTCGAACCAGCGGTCGAGGATCGGGCGCGCCGCGCCGGTGAGGATCTCGATCGCCTCGCCCATCGCGCCGTCGAGCTTCTTCAACTTTAGGCCGAGCTGACCGAGTCCGATGAGATCGCCCATCCCGGGCCGGACGGGGTTCGGCGGCGTCTGCACCAGCGTCGGTTCGATCACGGTCGCGACGCGTTCCAGCATCGCGACGTACTGCGGGTACGCCGCCGCATCGCGTGCGCTGAACTTCGCGATCTCCCGTTCGTTCATCGCTTCGTCGGGGCCGAGCATCAGGTACCGGCCGTCCGGGAACGGTGAGAACGACGACGGGTTCCGCTCGACGACTTCGAAGCCGTAGTCCTTCAGGCGCAGATCGCGAATGATCTCCGGCCGGAAGAGACTGTTGACGTAGGCGGCGGTCGAGACTTTGAAGCCGGGGAACGTCCGCTCTTCGGTGACGCACGCGCCGCCGACGAGATAACGCCGTTCGAGCAGCAGCACTTTCCACTTCGCGCGCGCGAGGTAACACGCGGTGACCAAGCCGTTGTGTCCGCCGCCGATGATGATCGCGTCGTACGTCGTCGCCATGCGTTCGTCGTACGGTCCCCGGCCGAGCGCTCCTTTCCGGTATCGTCGCGCGGGGCGCTGCGGAACCGGCCGCGCCGTGCCGCCGTCTCATCGCGGGATGTCCTCCCTCTTCTCTTCTCGCGAGGTGCGCTTTGCCGCATCGCGCGACGCCGCGCTCGAGCGGCTCCTCGCGTTCGTTCCGCGGGCCGGGCGCACGTACGCCGCGCAGCGCAATTACGACCGCGGTCCGGGACGACACGAGGCCGTCTCGCAGCTCTCGCCCTACGTGCGTCACCGCGTCGTAACGGAAGCCGAGGTGCTCGCGGCCGTGCTTGAACGTCACGGCACGACCGGCGCCGCGAAATTCGTCGACGAAGTGTTTTGGCGAACGTATTGGAAAGGCTGGCTCGAAACGCATCCGGCGGCGTGGACGCGCTACCTTCGTCAGCTCGATCAGCAGCGCGCGGAGATGAACGGCGACGATGCGCGCCGCGCCGATTACGAGCGCGCGATCGCTGGCGCGACCGGGATCGAGCCGTTCGATGCGTGGGTCCGCGAACTCACCTCCGACAACTACCTGCACAATCACGCACGCATGTGGTTCGCAAGCGTTTGGATCTTCACGCTTCGCCTGCCGTGGGAAGTCAAGTCCCAAATCTGCTGTAATTCCGGTTCGTCGATCGCGTAAGTTAGGCTGCTCGTCTGTCTCGTTTTACGGCGGCCGGCTTGGCCACCGTCGTTGCTTTCCATTCGAAGTATTCGGTCATGTCGAAGTAGGCTCGGCTTAACCATTCGTCGTTTTGCTCGGAGAGTAACGCGCCGACCATGCGAATCGCTGCGGCGTCGTTTGGGAAAATGCGAATGACTTTCTCCCGGCGACGAATCTCTTCATTGAGCCGCTCTTGCATGTTGCTCGTGCGCAGTCGCCGACGATATTTCTCCGGCAGCGGCAAGATCGCAAACATGTCTTCGAACGCTCCTTCCAAGCACACGCACGACTTGGGCGCCGTTTCTGCGAAGCGGGCCATGAATTCCGCATATCGACGCTCGGCCTCTTTGCGATCAGTTGCGAGGAAGATCAGCCGAGCTGCAGCGGTTACGTTTTCGCGTTCTTTCTTGGGCGCGTGATCGAGCAAGTTCTTCATCACGTGGAACTGGCAACGCTGCCATGTCGCGCCGACGAATTGCTTGGCGATCGCCTCGCGTAAGCCCGAGTGATTGTCGGAGACGGCAACGTCGACGCCGTGCAAGCCGCGTGCTTTGAGGCCGCGAAAGAACTCGTTCCACGTCGCAAAGCTCTCCGAATCGCCGATCGAAAGACCAAGGATCTCGCGGTATCCGTCAGCACGAATGCCGCTCGCGATGAGCAGCGCTTTGCTGACGACGCTCTTGTCGGTGCGCACCTTCGTGAAGAGCGCGTCAACGATGATGAACGGGTACGCCGCGTCGAGCCGGCGATTCAAGAATCCCGCGACCGGCTCGTCAAGGGCCTTCGCGAGGCGACTGACCGTCGACTTCGAAAACGACGTCCCACACAGACCTTCGGTTATCCGCGTGACCTTCCGCGTCGAGACGCCGTTGACGACCATCTCCATCAGGCCCACGACAAAGGCTTGTTCGCTGCGGCGATAACGCTCAAAGATGTCGGTTGAGAAGCTGCCGTCGCGCGTCTGCGGCACGCGCAGGACCAGCGATCCGACGCGGGTCGAGAGCTGTCGATCGCGATACCCATTCCGATAGCCCTCCCGTTCTTGACAGCGTTCGTACCGCTCGGCGCCCAGATGATCGCGCATCTGCGCCTCGAGCACTTGGTTCAAAATCGTTTCGACGAGCTTCCCGAGCGCCGCAGGTTGATCGAGCAACGCTGGAATCGCGTCGCGGGATAGGGTAAGATCGTAATCGGCCACCGTTCCGGTCCTTTCGATTGAAGTGTTGTCAACGTCAATCTTCGAACCGGAGCGGTGGCTACCCGCCCGCTGAATTTACATCAATTATAGGGACTCTGCCGCCGTGGGAACTCGGCGCCGACTTCTTTCTGCAGCATCTGCTGGACGGCGATCAAGCCGCAAACACCCTCTCGTGGCGTTGGGTCGCCGGCCTGCACACGCGGGGGAAGACGTATCTCGCGCGACGCGACAACATTCGCCGCTACACCGAGGAGCGGCTCGATCCGGGAGTGCGTCTGGCGGCATCGGCGCCGCCGCTCGCGGACGACATGATTCCGGCGATTCCGCTCGCATTGCCGCCGACGCGCCCGGCGGCAGGCCATCGCGACCTGCTGTTGCTGCACGACGACGATCTCGGCATCGCGTCGTTCGCTCCCAACGGCATCGCGCCGGCCGTCGCGTGCGCGTTCATCGCAGCCGATGCGCGGTCGCCGAACGGGGTCGCACCCCCGGTCCGCGCATTCGCGCGCGCTCTGGCAGCGGATGCACTGGCGCACGCGGAACGCGATCGGTCGATCCCCGCCGGCCCCGTCATCGACGGCGGCGACGCGGCCGGCGCCGCCGCAGACCTGCAGCGCGTCGCCGCTCGATTCGGCACGACGCGCGTCGTCGTGACGTTCGCGCCGGTCGGCCCGGCGCGCGACGCGCTCGATGCGCTGCGCGCACAGCTCGCAAGGAGCGGCCTCGAATGGAGCGAGGTCGCGCGAGACTACGACGCGGTGACGTGGCCCTTCGCGACGCGCGGTTTCTTCGGGCTGCGCGCGCGCATCCCGGCGATCGTGCGCGAACTCGGCCTCGACGGCTCGGACTGACACACCGGACAGAAGTACAGGGTGCGCGCCGCCATCGCCGCCCGCTCGATCGTGCTCCCGCAGATGCGGCACGGCTGTCCGGTGCGATGATAGACGTAGTACTGCTCGCCGCGCCGGACCGCACCGCGCGGATGCGGCCGGTCCGCAGGCCGCGTGGTCACGATCCTTCCGCGTTCCTCGCCGTCGCGGAGCAGCATGCGGGCGTCCTTCCACAACGCGAGGATCTGCGCGCGCGCGAGCGACCGTCCCGGCGCCGCCGGCGAGATCCGCGCGCGAAAGAGCAGTTCCGCGCGATACACGTTCCCAATCCCGGCGACGACGCGCTGATCCATCAGCAAGACGCCGATCGGCGCGGCGCTGCGCATGATCCGCGCGATCGCCGCCGCCGGGCGAGCATCCTCACGCAGCGGATCGGGACCGATGCGGTCGAGGATCAGCCGCCGCTCGTTGTCGTCGACGAGATCGCAGGCCGTCGGTCCGCTCAGCGTCATCCAGCCGCGCTCACCCGAGACGCGCATGCGCACGGCGCCGCGCGGCGGAGGCGGTTCCCCCGTCCCGGTGCGGAACTTCCCGAACAATCCCAAGTGCACGTGCACCCAGACGTCGCCGGCGAACGCATAGAAGAGGTGCTTGCCATAGGCATCGATCGCGAGCAGTTCGCGACCGTCCAGGAGTGCCGCGCCGTGCGCAAACCGCCCTTGCGGTGAGTCGACGCGAACGGCGCCGCCGGCGAGCAGGCCGCGCTGGATGCGCGCGGCCCGGTGAATCGTGTGTCCTTCCGGCATCGCGACTCAGACCGGCGGAGCGACCCCGGCGGTTCCCGCTTACGTTTCGATTACGAAGCGCTCGTGCGCGCCCGGTAAGGGCCCGCGCGCATCATCGCGCCATGAATGCTTCAGAACACCGGTTGCCGCTCCGCATCGGCACGATCGCGATGTGGTCCCTCTGGGCGGCGGGCGCCGCGCGGGTCAGCGGAGGGCCTGCCGGCCTCCTCGCGCTCATCGCACTTGCCCTCGCGGGCGCTGTCGCGACCCTCTACGGACTCGAGTCCGATCGAGACTGGTCGGACCCGATGGAACAGGGACCCAGCGAGGCGCCGTCGCCTCGCCGGCGAGATGGTCATCTGCTGCGCGCGGCGGTGTCACGCCGTCGCCGCGCCTTGCGTCCGGCACGTGCGCGCTTCGCGATCGCGTAGCGACGACGTCCGACGGGAGTGCGCCGGAAGCAGTCGCCGCTAGCGACGTTTCGAACCGGGCTCGCGTGGGGGCAGCGCCGCGACCACGCCGAGCGACCTCGTGATCCATTTCTTGAGCGCCGCATCGGTGCGATAACCGACCGGATCGACGAGCACGAATCCGGTCGGGCTGCGCCCGCCGAATTCCATCGGCCGGACATGCGGCTGTGCGAGGGCCTCACGGTAACCGTCGCGTCCGACGCGAACCATCAGTGCCTCGCGCGAGACGCCGCAGCACATATGGCCGTCGACCATGAAACAGATCCCGCCCATCATCTTCCGTTCGACGACGCTGCGCGCGGAGAGCGCGCTCCGAACCCGCGCCGCGGTCGTCTCGTCGTAGGCCATGTCAGAACGATCGTCTTTCCGCATGACGACGCGGATTTGACCGCTGCGTGGCCACGCAAACGCTCGTCATCCGTCGCTACCGCGTAACCAGAAACGCCGCGAGCGCGATCGCGACGACGTCTTCGGCGATTGCTGCCGGGAACGCGCCGATCCGCTCGATCAGCACAAGCCGTCCGGAGTGGCCGCCGTACGTCCCCGCGAGCGCCCCGGCGATTCCCGCGACCGCGCCGGCGACGGCCGATCCACCGTGATCTGCGGCGATCAGCCAGCCGGCGATCGCGCCGCTCAACGGCCGAATCACGATCGACGGCAGCGCCGTCCGCGACGGGATCCACGGCATCGCGTCGGCGATGTACTCGCCGACCGCCGCAATCGCAAGGACGATTCCGGCGATTCCACCGCGTGCAAGCGTCACCGCCGCCAAGCCGGTAAAGGTCCGCAGGCCGGAGACGACGCCGATCCCCAGCGCGAGCAGCAAGGTGACCATCCTCGCAAGTATACGCTATCCGCAAGGCACGCGGTAGCGACGATTCACCGTGCCGTCCGGCAGCATCGCATCCTCGAGCCGAACCCCTCCGTTCTTTTCGATCACCCGAATCGAGGCCGCATGCTCCGCGCCGCAAGTGACGAGTGCCGATCGCAACCCTCGTTCCGCCAAGCGAGAACGTGCGATGCGCAGTCCCTGCGTCGCGTAGGCGCGATTGCGCGCGCGCGGACGCACCTGATAGCCGATGTTTCCGCCGTCTCGCTCGAGCGCAGGCGTAAGACCAAACCGAAGATAAATTTCGCCGACGACGTGGTCGTCGTCCATAACAAAGTACGTCGCTCCCGGGACGACTTCGGGAAAGGGCCAGCCGCCCTGTTCGAGTCGCGCGAGCATCGCCCGATACGCGTCGTAACCCTGCCACGCAACGTCGTACAACCAGGTATAGAGACCGAGTTCTGCGTGTTCTCGATACTCCGCGAGCATGTCGTCAAATCGCGATCGATGCTCGTCGAGCATCCGGCTCAGGAAGATCACAAGGCGAAGCCTCGCCGCGCATCCAGGCGGCCGCATCCATTCGCCCTGCCTCGTTTTCTTGCGCGGTGAGATGGCAGATGCGGATCGCAGAAAGCGAGAAGTCGTATAAGGAAGCAGGTCTGGTTCATCACCGGAGCCGGCCGCGGCATGGGTGTGGAGTTTGCCAGGGCGGCGTTAGCGGCCGGGCACGCCGTCGTCGCAACGGGACGCAACGCCGAGCGCGTCGGCTCGGCAATCGGGGCCCACGACGACCTCCTGGCGGTCAAGCTCGACGTCACCGACTTGGCTGAGGCGAGAGACGCAGCGCGGGAGGCTTTCGATCGGTTCGGCAGCATCGACGTCCTCGTCAGTAATGCGGGAAACTTCTACTCCGGCTTTTTGAAGATCACGCCCGAGGACGTTCGGGCGCAGGTCGAGACGACACTCTTCGGGCCGATGAACGTCGCCCGTGCGATACTCCCGTACATGCGCGCGCAGCGCTCCGGTCTCGTGGTCGCGATCTCTTCAACCGCGGGCATTGTCGGCCAAGCGTTCTGCACCGCGTACGCCGCTTCCAAGTTCGGAATGGAGGGCTGGATCGAGTCGCTCGCTGCCGAGGTCGAGCCGTTCGGCATCCGCACGATGCTCGTCGAGCCGAGTTTTTTTCGCACCGAACTTCTCGCGCCGGAGTCGACAAAGTATGCGAAGGCCTCGATCGCCGATTACGCCGCGCGCACCGAGGAGACCGTAGCGGCCTGGAAGAGCATGAACGGCAAGCAGGGCGGAGATCCCAGAAAGCTTGCCGACGCAGTCGTCGAGCTCGCGAGACGGAACGAGCCGCCGCCGCGCTTTATCGCGGGCGCGGACGCCGTCGCTGCCGTGGAAAAGAAGGCCCAGGATCTGCTCGCTCAGGCGAATGCGGAGCGCGCGCTATCGAGCGGACTCGGTCTCGACGACGCCTGAGTCGGAACTGCGACGCATTCGTGAACCGGATGGCCGTCCTCGGACGCATCTCGGCGCTTCGCGAATCGCGTTGAAAAAGAGGGTCTTCCGGTTTTGTAGTGGGCGGGCGAGAGGAAATCGGTCGGCCGTCGTAATGCTACGCCATGCGAGACACCGAATTCATCCGCGGGTTGCTGCGCGTCGAAGATCCTTGGGACGTGACCGAATCAAAGCTCGATCTCGAGCGAAATCGGGTCGATGTTCGGCTTGAATGGCAAGGCGTGGGTCGCTGTCCAAAATGCGATCGGGAGTGCCCCAAGCACGATCATCGCGAGCGCGTCTGGCGTGACCTCGATCTGGCCGGCGACCAACTTTTCTTGCACGCCTCCGTACCCCGGATCGATTGTCCCGAGCACGGCGTCACGACCGTTGCGATTCCCTGGTCAAGCGGTCGCACCGAGTTTACGTCGCGCTTCGAGCGTTTGGCGATCGCCCTCCTACTCGAGATGTCCGTCGCGGCGGTCGCGCGTCGCTTGGGCATCAGCTGGGAGCAAGTCGATTCCATTATGCTCCGGGCGGTCGAGCGCGGTAAGCAGCGGCGACTGCCACGTCTTGTGCGGCATCTCGGCATCGACGAGAAGGCCGTCAAAAAGCGGCATCGGTACTTCACGATCGTGTCCGACTTGGACCGCGGCGAGGTCCTGTGGGTCGGTCGCGGTCGCAAGCGCGAATCGATTGACGCTTTCTACGACGGCCTTTCGCACGAACAACTTCATGCCATTGAGGGCATCGCGATGGATATGTGGCAGCCGTACTTCGAGTCGACCGTAGCACACGTGCCCGATGCGGCACGGAAGATCGTCTTCGATAAGTACCACATCACGGCATATCTCACCAAAGCCGTCGATCTCACTCGTCGAGCGATGATGCGTGACAAGACGCTCGACCGAACGGCATTGAAAGGGACTAAGTATTCCTGGTTGCGCTCGTTTGCGAATCTCGACCGCGACGAACGACGTGATCTGAGCGCCTTGCGGAGCCAGTACAAACGCCTTGGCCGCGCGTGGTCGATGAAGGAGCACTTTACGGAGTTCTGGCGATATCGGCGTGAGTCCGCAGCGCGTCGTTTCTTTGCCGATTGGTACCGGTGGGCGACGCACTCTCAATTGCCCGAAATGATCAGCGTCGCGCGCACGCTCAAACGTCACTTTGCGAACATCATCACGTACATTCGCAAGCCGATCACCAATGCGGCAGCCGAGAGCCTCAACAGCAAGATCCAAATGATCAAATTCCGCGCGCGCGGCTATCGCAATGAGGGCCGATTTGCAGCGGCGATTCTATTCCACTGTGGTGGGCTCGACCTCTTGCCCGCCCACCCGAAGTCCTGAAGCGCCGAAAAAGAAACGCGTCCCGAAGATCGGGGCGCGTTCGGACGCTGGTGGAGCTGCCGGGGAGCCGCCCCCCGGGTCCGAAAAGCCGGACTGCCGCTTTCTCCAGGCTCAGCACCGATTTTGTCTTGAGTGCGTCAGCTTCTCGGTACAGGAATCAGTCGCACAGCAGTCTCAGTTGAGTTTCGGATGCCTCTCGAGACGTTCTCCGCATCCTAGCCGGACTTCATGACCGCCTGCAGGGTGGATCCGGCTACCCCCCGCGGACGGTCGCTGTTAAGTGTTGAGCTTAAGCAGCGAGAGCGTATTCGTTGTTCGCGTGTAAAACGCTTGTGATCGTTTTAGGAGGGCTCACAGCTCCGCCTGCTTACGTCAGCCACGGATCTTCCCGTCGAGACTACTCAGCCCCGCGAGCGAGTCCGGTGGTGGACTAGCACTCCTATAACACGGCTGGAGACGCCGAGGTTCCTGCCCCGGCGGCCTCCGCGACGCCGGCGAACCCGTCCCGCCGTAACAGCGCGCCGAGCTCGCGCTTGATCCGCGTGACCAGCGCCGTCCCCCCGTAGACGAGCCCCGTGTAGAGCTGGACCGCGGTCGCCCCGGCCCTGATCTTCGCGTAGGCGTCGGCCCCGCTCGTGATGCCGCCGACGCCGATCAGCATGAGGGCCGGGCCGGCGAGTTCGCGCACCCGGGCCAGCATCGCGGTCGACCGCGCGAACAGCGGCAGGCCCGAAAGACCGCCGGCCTCGCGCGCATAGCTGCTGCGCAGCGGCGGTCGCGCGCGCGTCGTGTTCGCGACAATGATGCCGTCGATGCGCGCCTCGAGCAGCACCGCGACCATCCGCTGGAGCAGGGAATCGTCGATATCCGGCGAGAGCTTGGCGACCAGCGCGGGACGGACCGGCCAGGCGATGGCGGCGAGGCGCGCCAGCAGGTCGGCCAGCCGCTCGGGGTCCAGAAACTCCAGTCCGTTGACGGTGTTGGGACACGAGACGTCGAGCGTGAGGTAGTCGGCGTAGGGCGCAAATCGGCTCGCGAGCGCGACGAAGTCCGCGGCCGGATCGGCGCTGTCGGCATTCGAGGCGAGGTTGATCCCCAGCCCGAGATCGTCCGGGCGGCGCTTCGCACGCAAACGGCCTTCGAGCACTTCCGCGCCGCCGTTGGGGAAGCCCATCCGGTTGATCACCGCGCCGTCTTCCGGAAGCCGGAAAACCCGCGGCCGCGGATTCCCCGCCTGCGGTTTCGGCGTCACGCCGCCGACCTCGACGAATCCGAATCCGTGCGTTCCCATCCGCTCGAACACGCGGCCGTTCTTGTCGAAGCCGGCGGCGAGACCGACCGGGTTGCTCAAGCGGCGGCCGAACAGCGTCGTCTCCAGAATCGGATCGACATCGCGCGGCTGGCCTGGGACGACGTTCGCCTCGAGCGCGCGCAGCGTGACGGCATGCGCGTCTTCGGGATCGAGACGGTGCAGGAACGGACGGGCGAACGGATACGGATCGAACACCGTCAGATCACGAACCGCGCGCCGCCGCCAAGGTTACGCGCGCGTGCGCGCGGGCCGGTCGGCGCCGGTGATCGCCGAGAGAATCCACGAGACGATCGACATCACGAGCGCGCCCCAGAACGCGGGCCAGAAGCCGTCCACCCGCATCCCGAACCCGATCGCGCCGACGAGCCAGAACAGCAGCGCGTTGATGACGAGCGTGAAGAGACCCAGCGTGAGGATCTCGAGCGGAAGGCTGAGCAGCACCAGGATCGGTTTGAGGACCGCGTTGACGATGCCGAGGATCAGCGCCGCGATCAGCGCGCCGACGAACCCCGAGACGTGGATCCCCGGGACCAGATAGGCGACCACGAGCAACGCCGCGGCGTTGACGACGAGTCTGATGACGAAGCCCATGCGTCAGGGTTCTCCTTGCTCGGCGCGTGCGCCCGCCGCGTGACCTGTGCTACCGCCCCGACCCTCGTTCAGGCCGTACAGTCGCGCCATGGCGATCGACGAGTTTCTGCCCCGCGCGGCCGGCCACGTCCGGATCCGGCTCTCCGACGGCTCGGTGCACACCGGAGAGTTCCGCACCGACATCCTCGGACCGACCGCGATCTCCGCCTTTTTTCGCGGAGACGCACGGGACATCTCGCTGCCGATCGAGATGATCGACGCGATCGAGCCCCTGGGGACCGCGAGCGCCCCGTAGCAGCCGCGGTCGCGCGCGCGATCAGCGGCTCAGCGCCTCTTTCACCTGCGACGCGAGCGCCGGCGTCATCCCCTTCACCGCGGCGATCTCGTCGACGGACGCGTTGCGGATCGCGCGCACCGAACCGAACGCCGCCAGCAAACGCTTCTTGCGCACGGGCCCGACCCCCGCGAGCGTGTCGAGGACCGATTTCGTCATCGCCTTGCCGCGTTTGCTGCGGTGGTGCGCGATCGCGAAGCGATGCGCTTCGTCGCGAATCCGCATCACCAGATGCAACCCGGCCGAGTTCGGCGGCAGCACGATCGGCTCGCTGTTGCCGGGGAGATAGAGCCACTCGTTCTCTTTCGCGAGACCGGCGACCGGGATGCCCCACATGTCGAGTTCGCGCATCACCTCGGCGACGGCGTTGAGCTGACCTTTCCCGCCGTCGATCAGCAGCAGATCCGGCTTTTCGTGGAACCGCTCGCGCTTGCGCGCCTGCGCTTCGATCGCGCGCGTCGCCGCGTCGCCGTCCGCGACCGGCGGCCGGTCCGCATCTTGGCGCAGATACCGCAGGCGGCGT
Source organism: Vulcanimicrobium alpinum (assembly GCF_027923555.1). Lineage (GTDB taxonomy): Bacteria > Vulcanimicrobiota > Vulcanimicrobiia > Vulcanimicrobiales > Vulcanimicrobiaceae > Vulcanimicrobium > Vulcanimicrobium alpinum. The sequence goes on along the minus strand of NZ_AP025523.1, from coordinate 1,098,620 downwards.
CGCAGCGTCTCCTGCATCGATGCGAAGTCGTTCGGCCCCTCGACGGCCTGGATGTTGAAGTGGCGGTAGTCGCTCTTCTTCGGCCGCCCCTCGATAAAGACGACCATTGACGCGACCGAGTTGGTTCCTTGGATGTTCGAGATGTCGTAGCACTCGATGCGATGCGGCGGCTCCGGCAAGTCGAGCCCCGACGCGAGTTCGGTGAGGGCGCTCGCCGACGCGTGCTCGGTCGCCTCCTGGTGCACGAGAAACGCGCGCAGGTTCTGCTCCGCGTTCTTCTTCACCAGCGCGAGATACTCGCGGCGCTCGCCGCGCTGCGGCACGACGATCCGCACGCGCTGGGCCTTGATCTCGGTGAGCCACGCTTCGATCACCGACGCGTCCTCGGGCATCGCCTCGACTTGAATCTCTTTGGGGATCGCGCTCTCGAACCCGGCCCGCCGCCGCGCGCGCGCCTTCACCGCGACCGGCGCCTGCTGGTCGCGCGCGGCGCGCAGCGCGAGCGGCGAGGCGTCGATCTCCGCTTCGAACGCGCCGTTCATCCCGTAATTCCCGGTGCGGGCGGTGTAGAACTGTTTGAGAAACTGCGAGAACAGCTCCGCGTCGCTCTGCTCGCCGGCGCCCTCGAGGATGAAATACTCCTGGCCCAGCAGCTTACCGTCGCGGACCATGAAGACTTGCACGCACGCTTGGCCCTGCGCACGCGCGAACGCCATCAAGTCAACGTCGATCCGCGAGCGCCACACGACCTTCTGCGCTTCGATGGTCCGCCGCACCGCGATGATGCGGTCGCGCAGACGCGCCGCCGCCTCGAAGTTGTAGTGCTCGGCCGCGGCGCTCATCTCGCCCTGCAGCCGCTCGATCAGCGGATCGTAGTGCCCCTCGAGAAACAGGTTGACTTCGTCGACGAGCTTGTCGTAATCGTCTTCGGACTGATACCCGACGCACGGCGCGAGACAGCGTTTGATGTGGTACTGCAAACACGGCCGTTTGCGCTTTCCGTCGATCGGCTCGCGGCAGGTGCGCAGCGGAAAGACGATGCGGATCAGGTCGATCAGTTCGCGCAGGCCCGCGGCATTCGTGTAGGGACCGAAGTAGCGGCCGCCGTCGTCCTTCACCACCCGCGTGAACACGACGCGCGGGAACCGTTCGCTCGTGACTTTCAGATACGGAAAGCGTTTGTCGTCGCGCAGGCGGACGTTGAACGGCGGCTGATGCCGCTTGATCAGGTTCGCTTCGAGGATCAGCGCTTCGATCTCGTTGGTGACGACGATCGTCCGCACGTCGACGACCCGCTGCACCATCCGCAGCGTGCGGTACGGGTGCGCCGCCGAGTCCTGGAAGTACGAGCGCACGCGATTGCGCAGCGACACCGCCTTCCCGATATACAAGATGCGGCCGTCTTCCCCGAGCATCATGTAGACGCCGGGCTGGTCGGAGAGCTGCGAGAGGGTGCGTTCGAGGCGCGACGGCTCGGTCACGACCGCGGGCGGTGCGTTATGCGATGTCGCGTTCGGCTGCGGCGCGCTTGCGGCCGCGCGTCACGATCTTGTAGACGACGAAGGCGACGATCACCACGACAAGCCCGACGATGAACGCGGTCGAAAACTTGTGCAAGGTCGCGTCGAGCGCGTCGACGTTCTTCCCCGCCAAGTTGCCGAGATACGCCAGCCCGAAGCAGAAGATCGCCGAGCCGAGCGCCGTGTACGTCACGAAATAGCGCTTCTGCATCCGCGCAACGCCGGCGGGGAACGCGGCAACGCCGCGGATGAACGGGATGAACCGGCACCAGAACACCGTCTGGTTGCCGAAGCGCTCGTAGAACCCGTGGACGCGCACGAGCTCTTTCTGCTTGAACCCGATGTATTTTCCGTACCGCTCGAGGAACGGTTCGCCTCCGTAGTAGCCCACCGCGTAGAGGAGCGCGCCGCCGACGACTTCGCCCGCGGTCCCCACCAGCCCGACGAGCAGCCACGTCGCCACCCCCGGGATCCCCGGAAAATGACCCTGCGCCGCGAGGCCGCCCGCCGTCGGCATCACGATCTCCGTCCCCGCCGGCGCGCCCATGTTGCCGAGCATCATCACGATGAACAGCCCGGCGTAGCCGAGATGGACGACGACGTCGTGAACGATGTGGGTCAACTGTTCCATGCGCGCCTCAGGATCTCGGCAGCGAGTCCGCCGCCTTCGGTCCGGATCGCTTCGAACAGATCGAGCGGCTCGATCTCATGGTCTCCCGCGAGACGCTCTGCGATTTCTACGATCTTCCGCACCCGAGGTGTCACCAGGATGCCCTCCCACGTGCGGCCGTCACCGGTACCGAGGGAGCGCTTGATCTCCGCGTGGATGCGAGAAGGCTCGACGCCGACGGCGGCGAGCCGAGCGTCGACGCTGCCGTCGTGCTCCTCGAGCAGTGCGTAGAGCATGTGCTCGGCGCCCACGTAGTAGTGGTTATGGTTCCGGCACTCTTGCTCCGCGGCTCGGAGCACGCGTCGGGCTGCTGGGCTGAAACGAGAGAACAACGGCGGCCCGCTCGGTGTTGCCGGGACGGCCCGGCATGTGAAATGGTCGGGGCGGCAGGATTTGAACCTGTGACCTCTGCGTCCCGAACGCAGCGCTCTACCAAGCTGAGCTACGCCCCGTAACGGCTTGGACCAAAACCACGGGATTCGCACAGGGCAACTCGCCTCCTTCCGCGGGAACAACGCCCGGCGCAACGAAACCACAGGACGCTTCCATGAGATATCTGATCGTCGGATGCGGGCGCGTAGGGTCGACCCTCGCCAAGCTGCTCGTCGCCGACAAGCACGACGTCGTCGTCGTGGACGAGAATCCCGCCGCGTTCAAACGGCTGGGGAACCGGTTCGGCGGCCAGGTCGAAGTCGGCACCGGCATCGACTACGACGTGCTCAAGCGGGCGGGCGCCGAGCGGGCTGACGGCTTCGTCGCCGTCACCGACGGCGACAATCGCAACGTGATGGCAGCGCTCATCGCCCAGAAGATGTTCCGGATCCCCAAGATCGTCGCGCGCATCTACGATCCGCCGCGCGGCCAGCTCTATCGCGAGCTCGGGATCGAGACGTTCTCGCCGACGACGATCGGCGCGCAGACGATCCGTGACCGCCTGCAGGACGTCGCGTACGCCAGCGTCCCCACCTTCGATTTCGGCAAACTCTCGTCGCTCGTCGCGACGGTCACGCGGGCGCAGGCCGGCAAGCGCGTCGACCTCGTCGAGATGGACGGAAAGATCCGCATCGCCGCGATCCGGCGGCTCGGCAGCGTCAGCGTCGCCTCGCCCGGCGACGTCCTGGTCGAAGGCGACGAGATCAACGCGATCGTCTCGCCCGAAGCGCTCACCCAGTTTGCAGCGGCATTCTCGTCGGCGCGCCCGGAAGCTCGACTGACCGCCTGACGTGTTCATCCTGATCGTCGGCGGCGGCAAGGTCGGCACCTATCTTGCGCGCGGCCTCATCAAGCAGCAGCACGAAGTCGTCGTCATCGAAAAGGACGCGCGCAAAGCGCAGATGATGACGAACCTGCTCGAAACCGACATCGCGATCGTCGGCGACGGCTGCGATCCGAACATCCTCCTGCAGGCGGGCGTCCAGCGCGCCGACGTCGTGGTCGCCGACACCGGCGACGACGAAGACAACCTCGTCGTCTGCATCATCACTAAGAAACACTCGTCGGCGCGCTGTATCGCGCGCGTCAACAACCCGAAGAACAAACTGATCTTCGAGTCGCTCGACGCCGATCGGCCCGTCACCGTGATCTCGTCGACCGAGATCATCCTCGAGATGATCGACGAGCGGGTGAACGTGAACGCCGCGCACCTCGAACCGCTCGCGCGCGTCGGCCACGGCGATCTGGAACTGGTGCAGCTGCGGATCGCCGAGGACAGCCCGGCGCGCGGCAAGCGGATCGCCGAGGTCTCGCTCCCGCGCGGGAGCGTGATCGTCGCGGTCGATCGGGGCGGCGGCGACGTGGTCGTCCCCAACGGCGACACGACGCTGCAGCGCGGCGACGACGTGATCGCTATGATCAAGCGCGACACGCGCTCCGACGTCTGCGCCGCCTTGGTGGGCTGACCGGAGACTAGCCGCGCCGGCGCGTCGTCGTGATGGAGGGGTGCACACCCTCACTCAGGAGACGACGCGCAGCGATGATGAACAGTCCGCAATGGCCGGGGATCGCGGGACCCTTCGTGCCGCAGAGATACGGTTTCCCCGATGAGGCGCCGCCGGCGCGCAGCACGACGGCCGCGCCGGCCGCCGACGGCGTCGCGACGCCGTGGTGGTCTCCGATCGGCAACGCGCTCTCGCAGGGCGGCGCGAACAACGCCGGCACGGTGTTCGGCGTGCTTCAGCTGATCCTCGCGGTGCTGCAGCAGGTCGTCGGCACGTTCGCTGCGGGCGCGCAGAGCGGCGGCACGACGGCGCCGTCGCCGTTTCATGCCGCCGAGCAGGCCGGCGACGTCGACATCAGTTCGACCGGCGACCCGCACCTCGCGCAGACCGGCACGATCCGGACGCCGGCGGGGACGCAGAACGTCGACCAGCACTTCGACAGCATGGCCTCGCACGACGATTTGGTGGAAACGAACGCCGTCGCCGGCGGCTATCGCGTCTCCACCGCGGTGACGCAGTCGGACGCGAACGGCGTGACGTACAATCGCGCCGCAACGGTGCACGCCGGGGGCGGCTTCGACTGCGTGACGATGCGCAACGACGGCAGCGTCGCGATCGTGAGCGGCGGCGAGCAGATCGGCATCGAGAAAGGCGCGAGCGTCACCCTCGGCGGCGGCGAGACGGTCACCGAAAATCAGGACGGTTCGCTCGTCGTGAGCGCCGCGAACGACTCCGGCGGCACGATCAGCACGACGCTGCGGGCGAATGGCGCGGGCGTCGACGTGACGACGCACGCACATCAGCTCGGGATCGGCGGCGACGTCGTCGAGCAGGGCCGCCCGCACCACGGCGGTCACCATCGCCGTCCCGCGCAGGCTTAGTGCGTGTGCGTGAAGTTGCCGAGCGAAATCCCCAGACGTTCGATCCGCGCAAGCGCTTCGCGCATCCCGATCGGCTCGCGCGGCCGGCCGACGGCGGCGAAGTAGCGCTCGGGATCGATGTTCAGCGTGCGCGTTTGGACGAGCGCGACGGGATGGGCACGCAGGAACGCTTCGAGTGCGTCGGCCTCGGCGCGCTCGTCCGTCACGCCCGGATGCGTCAGGTAATTCAGCGAGACGCGCAGGCCGCGATCGACCGCGAGCGCGACCGACGAGAGCACGTCCTCGATATCGTAGCCCGTCGGCCGGTAATAGGCCGCGTACGGTTGGGCGCGCACCGAGTTGAGGCTGACGCGGACGGCCTGCAGGCCTGCGTCGATCAGACGCGCGAGGCTCTTGGGCAGCGAACCGTTCGTGTTGAGGTTGATCGTGCCGTTGGCGCGGACCGCGCGGATCTTCGCGATCGCGCGCTCGATCGTCGTCACCCGCAGGAGCGGTTCGCCCTCACAGCCTTGCCCGAACGAGACGATCCCGTCGGGGACGCGCTCGAGATGGCGGATCGCGATCCGGGCGATGTCGTCGGGATCGGCATCGAAGGCGACGCGCCTCTGCGGCGACGGCATTCCGGCCTCCGGCGCGAGCTCCGAGATGCAGCCAACGCACGCGGCATTGCACTTCGGCGAGACGGGCAACGCTGCTTCGCCGCGGTCGAGAAAGACGTTCTGCGCCGTAAAGCAGCCGTAGTCGCGCGAACAGAGCGCAAGCTGGGCCAGCGTCCGGTTTTGCGGATCGTCGGCTTGCCGGCGCGCGAGAATTCGCTCGAGTTCGCCCTCCGCGAAGTAGCGCGGCGTCCAATTTTCGCTCTCATCGGTGCGCATCGCGGCGACGTGGAGCTCGTCGTCGACGACGCAGGCAAACGTGTAGCCGAAGAGCGGCAGCGGCGGCGCCTCGGCGCCGTGTCGATACGCCGGGAGCAGCAGCCGCGTGTAGCCGGCGGGAAGCAGCGCCGAGAGCGCGGTCCGGCGGCTCGCGGTCCGTCCGCCGGCGAGCAGCGGCGCGCGGCCGGGGAGCATCGCCGTGACGGTCCCGGGCGGGGCGGGGATCAGTTCCTCGCGCAGCGCCGCGCGTTCGATCCCGGCGTCGGCGAGCGGCGAGCGCGTCTCGTCGAAATAGATGCGTCCGCGCGTGTCGGTGTAGGCCAGTCCGATCATGCGGGGACGGCGATCAGATACTGACGGTGCGTTCGAATTCGCGCACCGCGTCGCCGACGAGCGTCGGGCGCGTCCCCGGCGTCCACGCGACTTCGAGCAGCCCGCCGGGGACGTGCAGCATCACGGGGGAGGCCGCCCGGCCGCTCGCCATCAGCACCGCCGCGACCGCGACCGCACCGGTGCCGCAAGCCTGCGTGGCGCCCGCGCCGCGCTCCCAGTGCACCACGTCGATCCGTTCGCCGCGGAGCGCGACGAAATGCACGTTGGTGCCATGCGGAAAACGCGGATCGCGTTCGATCCGCGCACCGTCGACCGCGAGGTCGATGTCGCGGAAGTCGTCGACGACGATGACGACGTGGGGGTTGCCGACGTCGACCGGCGTCACGTCGTCGAACGCGCCGCCGTCGCCGCGCGCGAGAACGATCCGATCGCCGATCCGCGGCTCGGCCATCTCGACCGCGATGCGGTACGGCGCACGTTCGATGATCCGGGTCCCGATCGGTCCGGCGAGCGTTTCCACCGTCGCCGCGCCGATGCCGTCGTGCTCGTCGAGGTAGCGCGCGACGCAGCGCATCCCGTTGCCGCACATCTCCGCTTCGCTGCCGTCGGCGTTGATCACGCGCATCCGCGCGTCGAAGTGCTGCGAGGATCCGACGAGCAGCACGCCGTCGGCGCCGAGGCCGCCGTCGTCGCGCGCGCAGATGCGGCGCGCGAACGCGACCGGATCGTCGAGAGGTGCGACGCGCTCGTCGACGATCACGAAATCGTTTCCGGTTCCGTTCGTCTTGACGATCGGAACGGCGATCGTCACGACGCCGCGACCTCCGCTTCGTCCGGGACGAGCGGGCCGGCGACGGCGCCGAGCGGCGAGATCGTCGAGACGGCGTGCTTGTAGATCAAATGCGCTTTCTTTTCGTATTCGAGAACGATGGTGAACGGGTCGAAGCCCTTCACCACACCGCGCAGTTGAAAACCGTTGACGAGATAGATGGTTACGGGGACGGCCTGCCGCTTCACCTCGGCGAGGTAGGTATCTTGAAGCGCGCCGGGCCGGGGAATCGCCATAGTACGGTTGCCTTCCGGAACCCGCCGAGGCTCTCCCGCTCGTCAGTCGGCGTCGCGATCCGTCCAGCCGAGCGCGCGTGCGGCGCGGCACGCAAAGGCGAACGGATCGGCCGCGTCGAGCAGCGCGAGATCCGGTTCGGTGCGCAGCCACGTCGCCTGCCGCTTCGCGTACCGGCGCGTGTTGCGAATCAGATGCGCGCGCAGCTCCGCTGCCGTCGACCATCCGCGGAGGTAGGCGAGAGCTTCGCGATAGCCGACCGCGTCGGCCGCGACCGCGTCGCCGCCGATCCGCTCGGCTTCCGCGAGCAATCCGGCCGCGAGCATGGCGTCGACGCGCCGTTCGATGCGCGGAAGCAACGCTGCGGGTTCGGGGACGAGCGCGACCTTGCGATACGCGATCCCGCGCGAGCGCAGACTCTCGGCGGAATCCGGTGCGGCGCGGGTGCCGGTATCGCCGGCAGGCCGCGGCGCATCGCCGCTTCCGGCGCGTCGCGCGAGCGCGACCTCGAGCGCGCGCACGATTCGATACCGGTCGTTCGGGACGATCGCCGCCGCGCGCACGGGATCGAGCGCCGAGAGCCAGCCGTGCAGCACGTCCGCCGGATGCACGCGCACTTCGTGCACGAGCCGCTCGCGCAACGTCGCGTCATGGGTCGGCGAGAGCGCGACGTCGCCCGCCAGCGCGCGAATGTAGAAGCCCGTGCCGCCGACGACCAGCGCGTTCCGCCCGCGCGCGTGAATCGCGTCGATCGCGGCCAGCGCGTCGCGCGCGAACCGCGCCGCCGAGTATCGCTCGTGCGGCTCGAGAATGCCGATCAGATGATGCGGCACGCGCGCGCGTTCCGCCTCGCCGGGCGCGGCGGTCCCGATCGTCATCCCGCGGTAGATCTGCCGCGAGTCGGCGCCGACGATCTCCGCGCCGAACCGCTCCGCGACCGCGATGCCGAAGGCGCTCTTCCCCGACGCGGTCGGTCCGGTCAGGATCAGGACGCCGCCCGTCACACGCGTTTGAAGAGACGCGCGATCTGCTCCGGTTCTAGCCGCACGATCGTCGGCCGGCCGTGCGGGCAGTTCATCGGGTTCTCGCAGCGCACGAGCCGTTCGACCAGCGCCGTCATCTCGGGATAGGCGAGCTGCTCGCCGGCGACCACGACCGAGTGGCACGCCAGCGACGCCCACACGCGCTGTTCGGCGTCGAGGCCGCGCACGTCGTCGCTCAAGCACGTGACGAAATCGGCGACATCAAACGGCCTCGTGCGCCCCGCGTGCACCATCCGCGCCGGCGTGGCGACGACGCGGTAGGCGCGCTCGCCGAAGTGTTCGATCTGCAGGCCTCCCGCAGCGAGCGCGTCGAGCGACGCATCGAGCTTGTCCGCCTCGTCGGGACGGACTTCGAACGTGTACGGGATCAGCAGCGGTTCGGCGGCGGCGTGCGCGCGCGCATTCGCGGCGAGCTGCTCGAACACGATGCGTTCGTGCGCCGCGTGCTGGTCGATCAGCACGACCGCGTCGCCGTCGGTGGCGAGGATGAAGGTGCGGTCCACCTGCGCGAGCACCCGCAGCGCGGATCCGCCGGCATCGGCGTCGCCGTCGGGAAGAAACGACTCGGCCCACGCCGCCGTTGCCGTCGCCCCGCCGAGGGCGTGCGCCGACGGCGCGAACGAGATCGAGCGCTCGAGGCGTTCGACGGCGCCGCGCCGCAGCGCGGTGACGATCGCGTCCTTGACGGCACCGACGACGCGATCGCCGTGACGCAGCCGCACGTCGCTCTTCGTCGGGTGGACATTGGGATCGAGTTCGTTCGGCGGGACCTGCAGGTAGAGCACGCCGTACGGATGGCGGCCGACCATCGCGAAGGTGCGGTACGCCGCCGACCACGCGCCGCTTACCAGCGTACTGCGCAGCAGCCGACCGTTCACGAACAGGATTTGATTGCGCCGGTCGGGACGATCGTCGCCCGGCGAACTCACCCAGCCGCTGACGGCCGCGTGACGTTCGTGCGAACGCACCGGCACCATCGTCGACGACTGCATCCCGAAGACGTGGCGCAGGCGCGCCGCCATGTCGTCGCCCGGCGCGAACGTGAACGCCGTTTTCCCGTCGTGCTCGAGCGAGAAGCCGACGTGCGGATACGCCAGCGCGAGCGTCGCGAGCCACGAGGCAATCCGCCCGAACTCGGCCCCGGACGACCTCAGATACTCGCGCCGCACCGGGACGTTCGCGAACAGATCGCGCACGACGACGCGCGTCCCTAGCGGCCCGGCGAGCGGCCGCGCTTCGCCGATCTCCTCACCGAAGGCGTCGACCGCCGTCGCGACGTCGGCGTGCACGGTCCGCGAGATCAGCGTAACGCGCGCGACCGCGGCGATCGACGCCAGCCCTTCGCCGCGAAAGCCGAGCGTATCGATGCGCGTGAGTGCAGCGGCGTCGTCGAGCTTCGAGGTCGCGTGGCGGCGCAACGCGAGCGCGACCTGATCCGGCGCGATGCCGATCCCATCGTCGGCAACCTCGATCTCGACGAGGCCGCCGCCCCGAGCGCGCACCGCTATGCGCGTCGCGTCGGCGTCCAGGGCGTTTTCGACGAGCTCTTTCACGACCGAGACGGGTCGCTCGATCACCTCTCCGGCGGCGATCTGGCCGATCGTCTCGGCATCGAGGACGCGGATCATGACGCCCTCACTTCGTCAGACGTCCCCCTTCACCGGCTCCGGCTGAGCCGCCGCAGCCGCGATGCGGACGGCATCTGCCGTGCGCGCGGCATCGGTGGTCTCCGGATCCTCGACGCGCAGCCGCGGAAATGCGTGAGGCTGCTGCTCGCGGATGTACGCGATGATCCCTTCGCGCACGACGCAGCGTAAGTCGAAGAGATCGCCGGAGTTGCGCGCGGTGACGAGGGCGCGGATCTGCATCCCGCGTTCGGTCGCGTCGGTCACTTGCAGGTTCTGAAACTGCTTGTCCCACAGCGGCGACCGCGCGACGATCTCCGGCAGCTCGGCGCGCAGCGCCGCGACGTCGAGGGTCCAATCGGCGAACACGTACATTTCGCCCATCAGGTTCGCCGTGCGCCGCGTCCAGTTCTCGAACGGCGTGGTGATGAAGTAGCTGAGCGGGACGACGAGCCGGCGCAGATCCCACAGCCGCACGACGACATACGTCGAGTAAATCTCCTCGATGCGGCCGTACTGCTTCTCGACGATCACGACGTCGTCGATGCGGATCGGCTGGGTGAGCGCGAGCTGGATCCCGGCGACGAGATTCTCGAACAGCGGCCGCGCCGCGAGCCCGATCACGATCCCCGCGACGCCGGCCGATGCGAGCAGGGTCGTTCCGATCGTGCGGATCGTCGGGAACGTCATCAGCATCATCCCCACCGCGACGATGACGATGAGCGTGATCGCTGCCCGGCTCAGGATGTCGACCCGCGTGCCGAGCTGGCGCGCGAGCAGGTTGTCCTCGACGTCGAGGCGATGGCGCGCGACGGCGATGTCGGCCCACAACCGGATCGTCGCGATCAGCGTCCAGGCGAGGGCCGCGATCGCCAGCAGGCCGGTCGCGTGCACGGTCGTCGAGGACCAGCGTTCCGGCAATGCCAGTTCCGGGACGACGAGCAAAATCGCCAGCAGCGGCAGGATGTACGCGGCGGGACGGCTCGTCTGCCGCACCACCGCATTGGCGAACGCGCTCTGGTGCTTCGCCCAGCGGCGAAACACCCAGTACACGACGCGGTGTACCAGCACGCCGGCGGCGATCGCAAGCAGCACCCAGGCCAGCGCGACGATCGCCTGCAGCTGCGTGGGCGTCAAGAAGACGATCCGGTCCATGCTGCTGTGTGGTTCCCCTTGGTGCGCTCTCTCCCCGCGGCCCTGCGCTCAGGCCGGCGGCGGCACCGGCTGGGTGACGGTCTCGTTGCGCGCGCGCGGCAGCGCGGTGTGCCGCTCGCCGTTCACGTAGTCGAGCAGCGCTTCGCGGACGGCATTCCGCAGATCGAACAGTTCGTCGGCCCCGCGCGCGCTCACCGAAACGCGCAGCTGCACCGCACGATCGGTGAAATCGGCGATGTCGACCGTCGCGATCTTCCCGTCCCACAGCCCGGAGCGCCCGACGAGTTCGGGAAGCGCGGCACGCAGCGCGCCGATGTCGATCCCGTAGTCAGCAAAGATCAGCACCTCGCCGACCAGTTCGTCGTCGCGCCGGCTCCAGTTTTCGAACGGCGTGTTTATGAAGTACGTCAGCGGCAGCATCATTCGCCGCGCGTCGCGGAACCGCACGACGACGTACGTCGCGTGGATCTGCTCGATGCGGCCCTGCTGTTTTTCCACGACGACCGCGTCGTCGAGCCGGATCGGCTGGGTGAGCGCGAGCTGCACGCCGGCTACGAGGTTTTCGAACAGCGGCCGGGCGGCGAGGCCGACGACGAGCCCGGCGACGCCGGCCGATGCGAGCAGCGTCGTCCCGAACGCACGGATCGTCGGGAACGTCATCAGCACCGCACCGAACGCGACGATCACGACGATGATGATCGCGGTGCGGCTGAGGATCGCGACCCGCGTCGCGAACTGCCGCGCGATCCGGAAGACGTCTTCGCCGATCGGCTGGCGTGCGATCGCGAGATCGGCGGCGAGCCGGATCAGCGCGATCACCGTCCACGCGAACGCTGCGATCGTGAAGACCTGCGTCGCGTGTTCGACGCCGTCGCTCCATGCGGGCGGGATCGTGAGATACGGGACGACCGCGAGGATGCACACCAGCGGCAGGATATACGCCGACGGCCGATCGGTGCGGCGGACGATCGCCGTTGCGAGCGCGCCGTCGTCGCGCCGCGCCCAGCGCCCGAGCAGCGCGTAGACGATGCGATGCACGACGATGCCGGCGACCGCGGCCCCGGCGATCCACGCCAGCGCCGCCGCCGTCTCCGCGGTCAGCACGGTCACGGATCGAAGAGAAGCGGCTGCTCGATGATCGCCGGCTTCGCGAGCTTGCCGCGCAGCGGAACGGCCGCCTCGAGCGTCGGGCGACCTTCGAGCGCGCCGGCGATCTCGCGGGCGCGCGCGACGACCGTCGGCGGCAATCCCGCCATCCGGGCGACCTCGATCCCGAACGAGCGCGACGACGACCCCGGCAGCACGCGATGCGAGAACACCGGTGCGCCGCCGCGCGTGCTCTCGACCGCCGTGATGTGGAAGTTCGCCACCAGCGGCCACCGGTCGGCAAGCGCGACGAGTTCGTGGAAGTGCGTCGCGAACAGCACCATCGGCGCGCGCCCCTCGCGCTCGAGCAGGTACTCGCAGATCGCCTGCGCGATCGCGAGCCCGTCGACCGTCCCCGTCCCCCGGCCGATCTCGTCGATCAGCAGCAGACTGCGATCGGTCGCGCGGCGCAGGATGTTCGCCGCCTCGGCCATCTCGATGTAGAAGGTCGACTGCCCCGACGCGAGGTCGTCGCCGGCGCCGATACGGGTGAAAATGCGGTCGACGACGCCGAGGCGCGCGGCGCGCGCGGGGACGAACGACCCGATCTGCGCGAGCACGACGAGCAGGGCCGTCTGCCGCAGATAGGTCGACTTCCCGCCCATGTTGGGCCCGGTCAGCAAGATAAAGCGCGATCCGGACGCGCTCATCCGCAGATCGTTGGGGACGAACGACGAGCCGAGCAGCGCCTCCATCACCGGATGCCGCCCGTCGACGAACTCGACGACGCTGTCGTCGACGAACGCGGGCCGCACGTAGCCGCGTTCGCCGGCGATCTGCGCGAGCGAACAGAACGCATCGAGCTCCGCGAGCGCGCCGGCCGTCACGAGCAGATCGTCGACACGTTCAGCGATGCGGTCGACGAGCTGCTCGTAGAGCGCCTGCTCAAGCCGAAGCTGGCGCGATTCCGCCGACGCGATCGCGACGTCGAGCTCGCGCAGTTCGGGCGTCACGTAGCGCTCGCCGTTCGCCAGCGTCTGCTTGCGCGTGTAGTCGGCCGGGACGTTCGCCAACTGCGCCTTCGGGATCTCGATCGCGTACCCGAATGCCGAGGCGTACTTCACCTTGAGCGGCTTGATCCCGGTGCGCTCGCGCTCGCGCTCCTCGAGAGCGGCGATGCGCGACCGCGCGTCGCTGCGGAGCAAGACGCATTCGGCGAGTTCGGCGGACGCCTCGGCTCGGATGACGTTGCCGTCGGCGAGCGTCGCGGGGAGTTCGTCGCGCAGCGTCGCGGCGAGATCGGCGTGGAGATCGGCGAACGCGCCGATGCGCTCGGCGATCCCCTGCAGCCCCGGCGGAAGCGTCTCCTCGCGCAGCGCATCCTCGATCGGATCGAGCAGCGCGAGCGTCCGACGCAGCGAGCCCAGATCGCGCGGGAGCGCACGGCGAAAGCGGACCTTCTGCGCGATCCGCTCGAGGTCGAAACAGCCGTCGAGCACGTCATGCAGTGCGATGCGCCGGCCGGCATCGCGGGTGAACGCTTCGACGCAGTCGGCTCGGGCGGCGATCGCGTCGCGCGAGACGAGCGGCGCGAGCAGCCAGCGGCCCAGCAGGCGCGAGCCCATCGCGGTGCGCGTGCGGTCGATCGTCGCGAGCAACGTCGCCTTCGCGTTCGCGCCGAGCGCGCGCGTGAGCTCGAGGTGTTTGCGCGTGTTGGGATCGAGCGCGAGAAACGTCGCTTGACGGTAAAACTCCGGCTCGCGGAACGCGTCGCGTCCGCCCTGCTGCACGCTGACCCGCCGCACGTACGCGCCGAGGGTATCGAGCGCCCGGTGCATCGCCATCGACGCGTCGAGCGAGAAGCCGTCGACCGCCGCTCGCGCGCGAGTGTCGACGGCGACGAGCACCGGCGGCGCAATCCGGGTCTGCGCGTGCTGCAGCGCATCGTCGATCCCCGCGCGCACGTCGGCCGGGACGTCGGCGACGAGTTCCGCCGGATCGAGCCGGCCGATCTCGGCGAGCGCGTCGTCGAGTGCCGATTCGCCGTCGAACGCCGTCGCGCCGACGTGGCCGGTCGAGATATCGGCGTGCGCGAGCGCGATGACGTCGTCGAAGGCGGTGATCGCCGCGAGGTAGTTGTGCGCCGAGCGGTCGAGGATGTGTTCTTCGAGCAGGGTCCCCGGCGTCACGACGCGCACGACGTCGCGCCGCACGAGCTTGTTCGGCACCGGCGCCTCGAGCTGCTCGGCGAGCGCGACGACGCGGCGCTGCGCGACGAGCTTCGCCAGGTAGCCGTCGAGCGCGTGATAGGGGACGCCGGCCATCGCGATGCGCCGTCCGGCGCCCGCTTCTTTCGACGTCAGCGCGATCGAGAGCGCGCGCGCGATCGTCTCCGCGTCGTCACCGTACGCTTCGTAGAAGTCGCCGACCCGGGAGAGCAAAATCGCCTCCGGATAGCGGTGCTTCATCCCGAAATATTGCTCGAGCATCGGCGACCACGCGGTGGCCGTCGTCATCCGAGCCGTGATCTCATCCGCGCCGCTTCCCGGCGGACGCCGCGTCCTCCCTGTGGAGAACGCACGCTACACGGCCAGCAGATCCACCACCGGCGCGGCGACCGGGTCGGCCGGCCCGTCGTACCGCGCCGCGCGGCCGACGCACGTCCCCCGAACGCCCCACACCGACGCCGATTCGATGCGCACGTCGGCCCACGGCCGCGCGACGTCGGGAACGGCTTCGACCGCCGGGAAGTTGACGGTGACGTTGTCGATCGTTTTGGCGCTCAGCTTCGTCTTGTCTTTGCGCGAGACGCCGTGGATCAGCGCGCGCACCGTCGTCCCGACCATGCGCTCGTGATAGGCGCTGCACGACGCGTCCTGCACCGCCGTCATGCGCAGGAAACGCTCCTGCGCAACCTTCGGGTCAACGGGGTTCTTCTCGTGCCACACCGCGGCCGGCGTCCCACGGCGCGGCGAGTACACGAACATGAACGCCTGCGCGAAGATGTTGGTCGCGCAGACGTCGAGCGTGCGCTGAAAATCGTCTTCCGTCTCGCCCGGGAAGCCGGCGATCAGGTCCGTCGTGATCGCCCACGACGGATTGTGGCGCGCGAACGTGCCGACGCGTTCCAGAAACTCTTCGATCGTGTACTTGCGGTTCATCCGGCGCAGCATCGGGTTGGAACCCGACTGCAGCGCGAGATGAAAGCGCGAGTTCATCTTCGGCAGCGTCGCGCAGACGCGCGCGAGCCGTTCGTTGAGGTCCTTGGGGTGCGATGAGATGAACGTCGCGCGCTCGACGGGCGCGATCGCGCACACCGCCTGCAGCAGGTCCGCGAAATCTTCGCCGGTCGCGGGCTCTTTGTACGCGTTGACGGTCTGGCCGACGAGCGTGATCTCGCGCGCGCCGGCCTCGGCCTTCGCGCGGACCTCGGCGAGGATCTCACCCATCGGGCGGTGGTCGAAGCGGCCGCGCACGTGCGGGACGATGCAGAACGTGCAATAGTACGAACAGCCGCGCTGGACGTTGACGTACGCGCGCAGGAAATCGTACGGGCCGGCGATTCCCTCACCCGCACCGCCCATGATCGTCTCGATCTCGCGGTCGACGGTGAACGCGTCGTCGGGGTACTCCGCGCGCCACCCGGCGAGCGCGTCGCCGAGCGCACCGAGTTCGCGCGTGCCGAAGATCCCGTCGACGTGCGGGACGATCTTCTGCATGCGGTCTTTGTCTTGTTCCGCCAGGCATCCGGTGACGACGACCTTCACCGTGGGGTCGGCATTCTTCACCGCCTTCCAGTGCGCGATCCGGCCGTAGGCGCGCCGTTCCGCGTTGTCGCGTACCGTGCACGTGTTGAGGATCAGCACCGAGGCGTCTTCGGGACGCTCGGCCAGCGTGAAGCCGGCGGAGATCGCGCGGCGCGCGATGTCCTGTGAATCGGCCTCGTTCATCTGGCAGCCGTGCGTCTCGATGTAGATCTGCGCCATGGTCGAACGCCGCTCTTTCGCGGTGCACCGCCCCGGCGCCCCGCCGCGGCGCTCACCGCGACGACGAGCTGCTGACTTCCGTGAGGAGCACGAGGGGCAGGTAGAGCCGGTTTCCGATCAGCGTCGGCGCCGCGTCGTACTCGGCGCTGCGGCCGTCGAGCCGGTAGGTCGTCGACCCCAAGTGCCCGACCAGGTCGTGCCCGCCGAAGCGAATCACGATCTTCTCGCCGTCGACCTGCACCGCCGACGGGGGCAGGTATTCGTCGGCAGGCGCCACGATCGAAGGGCGCACCGGCGCTGCATCGGGTTGGACCACGACGTCGGTACGGGTCTGCGGCCAAACCGTGACGAGGCGGGTGATCTTTCCCTTGGCGGTGCGCACGATGAGTGCGTGGCCGCCCGCGGGGGCCGAGAAGGTGCCGTCGCGCCCGGGGTTCGCCGCGGCGCCGTCGAGCCAGACCGCTTCGTAGGGCATCCCGTGCAGCGCGATCGTCCCGTCGCCGGCGCCGGACGAGCGCTTGTCGCGCAGCAGACGCGTCGAGCTCGACGCCGTCTGACCGGTGACAACGCTGACGTCGAGCTGCTCGGCGTTCCAGCCCGGCTTTGCCAAGCCCACCGTATGCCGCCCCGCAGGGAGGGCGTCGAGCACGAGCGGACTGCGGCCGATGTACGTGCCGTCGACCCAGACGTCGGCGCCGCTGGGAAGGGTCGTCACGTAGATCGAGCCGGTCGGGACCGCCGCGAGAAAAACGACGCACACGGCCAGCGCCGCGAGGCGACGGAGCATGATGTTCGGAACCTTGGGCGGTCATGGCCGAAGCCCTCGCTCCATCCTTGCGGGTCCGTCCGGCGACCGTCGCGGTCGTCGGCCGCCCCAACGTGGGGAAGAGCGCGCTGTTCAACCGGCTGCTCGGCCAGCGTCTCGCGATCGTAGAAGACACGCCGGGCGTCACCCGCGACCGGCTCTACGCGCTCGCGGAATGGCGCAACCGCACGTTCACGCTCGTCGACACGGGCGGGATCGACACCGACGTCGATCCCAATGACCCGATCGCGTCGGGGACGCGTGCGCAAGCCGAGTCCGCGGCGCGCGACGCCGACGTCGTCGTCTTCGTCGTCGATGCGATCGACGGGCTGCTCCCGATCGATCGCGAGGTCGCGGACATCCTGCGGCGCACGCGGCGCCCGGTGATCCTCGTCGCCAACAAAGTCGAGTCGCCCAAAGCCCTGGCGTCGGTACACGCCGAGTTCAGCGGCCTCGGATTCGGAGAGCCGTTCGCCGTCTCGGCGATGCACGGCGAGGGGACCGGCGATCTGCTCGACGCGATCGTCGAGAAACTTCCGCCCGACGACCCGACGCGGCTGGAGCAGGCGGAACTCGCGATCGCGCTCATCGGTCAGCCCAACGTCGGCAAGTCATCGCTGCTCAACGCGCTCCTGCAGGAAGAGCGCGCGATCGTCTCCGACGTGCCGGGGACGACGCGCGATGCGATCGACACGCTCTTCACCTGGAAGCAGCGGACGTTCCGACTGATCGATACCGCCGGCGTGCGCAAGAAAGCCGGCCAGCACGGCTCGATCGAGTACTATTCATCGCTCCGTTCGCTCAAGGCGATCGCCCGCTGCGACATCGCGGTGCTGCTGATCGATGCGCTCAAAGGACCGACGAACCAGGACCGTCGCCTCGCCGGGATCGCGCTCGAAGAGCGCAAAGCGCTCGTCATCGTCGGCAACAAGTACGATCTGGTGCGCGAACTCGGCGAGTACAGCCAACCGGAACTCGCCAAAGAGATTCACGCGCAGCTGCCGTTCGCGTCGTTCGCGCCGGTGACGTTCCTCTCCGCGCTCACCAAGCGGCGCCTGCAGAGTTTGATGCCGCTGGTCGAACGCGTCGCCGAGAACCTCGACCGCCGCATCCCGACCGCGAAGCTGAACACCG
This sequence comes from Vulcanimicrobium alpinum, assembly GCF_027923555.1. GTDB lineage: Bacteria > Vulcanimicrobiota > Vulcanimicrobiia > Vulcanimicrobiales > Vulcanimicrobiaceae > Vulcanimicrobium > Vulcanimicrobium alpinum. The sequence goes on along the minus strand of NZ_AP025523.1, from coordinate 1,080,507 downwards.
TCGTGCGCAACGCGGTGCTCGCGCATCCCCCGCCGATCCACTCCGGGAAACCGCTCAAGGTGTTCTACGTCTCGCAGCCGCAGACGCACCCGCCGCTCTTCGTCTTTCACGTCAACGATCCGGAAATCGTGCCGGCCGCGTACCGGCGTTTCATCGAGAACACGCTGCGCGCGGAGTTCGACTTCGAGGGCGTGCCGCTCACGTTCGATTTCCGGGAACGCTCGGGGCGTCACGAAGAAGGGCACGAATGATGCAGGCCGCACTCGCCGCGATCGCCGTCGTCGTCGCGTTCCTGGTCGGATCGATCCCGTTCGGCGTGCTGGTCTCGCGCGCGTTCTTCGGACGCGATCTGCGCAGGGAGGGCAGCGGGAACATCGGCGCGGCGAACGCGCTGCGCACGCTCGGCAAACGCGGCGCGGTCGCGGTGCTGCTGCTCGACGCGCTCAAGGGTTTCGCGCCGACGCTTGCGGCGGGCGCGCTCGCGGGGCCGATCGCTGCATCGTGCGCGGCGCTTGCGGCGGTGATCGGTCACTGCTGGTCGCCGTTCTTGGGCTTCCGCGGCGGTAAAGGCGTGGCGACGCACTTCGGGGCGCTGTTCGCGCTGTGGTGGCCGGCCGGGATCGCGTTCGCGATCGTGTGGCTGGCGGCCGTCGTCGCGACCGGCTTCGCGTCGGTCGGCTCGATGCTCGGCGCACTCGCGATGGGTCCGGTGCTGTGGTTCGGACTCGGGCCGGCCGGCTTGATCTACGGCCTCGTCTCCGCCGCCTTCATCGTCGTCCGCCACCGCGAGAATCTCGACCGCTTGCGGCATGGGACGGAAAACCGCCTCTCACTGCTGAAACCCAACCGCACCTAGCGACTGCGGGCGCTCAGCGCGCGCAGCCGAACGCATGTTCCGGAGAGACGCTTCCACCACACCATGATCAGCTCCAACGATTTCCGCAACGGCGTCACGATCGTCATCGACGGTCACCTGTGGACCGTGATCGAGTTCCTGCACGTCAAGCCCGGCAAGGGTTCGGCGTTCGTGCGCACGCGCCTGAAGAACGTGAAGACCGGCGCGACCGTCGAGCGCACGTTCCGGGCCGGTGAAAAGCTGGAGCGCGCGACCGTCGACAACCGCGAGATGCAGATGCTCTACAACGACGCCGACGGCTATCATTTCATGGACAACGAGTCCTACGAGAACTTCACCCTGCAGAAAGACCTGATCGGCGATCCTGCCGACTTCCTCAAAGACGGGATGAAGATCGACGTGCAGTTCCACGACGGCGTCCCGATCGGCGCCGATCTGCCGGCGCACGTCGAACTCAAGGTGGAAGAGACCGATCCCGGCTTCAAAGGCGACACCGCGCAGGGGACGACGAAGCCGGCGAAGCTCGAAACCGGCGCGACCGTCAACGTTCCGCTGTTCGTGAATCCGGGTGACGTGATCCGCATCGACACCCGCGACCGCCGCTACATCGGGCGCGTTCAGAGCTAACGGAGCCGGCCGGGGCGGCGCGCCGTGACCTGGTCGACGGAGCTCGCGCTGTTCGCGATCGGAACGCTCGCAAGCATCTTCGGTTCGCTCGTCGGCCTCGGCGGCGGGTTCGTCGTCATCCCCGTCCTGCGGCTCTTTTTCGGGATTCCGCCGGCGGAGGTCGCCGGGACGTCGCTCGTGCTCGTCCTCGCGAACACGGCGAGTTCGACGATCGGGTTCTGGAGGCAGAAGCAGATCGACGTGCGCCTCGCGCTGCCGTTCATCGCCGGCGCGGTGCCGGCGGGCATCGTCGGCGTCATCGCAGTGAAACAGTTTTCCGCGACCGGCTTCGACGTCGCGTACGGATGCGTGCTGCTCACGCTCTCGGTGCTGGTTCTGCGGCGTCTGCGCGCCGGCCACGATGCCAAGCCGCAGCGGACCTTCGTGCACAATCTCTGGGTCGGTCTCGCCGGCGGCGTCGTCATGGGCTTCGCGTCGTCGGTGTTCGGGATCGGCGGCGGAATCGTCATGGTCCCGCTGCTGCTGATCGCCGGACGGATGCCGCCGATCCTGGTCTCGGCGACCAGCGCGTTCATCGTCGGGATCACCTCGCCGATCGGGATCGTCGCGCACGCGCTCGGCGGCGACGTCGACTGGGGGGTCACCGCACCGCTGGTCCTGGGCGGGATCGTCGGCGGCGGCGTCGCGCCGAGCATCGCGCGCCGCCTCTCTTCGCCGATCCTGATCGCGCTGCTCGCGGTCGCCTTGATCGCTGCGGCGGCCGGCTTGATCGTACGGCATCTTCCGCTCGCGCGGTAGCGCCGTCAGCGAAACGGACCACGCGGCGGACGCGAAGCGGCGCGCTGCAGTTCGACCGGCTTGATCTCGACGACTTCGAACGCGACAAGTTCCTTGCGGCAGCGCGCGCAGACCACGTTCGGCGCCGGCTTCTTCTTGCGCAGCACTTCCATCGTGCACTTCTCGCAGCGCAGGATGTAACGTTTCGAGGATTCGTTGAGCGGCGTCGCTTTGCCGAGATCGTGGTAGATCGACGTGAGTCCCAGTTCGCGCATCTTCTTCTTGAAGCGCTGGGTGTGGCCGGGGTTCTCGCCGCGCGCATGCAGCCAGGCGTGAATCATCTCGTGGAGCAAGGTGTCACGCAATTCTTGGGGTTTGCCGCGCAGGTGCTTGGGCGAGAGTTCGATCAGCGGCGGCTTGTAGGTGATCCGGCCGGCGAGGTTGGAGAAGCGCGCGTTGTACGCGATGCAGTAGGTCGGAATCTCGCCGTTGAAATGCCAGAAGTTGTATTGCGCGAACATCAGTTGGAGTTCGGCGACGTCGGGCAGACCGGGGATCATCTTCGTTCTTTCGCCAAGAGGATCGCGTGGGCTTGCCGACGCGCATCGCACTTCCGATCCTTGCAGTCTTCGCCGTCGTCTTTCTCGGGATCATGGGCTATTTCTTGAAGCTCGGGTTCGGGACGGAGGGCGCGGCGTTCGGCCCGAGCGGGCAGCCGGCGCAGCAGGGCGACGCGAACATCCACGTCACGCCGGCGCCGATCGCGACCGACCCGCCCGGTACGTTCACCGTCCCGCAAACCGGGACGGGACCGGTGCAGCCGCAAGGCAACGCGCTTCCGGGGCAATCCGTCGGCGGCGGCACGCCGGCCGGACCGCCCGGGCCGGTGATGCAGGCGATCGTGGAATTGCGCGCGCGCATCGCAAAAAACCCCAAGGACCTCGCGGCGCTCGTCACGCTCGGCAACATGGAGTTCGACGCGCAGAAGTTCGACAAGGCCGACGGGTACTATGCGCGCGCGCTCGCGCTCGACCCCGGCAACCCCGACGTGCGCACCGACGACGCCGTCGCGCTTCATCAGCGCGGACGCGATCTCGAAGCGCTCAAGCAGCTCGATCGGGTGCTGGCGGAGCGGCCGAAGTTTCCCACCGCCCTGTTCAACCGCGGCGTTGTGCTGCAGGCGATCGGGCGGCGCACCGACGCGATCGCGGCGTTCAGAGAGTACCTCAGCGTCGTCGGCCCCAAAGACCCGCGTGCCGCGAATGCGCGCGCCGCTCTGCAAGAGCTGGGCGCATGAAGCTTTACATCTCGTGCGACATGGAAGGGACGGCGGCCGTCTCGTCGTGGACGCAAGTCGATCCCTCGAACACGACCGAGTATCCGTATTACCGGCGGCTGATGTCGCAGGAAGTGCGGGCGGCGATCGACGGCGCGCGCGAGGCCGGCGTCGGCGAGGTCCTCGTCAACGACTCGCACTCCTCGATGCGCAACGTGTTGTGGGACGAGCTCCCCGCCGACGTGCGGATGATCTATGGGAACCGCAAGCCGTTCTCGATGGCGCACGGCGCGGACGCGTCGTTCGACACGGCGTTCTTCACCGGCTACCACGGCGGCGGCGGGACGCCGAACGCGGCGCTCGATCATACTTACACGAGCGAGACGCTCTACGAGACGCGGATGAACGGACTCGTCTGCAACGAGGCGATGGTAAACGCAGCCGTCCTCGGACTCGACGGCGTTCCGGTCACGCTGATCACCGGCGATCGCGCCTTCGTCGAGCAGACGAAGGCGGTGATGCCGTGGGTGACCGGGGTCGTCGTCAAGGATTCGATCGGGCGCTACAGCGTGAACTCGCTCTCCCCGGAACGCGCTCGCGCGCTGATCCGGGCGGGCGCAAAAGAGGCGATCGGCCGCGTCGCGGAGGGGAAGCCGTTCGTCTTTACGCCGCCGATCACGATGGAGCTGGATTTCGTCGCCACCCACAGCGCCGATTTCGTCGAGATGATGCCGGGGATGGAACGGATCGGCGGGCGGATGGTGCGTTTCGTGCACGACGACTATCGCGTGATCTTCCGCGCGTTCGTCTGCGCGTACCGCCTCGGGGCCGCGGCGAACCAGCCCACGTAACGATGCCGACCGTCGGATATCAGGGGCATCCGGGCGCGTTCAGCGACGTCGCTGCGCGCCGGCTCGTCCCCGACGCCGAGACGCGCGGCTATCCGTCGTTCGACGCGACGGCGATTGCGCTGGCGAAAGGCGAAGTTGACTTTGCCGTCTTGCCGGTTGAGAACGCGATCGCCGGCCCGGTGCCGCGCAACTACGAACTGCTTTGGGAGCATCCGGATCTGCGCATCGTCGAGGAGACGACGCTGCCGGTGGAACTGTGTCTGGTCGGCGTCGGCGGCGCGCACGAAGATCGGATCGCAGAAGTGCGCTCCCATCCCGTCGCGCTCGAACAAGTTCGCGCGCTGATCGAGGCGCACGGGTGGCGGCGGTCGACGTCGACCGACACCGCGGGCGCCGTGAAAGAGATCGTGCGGCTCAACGATCCGTCGGTCGCGGCGATCGGTCCGGCGCTGGCGGCGGAGATTTACGGCGGCAGAATCCTGGCTCGCAACGTGCAGGATGAGGCCGAGAACTACACCCGCTTCTTCTTGCTCTCGCGTTCGCCGGCGGCCGCGCCGTCGGATCGTGCGTGCATCGGCATCGCGGTTGACGACCGACCGGGCTCGCTGCGCGACGCGCTCTCGGCGTTCGCCGATCGCGCCATCGACCTGCGCTTTCTGATCGCGCGCCCGGACCGCAAAGTGCCGTTCCGCTACCGGTTCTTCGTCGAACTCACGGGCGTCGACGACGCCCGCCTTACTGCCGCCCTCGCCGCGATCGGCGGCGACCAACGCCTCCTCGGCCGCTACTGATCTCCGACGCCGGGGCAGCGGCTACGTCTGCGGTCAGCGCTCGAACCGCCGCGCGCGCGTCGCGCTACGCAACAAGTTCGGCGGCGGGCTCGACGCCGCGAGACATTCCGTCACGTCGCCGCAGTTGCAGACAAGCGCATGGCGCAGCATTTTCGCAGCCGTCGCGAGATCGCGACGGCGCTGTTCGAGCGCCGCCAGCTTCGCCTCGGCAAGCGGCACGAAGGCCTCGCGGTCGCGCGCGCGAGAGAGCAGCGCTTTGGCCTCTTGCAGCGTGAAGCCGATCGCACTCGTGAGGCGGATCATCTCCAGGCGCTCGAAGATTGCCGGCGCTTCGTAGAGCCGTGTCAGGCCGCGGCGCGCGACCGGCGCGATCAGTCCGAGCTCCTCGTAGTAGCGCAGCGTCGCGGCGCTGACGCCGCTGCGCTCGCCCACCTCGCCGATCGTCACGCGGCCACCGTCGTGCTCCATGCTTGACTTCAAGTCTACTTGAAGTCGTAAGGTGTGTCCATACCCTCTTCCGGAGTACCTCCAGCATGTCAGCCGAATCCCCGCGGAACGACCTCGCCGTCCGCTACCGCCGCGTTACCGTCGACGGCGTCTCGATCTTCTATCGGGAGGCCGGCCCCAGCGACGGTCCCACCGTTCTGTTGCTGCACGGTTTCCCGTCGTCGTCGCATATGTTCCGCGACCTGATGCCGAGGCTCGCCGATCGCTTCCACCTCGTCGCGCCCGACTATCCCGGATTCGGCTACAGCGACGCCCCGGCCCCGACGAACTTCACCTACACCTTCGACCGCCTAGCGGAGATCGTCGAAGGTTTCGTCGACGCGCTCGGCATCGAGAAAGTCTCGCTCTACCTGCACGACTACGGCGGCCCGATCGGCTTCCGCCTAGCAGCGAAGCGGCCGGAGCTCATCCGTGCGATCGTCGTCCAGAACGCGATCGCACACCTAGACGGCGTCTCGCCGGCACTCGCGCCGCTCCAGAACTACTGGGCAGACCCCAGCAGCGCGAGCGAGGCCGCGGTGCGTCAGATGCTCGCTCCTGAGACGACGCGCTTCCACTACCTCGAGGGCGCCGCCGATGCGAGCCGCGTGAGCCCCGACGCGTACACGCTCGACCAGGCGCTGCTCGACCGTCCCGGCAACGACGCGATCCAACTCGCGCTGCTCTAAGACTATCGCACCAATCCGCCGCAGTTCGCGACATGGCAGGCGTATCTGCGCGACCGCAGACCTCCGATGCTCGTGCTCTGGGGGAAAAACGATCCGTTCTTCACCGTCGCCGGCGCCGAAGCATATCGTCGCGACAATACGGGCGCGACCGTGGTGCTCCTCGACGGCGGCCACTTCGCCATCGAAGAACACAGCGGGACGATCGCCGAGGCGATGCGTGCACTCGCCGACCGCGTGAAAGCGCAGGCGGCCGCGTCATGAGCGTTTCGGCAACGGCAGCTCGACGCTCCGGCGTGGCGGCCGCCACGCTCGACGGCGGGCTCGTCGCGGGCGTCCTCGACGCCTCGTTCGCGGTCGTGGCGTACGTCTTCGTGCTGCATGCCTTTTCGCTGGTCGGCGTGCTGCAGTACATCGCCAGCGGTCTGCTCGGGGTGGCGGCCTTCAAAGGCGGACTCGCGACCGCGGCGCTCGGCGTGGCGGTGCACTTCTTCTTTGCGTTCCTCTACGCGGGACTGTATGCTGCAGCGGCGCGACGCTTTCCGATCCTCATCGGGCACGCGATCATCGCCGGTCTTTCCTACGGCATCGCGGTGTGGATCTTCATGGATCTGATCGTGCTGCCGCGTACGGGCGTCCCGCAGTTTCCCTTCAACCCGGCGCTTTTTGCGGCGTTCCTCGTCGATCACGCGGTGTTCGTCGGGTTGCCGATCGCGCTTGCTACGCGGCGGCGCCTCGCCGCATGATCGACGATCTCGCCGCGACGCTCGCCGGCCCGCGATACGCGGTGAGCGGCGCGCGGCCAACGTTCCGCGCCAGCAACGGTAGCGGGACGTAGACGATCGGGATGTCGGCGAGACAGCCCAGGAGCGGTTAGCCGCGAAAACTATTGAGAGCGGCAGCGAGGCCTGAGAGGTCTTGAACGTTGGGGAGGGTCGGAGGAAGCAGCTGCGTGCCGGCGTGGTCCGGGAGCGCTTCGCGCGCGAACGCGGCGCGCACGGCATCGATCCAGGCACCTCCGAGATACGTTGCGAGGCTGCCGAGAATTACGACGTCGAGCACCAGCAGGTCGGCGAGGAGCGCGCACGCCGCGCCGACCGCGGCCGCGTTGTCGGCGATCGCGGCTGCGCACGCGGGATCCCCGGCCGCGGCGCGCGCGGCGACATCCGCGCCGGTCCGCGCATCGCACGCGGGATCGCGGCGGCGCGCGAGTTGCGGGAGCGCGCTCGCCGAACCGTAGGACTCGAAGCAGCCCGGTTTCCCGAAGACGTCGGGACCGTCGTCGCGATACCGCACATGGCCGATCTCCGGCGATGCGCCGTCCGCGCCGTAGTGCGCCCGTCCGTCGATCGCGATCCCGGCGCCGAAGCCCGTTCCGCAGGTGAGGTACGCGAGCCCGAACGCGCCGCGCTCCGCGCCCCAGCGCGTCTCGGCGAGCGCGCACGCCGCCGCGTCGTGATGGACCTGCACCGGCACCTCGAGCGCGGCGTGCAGCTCGTCGCCGAGCGCGACGCCGTGCAGACCCGGCAGATGCGGCGGCGCGACGATGATGCCTCGCCGCGCATCCATCGGGCCGCCGATCGCGACGCCGACGGCCTCCACCGCATCGCCGAACCTGCGTAGCGCCCCGACGATCGCGGCGATCAGCGCATCCCCATCGCGCGCCTGCGTCGGCCACGCGCGGCGCTGCACGATCTCACCGGCAGACGTTCCGAGCACGACGCTCGTCGTCGTTCCGCCGACGTTGACGCCCGCGAGCATCAGCCCTCGAGCACCGTTCCCTTCACGCGATAGCACACGCCGCGGAACAGCGCGACCATCTCGCCGTCGGCGCGCGAGACCGTGATGTCGTACACCCCAGTGCGGCCGTTGCCGCCGCTGCGCTGTTCGCCTTCAGCGACGAGCCGGTCACCCAGATGGACTGGGGCGGCAAAAGAGATCGAGCACTGCAAGGCGACGTTGGGCAAGTTCCGCGAGTTGCACGCGTACGCGAACGCGGTGTCGGCGAGCATGAAGGTGAAGCCGCCGTGCGCGATGTCGTGGCCGTTGAGCATCGCGTCGGTGACCGTCATCGCGACGCGCGCATAGCCGGCGCGCACGTCCTCGATCACCATGCCGGCCGCGCGCGCCGCCCGGTCGCGCGCGTACATCGCCTCGGCGCACGCCCGGGCGAGCGCGTCGGCATCCGTCGCCGCTTCGGTCACGCGGCGGGCGTACGCGTCTCGATGATGCGGAAGCGGTTCGCGACGAACGCCGCGTCGGTGAGCGACGCGTTGCCCGCCGGATTGCCTCCGGTCACGTGATAGTCGCTGAACGCCGCCGACTGATTCACTAGCAGCGAGCCGGTGAGGTTGACGGCGATGTTGACCTTGCCCTCGCGCGCCCAGCGCTGCGCCTTCTCCAGCACCGTCGGGTCGGTCGAGTGCACGATCGCGGTGATCGCGCCCTTGTCCCGCGCTTGTTCCGTCGCCAGCCGCAGCGATTCGTCGGTGTTCGCGGTGCGGATCACATAGGCGATCGGTCCAAACGCCTCGTGCGAGAACCGCTCGCGGTCGGCGGCATCGACGACCGCGATTACCGGCGTGCGGACGCGCGCGCCGGGGAACTTCGGATGTTCGAGCGCGACGCTTCGCTTCACCACGCCCGGCTTCGCGTTTTCCGCGTCGACGCGCTGGAGCGTCGCGTCGCTCGCAATCGCGCCGAGGAACTCCACGGCGCGTTCGGGCGCGCCGAGGACCGCGTCGATCGCCTGCGTGAGCGCGGCGACCACCTCGTCGAACGACTTCCGTCCGCTCTCGGCCGCGATTCCCACGGCCGGCACGAACAGGTTCTGCGGCGTCGTGCACATCTGTCCCGAATACAGCACGAGCGACATCGCGAGGTTCTTCGTCATCCCCGCGAAGTCGGCGGTCGAGTCGATGACGACGCTGTTCACGCCGGCCTTTTCGGTATACACGAGCGCGTCGGCATTCTTTTCGAGCCAGGTGCCGAAGGCGCTCGATCCGGTATAGTCGATCAGCTTGACTTCGGGCCGCTGCGCGAGCTCCTTTGCCAGCAGATGGTCGGGCGTATCGACGGCGAGCGTAACGAGTTGCGGATCGAAGCCGGCGTCGCGCAGCGTTCCCTGCAGCACGTCGAGCGTGATCGCGAGCGGCAGAATCGCCTGCGGATGCGGCTTCACGACGACGGCGTTGCCGGTGACGAGGCTCGCGAAGATCCCCGGATATGCGTTCCAGGTGGGGAACGTCGAGCAGCCGATGGTGAGGTCGATCCCGCGCGGGACGATGCGGAAGCGTTTCTCGATGCGCAACGGCTCGGGCTTTGCCGGCTTCTCCCACACGACGCTCGCCGGGATGCGCGACATCTCGTCGTACGCGTACGCGACCGCTTCGAGCGCGCGATCCTGCGCGTGCGGGCCGCCGGCCTGAAAGGCCATCAGGTACGCCTGGCCCGTCGTGTGCATCACCGCGTGCGCGAGCTCGAACGAGTGCGCGTTGAGCCGCGCGAGCGCTTCGAGCGCGACGCCGGTACGCGTCTCCGCCGACGCCGCGGCCCAGGCCTTCATCGCCTGCGTCGCCGCGGCGAACAGCGCATCGACGTCGACGACGGGATACTGCACGTCGAGCGCGATCCCGTACGGCGAGCGCTCCGGCGCGACCGTCGCGCCGGTCGTCGGCTGCGTCAGCGCGAACGTCTTTCCCAGACGCGCATCGAATGCGGCCTTGCCGTCGGCCATCGCGCTTTCGCCGTAGGCCTTCGCGCTCTCGGGATAGGCGCTGTAGTAGCCGCGCGTGCGGATCGCGTCGCGCGCGCCGTCGAGCGTCGCACGATGCTTTGCGAACAGGTCGGCCCCGCTGGCCAGAGTCGTCGTCATGATGGCTTGGCGCTTCGGCGCCCGGGCGAGGCGCCCCCGGCACCGGCGGTGCGAGGCCGCAGTGCGCTCGCTCGCGCGACGCTAGGCTCGGACCAAAGCGGCGTCGATCGATGCGGCGGTGTCTTCGGAGTAGGCGCCGCTGCCGCGCCAGGCGATCGCCCCGTCGGGATCGACCACGAAGAGCGCGAGGTGTTTGCGGTCGGTGATCCCGGCGGCGCGGCAGAACGCGTCGACGTCGGTGAAGTGCACGATCGTCGAGGCGCGCAGTTCGGGCTGCGGCAGCGCCTTGCGCATCGCGCTGAGAATCACGCCGCGCATCATCTTCGCGCCGCCGCCGAGCAGCGCGTAGAGCCGCGCGCGCACGTCGGAACGCCCGCGCACGAGCGCGTCGAGGTACCTCCCCCACGATTCGATCTCGCCCCGCTGCTCCAGCGCGAAGCCGACCACGATCACGTTGCGCGCGCCGGCGAAATCGCGCGGTGCGACGTAAGCGGTTCCGTCGAGCGCTTCGGCGGAGAAGGCGGGAAAGCGTGCGGGCTCCATCAGCGCGAACATACCCGTATCCCGTGCGAGCGCCTGCGAGTACCGTTTCGACGTGCTGATCCCGTTGTGGCTGGTTTGGGTCGTATACGGCCTCGCCGTTGCCAGCGTCGTCCTGCTCGCATGGCATCTTGCGCGCGTCCTGCCGTCGGCGCCGTCGCGCATCCCGCTGCATCTGGGGATCGACGGCCGCCCCGGAAGCTACGGCCCCAAGGGCGTGCTGTGGCTGGCGCCGGCGATCATCGTCCCGGTCCTCGCGGTGCTGGGGCTGACGCTGGCGGCGGCCCCGCCGGGAGAATACGACCGCGCGCCGGTGCTGCTTGCGATGGTGATCGTCGTCGAGATCGCGTCGCTGCTGGCGTGGGCCGCCGACCGCTTGATCGAAGTCGGACGCAAGATGACGCACCGGATTGCACCGACACGCATCCTGGTCACGATGCTCCCGCTGCTCGCGACCGTCGCGCTGAACATTCTCATTTCCGTGTCACGCGGAGCGTGACGCAGCGTGACTAGAAGACCGGGATGATGTCTTCGGGGCCGATGTCGCTGACGTCGACGCCGTCGAGATCCAGTTCCGGGATCGCGGGGAACGCGATTCCCCATTCGCCGACGATCGCGCGCACGCGCGCCAGCGCCGTGCGCCAGTTATCGGCTTGCTCGTCGTACGTCAGCACGCCCAAGCCCGCGTCGCGCGCGTGCTGCACCAGCACGCGATGGTTGGGGAGAAAATACTCGGGGATCTCCCAGAACTGGCTGGGCGGTTCCCACAGGATCATGCTGAGGAACACGAAGCCGGCGCGCAGCTGCTTCGTAATCAGGTGCTTGTACTCGTCGGAGAGACCGGGCCAGTCTTTCTCGAGCACCGTCAGGCAGATCGCGAGGTGGCGCGCTTCGTCCTGACCGACGCGCTTGAACAGCTCTTTGAAGACCGGATGCGTCGCCTTCTTCGACATCCCGAAGAAGAGCGTCGACGATGCGACCTCGCCCATCAGAAACGACGTGAAGAGCACGCTGAGCGGATACTTCGCGAGCGACGCGGAGTAGCCGGTCCAGTAGCGGCCGCCGTTGTGATACAGCCAGCCGATGTTGTTCTGCGCCGCCTTCGCCAGATCGCTGGTCGCCTCGAAATCCATCGGGCCGCCGGGGACCAGCTTTTGGATCGCGCGCTGACAGACTTCCTCGTGATTCATCTCATCGCGCGTGATCGAGAAGAAACATTTGCGGATCGGATCTTCCTGATGCGTCTCGAACGCGTGAATCGTCGCCTTCGCGAACACCGCCGGCCCCGAACCGTCAAAGTTCGCCAGCACCGCGTACCAGTACATGATCCCGAGCCGCTGCTGTTCGGTGAAGTCCTCAGGGCGCAGCGTCTCCCACGGGAAGTCGGCAGGATTCCACACCTGACGCTTCGAGCGCTCGTAGAGCTCGGCGAGTTTGGGAGTCTCGACGCGCCACTCCATCGGGAAGATGTTGGGCTGCGGGACTTCCGGATACGGCGTGAAGCCGCCGGTCGGGACGACGAGCTGACTCTGCTGCGGGGCGGTCAAGGCCATGGTGCGAAAACTCCCTACCGAATGGTCGGTTAGGATTCACTATACCCATTGGCGGCGGCGACGGCAATATATGCGCTAGCGCGTCAGGACGATTTTCCCGTCGATGCCGCCGCGCTCCAAGGCCGCCAAGGCGTCGTTGACGTCGCCCACCGGCACGGTGCGGTCGACCCGCGGCACGAGCCGGCCTGCCGCGACGAACTGCACCAGCGCCGCGAGATCCTCATCGAACCGGCCGGGCGCCTGGTACACGAAGAGCGCTTCGATCGTCGCGGGAGACCCCTGCAGCGTACCGAGTGAGAGCGGCACCGGGTCGCCGCCGCCGAAGAAGACGACTTTCGCGTGCGGCCGCAGCCGTCCGAACACGTCGCCAAGCACCGCGCCGCCGACCGCGTCGAGGACGCGCTCGAAGCGCATCGACTCGTCGAGGGCGCTCCGCACACGGACGCCGTCGAACGGGAGCGGACGGCGTGCCAACGCCGTCACCGACGCGCCCGAATCCCGCGCGAGCTGCACCGCCAGGTTGCCAACGCCGCCCGCCGCACCGGTCACCAGCAGTTCGCGGCCGACGACGTCGCCGAGCGCGCGCAGCGCGCGCAATGCGGTCAGTCCCGCAACCGGCAGGCACGCGGCCTGCACGAAATCGACGCCGTCGGGCAGCACCGCGAGCCGTTCGAGCGGGACCGCGACCAGCTCGCTCCATGCCCCTTCATCCGCGAGTCCTACGACGCGCGTCCCCGCGCCGGGACCGCCGTCGGGCGCCGCGGTTTCCACGACGCCGGCGACATCCTGACCGGGAGCCCAGCCGTCCGGCCGCGCCGGGATCAGGCGCGTCTCGCCGCGGTTGATCGACGAAGCGCGAACGCGCACGAGCGCGTGTCCGGAACGCGTCGGAGGAGCGGGAGCATCGTCCGCAACGAGACGGACGGGGTGATCGGGCGAGGTGATGACGCGTTGCATTCCTCGAGCCCGGACGCGTTGAGACCGCACGACGGTTGCGGGAGGGGCCCGCTCCGCTCATCGCGTGACGACGGACGTTTCGACCGACATCCCCGGGCGGAACGTGCAGCCGTCGCTGTCGGCGGGAAGGCTGATCCGTACGGGGATGCGCTGCGCGACTTTGACGAAGTTGCTCGGCGCGGTGAGCGTGGGCAGCGTCGAGAGCGCGCTCTGCGCGACCGGACCGATCGCGACGACGCGGCCGCTGAACGTCTTTCCGCCGCACGCATCCACGGAGATCTCGACCGGCGCACCGACCCGCACGCGGGGCATTTGCGTCTCCTTGTAGTTGGCGGTGACAAAGACGCGTTTCGCGGGCGCGATCGTCATCAGCGCCTGACCGGGCGCGACCGTCTGGCCGCGCTCGACGTCGCGGGAAGCGACGAACCCGTCGACGGGCGCGACGATCCGCGTCGCGTCGAGATCGATCTGCGCGAGACGCAGCTGGCTCTCGCCGGCGGCGACGTTCGCCGCCGCCTCGTCGGCCAAGGCGCGCTTGTCGAGGACGCGGCTCGGCGCCGCCATCTCCTGCAGTTTTCCTTGCGCGACCAGGATCTGCGCGCGGAGCGCGCCGGCTCGCCGCTGTTCCGAGGTCGACGTGCCGCTAATCTGCGCGAGCTGGGCTCGCGCGGTGCGTACGTTGACGCGCGCCGACGCGCTGTTCGCGACCGCTGCGTCGTACGCACTGCGGGCCTGCGCGTACGCCGACTCCGAAGCGTCGACCGCCTGCGACGAGACATACCCTTGTTCCGCGAGCGCGTGGTCGCGATCGCGATCGCGCTGCGCGCTCTCCATCGAACGCTGCGCGGCCGGAAGGGCGGCATCGGCGACGCGCTGGGCGGCAAGGGCCGCGTCGACCTGCGAGCGCGCGACGTCGATCGCGGTCTTCGACGCGGTCGCCTGCGAAGCGGCGACATCCGCGCCCAATCGCGCGGCCTCGACGTTGCCGCGTTCGGTGTGCACCTGCGCCGACTGCAGCTCGCTCTCGAGATCGGCGGCGCGCTCTGCAGCCACCGCCGCCGCACGCAGCGCGCTCAGGTTGCGTTGGGCCATGTCGACCTTCGCGCGTTCGTTCACGTCGTCGAGCCGGACGAGGAGCTGGCCGCGGTGGACGGGCTGATTCGCATCCACCAGCACCTCGGCGACGCGCTCGGAGACGCGGCTCATCGCCATCACCTGCTGGGTGTCGATGTATGCGTCATCGGTCGTCACCCGAAAGCGATCGTGGTTGTACCAGCGGGCGCCGAACCACAGCCCTGCGGCCAGCGCGATGACGATCGCGGTGAGGGGGAGCCAGCCGATGCGCCGCAGCGCCGTCACGCCTCCGCGGCGGCGCGCGGCGCGAAGCGCCACAGCAGCACGACGATCGGCACCACGATGAGGAACAGCATCGCGATCGTGAACAGACTCGATTGGAAGCCCCACACGACGGCTTCACGCTGAACGATCGCGCTGAACACGCTGGGCGCCTGCGCCGCCGCATCGGAGGGCGCGAACCCGCGCTGGGTCAGCGCCTGCGCGATCTGTCCCAAACTGCGCGAGCTTGCGCCCGCGCCGACGTGCACGCGTCCGCTCAGCGTCACCGCAGCCGAATGCTGCAAGGCGACGATCTGCGCGCTGAGCACCGCATAGCCGAGGCTCGTGCCGAGCTGCCGCGTCACGCCGGAGAGACCGCTCGCCGCATCGTACAGACGCTGCGGGATTCCGACCATCACCAGCGTGTTGAACGGCACGTAGACGAGCCCGTTCCCGAGCCCCTGCACGAAGCGCGGCAGGATGATCTCGCCGAACCCGATCGTGTTCCCCATCAGCGCGATCCACAGCGTGCCGAAGCCGAGCAGCAGCAGCCCTGCGACCGCGATGACGATCGGCGAGACGCGCCGCAGGTACCCGCCGGCCGCGATCGCGACGATCGTGCCGATCGCGGCCGGGACCGCCGCGAGTCCGGCCGCGGTTGCGTCGAAGCCGACGGCCTGCTGCAGGAACAGCGGTACGACGAACGCGGTGCCGGTCGTCCCGATCGTGGTCACGATCAGCAGCAGCAGCCCGGCGTCGAACGTGAAGAGCCGCAACGGTTTCAAATCGACCAGCGGCCGTGCGGAGCGCAGCTGCGTGAACGCGAACGTGCCGAGCGCACCGCACGCGACCAGCGCCGCGAGCGTGACGCTCGCCGAGGCGAACCACTCGCTGCGCGGGCCTTCCTGGATCGCGTACTGCAGCGCGATGAGTCCGCCGGCCATCAGCGCGAGCGCCCCCCAGTCGAACCTGCGCCGCTCCGGCGTGACGGGGCGCTGCACGAAACCGATCGACGCCATCGCGATCACCGCCAGACCGATCGGCACGTTGATGACGAAGAGCGTCTGCCACGGGAAGTTGTCGAGCATCCAGCCGCCGACGAGCGGACCGGTCAGCGGCCCGAGCATCCCGCCCAGACCGATGATCTGAAACGCTTTGGGGAGCTGCTCTTGGGGATAGGCGTCGAGCAGCGCGGCGGTGCCGAGCGGCTGCATCGCGCCGCCGCCGAAACCTTGGATGAAACGCGCCACGGTGAGGACGAGCAGCGAATTCGAGAACGCGCACGCAAGCGAACCGGCGGTGAAGACGGCGATCGCCGCGATGAACGCCTGTTTGCGTCCGAGATTCGCCGCCAGCCAGCCGCTGAGCGGCATCGCGATCACGAGCGCGAGGGCATAGGCCGTCGACGCCCAGGCGACTTCATCGATGCCGACGTTCAAATGCCCGGCGATCGTACCGAAGCCGAGGTTCAAAATCGTGGCATCGAGTGCCGACATCCAATAGCCGATGAGAACGCTTGTAATCACCAGGGAACGAGCTGCCAGGACCGTCCTCCCGTTGACGACGCAGCGAATTCCGGCGTTCTTCGCGGCTCTTGCTCCGGAACGCTTCCGCGAGCGTTACGCCGCCGCAAGCCGCTCTGCGACGCGGACGAAGAGTTCGCTCATCGTCGGATGGAGATGGGGCACTTCGGCGATCTCTTCTGCGCTCATCCCGCGGTCGACCAGCATGATCGCCTCGCCCGCCAAGTCGATCGCGTCGGCGGTCACGAGCGTAATCCCCACGACGATGCCGTCGTCCTCGCGCGCCAGCATCTTCACGAATCCCTCGGCCTGATCGGTGACCAGCGCTTCGCCGACCTCCCCGGCCGCCAGCGTCGCCTTGCGGTACCGGATTCCGAGCAGCCGGCACTCGCGCTCGGAGCGCCCGGCGACCGCGACCTGCGGCTGCGTGTCGATCGCGTGCGCCTCCCAGCGCTCCCAGCGCATCGGCTCGGCGCGGTCGGCGTACGCGTTGCGGGCCGCCAGCCGGCCGGCGAACGCGGCGGCGTGCACGAGACTGCGCCGGCCCACGACGTCGCCCGCGGCGTAGACGCGCGGATTGGTCGGGCTGCGCAGCGCGGCGTCGACGGCCACGCCGCGCGCCGGGTCGCCCGCGATCCTTCCGGCTTCAAGATCGAGACCGTCGACATTGGGGCGGCGATTCGTCGCCAGCATTACCGCGTCGCACCGCACCGCACGCGTCCCGAACGGCGATGCGGCGACGACGACGCTGTCGCCGCCGTCGCGAAACGCGCGTTCGACTGTCGCGCCGCAGACGACGTCAACGCCGTCCCGCTCGAGCGCGCTGCGCACCGCGGCGCCGACGTCGGGATCGTCGTTGCGCAGCAGTTCGGGCGCATCCTGAACGAGCGTAACCTTCGCACCGACGCGCGCGAAGAACTGCGCGAACGAACATCCGACCGGGCCGCCCCCGAGGATCGCGATCCGTTGCGGCGCACGCGTCATCTCGAGTACGTCGCTGCTGGTGATCGTCTCCACCTCCGCGAGGCCCGGGATCGCGGGCGCGACGACGGACGCGCCGCTCGCGATCACGAACCGCTCCGCGCGCACGCGCCGGCCGCCGACCACGATCGCGTCCTCCGTGACGAAGCGCGCATTGCCGCGCGCGAGCGGGTACGCTTCGAGTTCGTGCACGCGATCCTCGGCGAAGTAATCGACGAGCGCGCGTTTGCGGCGGATCAGTTTCGGCAGATCGATCTGCACCTGAGCACCATCGATGCCGAGCACCCCCGCACGCTGCACCGCGGCTTCGCGTTCGCTCGCCGCGAGCAGCGTCTTGGCCGGCATGCAGCCGCGTCGGATGCAGGTCCCGCCGAGCTCGTCGTCACCGGTGACGAGCAGCAGGTCGCGCCCCGCCGCGCGCGCCTCTTCGGCGGCGGCAAAGCCGGCGGTCCCCGCACCGATCACGCACAGCTCGTACCGACGCTCGGGCATGGCGGGCTCATACCCGCGTGCAGATACCCTCGAACGCCGTCGTGACGATCGCGCGCGCGATCGCATCGCGGGCGAGCGGTCCGCTGCGATACCATTCTACCACCGAGTTGGACATCCCGAAGATCAGCCGCGCCGCTAAGCGCGGGTCGACGTCGGCGCGGATGTCGCCGTCGCGCTGCGCTCCGGCGATCAGCTCGGTGACGATCCGGTCGAAGGCGCGCCGCCGTTCGACTGCCTCGCGTTCGCTCTTCGAGGAGCCGCGGACGCGCACCAGCACCGTGAGTTCGGGGAGCATCCGCAGGGTAACGTCGGCGACGCGGTAGACGATGTGCCGAAGCCGCGCGACGGCCCGGCCCTCGCGCGACTCCGGTTCGTCGAGCACGGCGAAGAGCGCGTCGAGCGCGCGCCCGAGGCCGCGGCTGAGCAGCTCCTCTTTGCCGCTGACGTGATGGTAGATCGACGCCTTCGTGATCCCCGCCGCGCGCGCCACGTCGTCCATCGACGCGCCGTCGTAGCCGCGTTCCGCGAAGACGCGCAGCGCGACGTCGGTCAGCGAGTCGATGTCGTAGGGCTTGCGCGGCTCGGCCGTCACGGCCGCGAACGCGGTGGCGCGTCGAGGGGCTGCGCGAACGGCGGCCGGAGCGCGCCTTCGATCTGTCCGATGATTCCGAGGATGCGCTCGCGGATGCGGTCCGGCTTCGCGGCCGAGTCCTCGTCGCGCGGTTCGTCCGCGGTCAGTTCGTCGCGCAACGCCGCAAGCGTGGCCTGCTCGCCCGGCGGCACGTGCGGGCGCGCGATGTACCGCCCGGGCAGGGCTTCGAATCCCGTCAGCGGCCCCGCGTTCTGCGGGCTCGTTCCGTTCCAGCGCACCGGGGCCATCTTCGTTGCCGTCCCACGCGATCCGGTTGATCCCGGCGGCCGGCTGCGCTCCCGTGAGGGGGAGCGACCGGGACGACGCGCATTTCCGCGTTCTCTGCGAGATCGGGTGTCAGTCCCCCGTCCAAACGGTAGGTAGGGGCATGCACCCGCAGAACGGTCGCTGGTGAGATGACCACGACGGCGGCGCCCGCAGCGCTTTCGCGCGAGCAGTTGCTCAAGCTCTACCGCAACATGGTGACGCAGCGCGCGGTCGACACGCGCGGCTTTCAGCTGAACCGTCAGGGCAAGATCGGGATCGCGATGGGTTCCGAAGGGCACGAAGCGGTGCAGGCCGGGACGGGGCTCGCGTTCAAGAGCGGGCGCGATCTGCTCTATCCCTACTATCGCAACACCGGGCTGATCCTCGCCTGCGGCTTTCCGCTCGCGGACCTGTTCCGCTCGCAGCTGGCCCGCGCCGGCGACCGTAGCGGCGGCCGTTCGATCATCAACCACGTCACCGCAAAAGATCTCGGGATCGCGTCGATCTCGTCGATCATCGCCGCGCAGTGCACGCATGCGGTCGGCGCGGCGTGGGCACTCAAGCGGCGAGGCGACGGCGATCGTGTCGTGTTCTGCCAATTCGGCGAGGGCGCGACGTCACAAGGCGAGTGGCACGAAGCGATGAACTTCGCGTCGGTCCACGAGTTGCCGGTCGTGTTCGTCTGCGAGAACAACCAGTGGGCGATCTCGACACACATCTCCAAGCAGATGCGCGTCCCCGCCGTCGCGGCGCGCGCGCCGGGCTACGCGATGCACGCGCTCGAGTGCGACGGCTTCGACCCGGTCGCCGTCTACCGCACTGTGCGCGAAGCGCGCGCGCACGCGGCGTCGGGCAACGGACCGGTCCTGGTCGAAGCGCACTGCTACCGCTTCCTCTCGCACACGACCGACGATGACGATCGTACCTACCGCACGCGCGACGAGGTCGCGCAGCATCGGTCCGACGATCCGGTGCCGAAGTTCGAGCGCGTTCTGCTCGAGCAGGGCGTGCTCGACGCCGATTCCGTGAAAGCGATCCGTCGCGAGATCAGCGAACTCGTCAACCGCACGACCGACGAGATCGAGGCCGAGCCGTATCCCGAAGGACACACGCTCTACGGCAACACCTATGCCGGCAGCGACGACGCCTGGGTGCACTGAGGCGCCGCGCGGCGATCACGTCACCGGTTTGCTCTGCGCCTGCACGTCGCGCGCCGCCTGGTGTCCGCGCTCGGTGTAGAGGCGCATCTCGGCGATGTCGCGCGGAAAGATCAAGCCCAGCGTCCAGTCGACCGTCACGCGCAGGCGCCGGTCGAGCCCCGGCAACCGCGCGAGGTAATACGACCGCCACAGGAACCACGCGAGGAATCCGGTGAGGACGTAGCCGCCCGGAAGCGCCGCGACGCCGCGCCGCGCGCCCAGCGACGCCATCGTGCCGAGCGAGGTATAGCGGAACGGCTTCGTCGGCGTCCCGCGCATCGTCGCGATGATGTTGTCGGCGAGCGCGGGGCCCTCGCGGATCGCATGCTGCGCGGTCGCCGGATACCACGCGCTGCGATCGCTCTGCTGCGCATCCTCTTTGGTGGGGATCCACGCGCAGTCGCCGATCGCCCACACGCCCGGGCGGCCGATCACCGACATGTCGGCGTGGACGACGATCCCGCCGTTGCGGGCGTGCATGACGCCCGGGAGATCTTTGAGCACAGGCGACGGACGCACGCCGGCGCTCCACACCATCGTCGCGCTCGACACGAACGCCCCCGACTGCAGGGCGAGTCCGCGCTCGTCGATGTGCGTGACGCCGTCGCCGAGGATCAACTCGACCTTGCGCTGCCGGAGGTTGCGCGTCGTGTAGGCACCCATCTGCGGGGGGAGATCGGGCAGCAGCGCCTTGCCGGCTTCGATCAGCACCATCCGCACGTCGGCGAGCCGCAGCGGCCGGTAGAACGGGACGATCGAGTGGAACAGATCGACGAGTTCGCCGGCGGCTTCGCAGCCGGTGTAGCCGCCGCCGACGACGACGAACGTCAGCAGGCGGTCGCGCTCCGGGCCCGGCGCGGTGACGACGGCTTGCTCGAGCGCCGCGATGATCCGGTTGCGCAGCGTCTCGGCGTCTTCGATCGTTTTGAGCGGCAGCGTGTGCTCGGTGACGCCGGGGATCCCGAACGTCGAGGTCACGCTTCCCAGAGCGAGGACGAGCGTGTCGTAGGGGAGCGTCGTCATGTCGCCGGTGATCGGATGGCAAGCCGCGACCTCACGCGCGTCGAGGTCGATGCGCGAAATCTCACCGAGCACGAAGGTCGAGCGCCGCAGTTGCGCGCGCACCGGCGTCACGACGTGCCGTGTCTCGATCCCGCCGGAGCTCACCTCGGGGAGCATCGGGGTGAACAGGGTGAAGTTGTCGCGGCTGACGATTGCGATCTCCGCCTCGTCGCGGCGGAGTTTTTTTTCCAACCGCTGCGCGACCGCGACGCCGGCGAACCCGCCCCCCAAGATCACGATCCGTTGCACGCTCACACCGCACGACGTTCGACGTCTAGTGTTTGATCCCGGTCCAGGGCGTCAGCCAGGGATGCCACGTCATCACGACCACGGTAAGAATCGCTGCGGCGAGCGCGCACCACAGCAGCGCACGCACGACGCTAGCCACGCAACGCCTCCCGAATCGCCGGCGCACGCGCCGCGATTTCCTGGACGCGCGCCGCGTAGCGCGGCGCGCCGCCGATATCGCCGGGGACGCGCTCGCCGTGCCGCGTCGCGACGTACCATACCAGCATCGCCGCGCGCCGGAGCATCGCGTCCGGCAGCGCGCTCCGCTCAACGGTGCTCAGCGGGAGTTCGGCCTCGTACGCCGCGACGAGCGGAGCGATGCGCTCCGGCCGCAGCGGTGTATCCTCGCCGTCGCGGCCGAACTCGTCGAGCAGCGTCCCCAGATCGTAGACCCGCTCGGTCTCGTGAGCGAAGTCGAAGTCGATGAGCGCGCGCACGTCGCCCTCTTCGACGCTCACGACGTTCCCGGGGTTCGGATCGCCGTGGACGACGACCGTCGGCAGTTCGGCCGCGACCGGCGCGATGCGGACGGTCGCGCCGGCGACCGCGGTGATGACCGCCGCCCAGTCGAGCTTCCGGCCGGTGCGCGGATCGTTCGCGAAGCGCTGAAAACGCTCGCGCAGCCACGGCAGCGTCCCGAGAAATCGGGCGGTGCGCATGCCGGACGCGACGTGGACGTCGCGCATCGCCCGGTGAAATCGCGCCAGCAGCGCGGCCGCGGCGGATGCCGTCGCGAGATCGCGCCGGCCGGTCGCGCCGTCGACGTACGGGAAGACCGCCGCGAGCCCGCCGTCCGGCGCCGCCGCGATCGTCGTCCCCTCCGACGCGCGCAGCGGCGCGACCACTTCCCGCATCCGCGCCGCCGCATGCGCGACGATCGCGTGCTCGAAGACGATCGCAGCGCGCGTGACGTGCAGGCGCCCGTAGCGTCGCACGACGTAGCGCCCGCCGGCGGCGTCGACGCGCACGCTTTCGTTGGAGTAACCGCCGTCCAACGCCGCTGCACGCGCACCCGTAACGTCGACCCCGAACGCCGCGGCAATCGCCAGCGCGTCGGCCTCCGTCACCCGAGCAGCGCGCGCACGCGCTCGCGAAACCACGCGCCGCAAGCAATCGCTTCGGCCGGGACAAGCGGTTCGGGCGACGGCGCGAAGCGCGCGATGTCCCAGCGCAGGTCGTCGCTCCCGGCGCCGAAGTAGCCGTCGTCGAGCGCTGCTTCGGCGTGCGTGCGCACCGCCTCGGGAACGATCCGGTAGAAGCGCGCCAGCGCCGCTGCCACAACGCACATCGCCTCGCGCTGTGCCTGCGTGATCGGATACGCGCCGAAATCGGCCGGGGTCGCGTCCTGCATCGCGGCGATCGAGATCCCGATCGACCACGAGTTGCGTCCTCGGGTGTGCGCCGCGTACGGCGCACCGGCGTCGATCCGCACGTCGCGCATGTTCTCGCGCAGGTCGTGCGTGTGGTGCACGATCACGTCGCGTGCGCCGGTGAGACAAAAGTGGTACGCCGGGAAGAATCGCTCGTAGTCGTACGCGGTCCAGTGCAGAGAGATCGCGCGTAGGTCGCCCGGCGGCAAGTTTGGTCGCCATTCGCGGAGCGGGCGGGGTGGATCGAGAATCACCGGTCGATGCATCCCGACGACGACCCGTACCGGCCGCTCGCGCCGTCCCCCCCGCAGCCCAAGAAGCGCGGCGGCGCACTGGGCGGTGCGCTCGTCGCGCTGGGCCTTCTAGCGGTCAAGTTCAAAGCGCTGCTCAGCGCGCTGTTCGCGTTCAAGTGGCTCATCCTCGCGCCGAAACTGCTGCTGAGTTTCGGCTCGGTGTTTGTGTCGCTTTGGTTTTACGCGCTCCTGTTCGGCTGGAAGTTCGCGATCGTCTTCGTCGCGCTGATCTTCGTGCACGAAATGGGACACTATGTCACGTTCCGCAACTTCGGGATGCCGGTCTCGCTGCCGATGTTCATCCCGGGCCTCGGCGCGTTCGTGAGCACGCCGATGAGCACCGATCCTGCGCGCAACGCGATCGGCGCGATCATGGGCCCGGTCTTCGGCGTCGCGGCGTCGACGATTTGCTGGGCGTACGGTGCGGCGACGCAGCCGGCCGTCTCGCTCGACCACAATTTCTGGATCGCCGCCGCGTACGTCGGCTTCTTCATCAACCTGTTCAACTTGATCCCGGCCTACCCGCTCGACGGCGGCCGCATCGCCGGGGCGATCGACGGCCGCTTGTGGCTGCTCGGCGCGGTGCTGATCGTCGCGTGGCTCGGCTACGACGTCGTGCGTCTGGGTCACATTCCGTCGGCGTTCACCGTGCTGATCCTCGGATTCGTCCTCTTCAGTTCGCTGCCGCGCGCGATCGCGGCGTTTCGCGGCCGGATCGATCCGCGCGAGCGGATCGGGTCGTGCGCACAGCGCGCGATCCTCGCGATCTCCTACTTCGGTCTGCTCGCGATCTGCGCGGCGGGTGCGGCCGCGACGCAGCACGTCCCCCCTGCGACGTAGTCTCGCGCTCGCGGGCGCGCTGATCGCGATCCTGCTCGCGTTCACGCTGTTCCGCCCGCCGCCGACCTCCGGGCCCTATGCCCGCGACTTCGAGGCGTACGAAGCCGCCGGGGCGACGTGGAACGCCGGCGGCGATCCCTACGGCCGCGGCGTGTCGCGCGTCGAGCGCACGATCGTCGGCGTCGATTCCTCGCGCGACGAGCTTCTCCCGTACGTGGGGCCCGCGGCCGCGCTCCCGCTGTTCGGCGCGCTCGCGCGTCTGCCGCATCCGGTCGCGGTGCGCATCTGGAGCGGGATCGTCGCGGCGACGGTCGGCGCGCTGGTCCTCGCGATGCTCGCGGTGGCCGGAGCGACGCGCGTGCGTACGCTGCTCGCGGCGTTCGCGTTCGCGCTGATCGGCGGACCCGCGACGAGCGACATCGCGCTGGGTCAAGCTGCCTTGCCGGCCGCCGCCGGAATCGCGCTCGCACTGTGCGCGCTGGAACGGATGCGGCCCGTCGCGGCGGCGGCGGGCGTGCTGCTCGCCGGGATGCAGCCGAATCTCGCGCTGGCGCTGATCGCGCGGATGCGCGATCGAGCGGCGCTCGCCGCCGCGGGAGCGGGGTTCGCGGCGTTCGCGTTGCTGACGCTGTGGGCGGGCGGCGGGGTCGAAGGGTTCGCGGCGTACGTGCGCCGGCTCGCTTCGCACGGCGCCGCCGAGCGCTTCGTCTCGATCCAGCACACGCCGGCCGCCGTCGCGTGGGCGCTCGGCGCCGCGGCACCGGCCGCGACGGCGCTCGGCACCGCGTGCGCGCTCGCCGCGTTCGCAGCGGTCGCGTTCGCGACCGTGCTCGCGAAGCTGACGCCGCTCGACGGCACGCTGCTGGGGATCGCCGCGCTTCCGCTGGCGATCCCGTTCTTTCACGAACACGACTTCGTCGTTGAGACGATCCCGCTGCTCGTCCTCGCGGTACGCAGCACCGGCCGCGCCCGCGCGCTCGCGGGGATCGCCGCCGCTCTCGTGGTCGTCGACTGGTTCGGGCTCGCGCAGCGCGAGCCCGCGCACCTGCAGATCTTCGCGCAAGGCCTCGCCGTCGCGTGCGCGTTCGCGGCGCTCGGCATCGGCGCGCGCTGCGAGCGCGCGGACGCCGCTCCGCTCGCGGCGTTCGCGATCGCGCTCGCCGCCGCGCTCCCGCTCGCGATCGCCGCGCCGGCGCCGACGTGGCCGGATGCGCTCCCCGCGGGCTTTCGCGCGCCGGCCGGCGCCGACGCGAGCGCGGTGTGGGAAGCGGAGCAGCACGCCGCCGGCCTCGACACCGCGCAGCCCGCCTGGGGAGCGCTGCGTGCGCTGCCCCTGGCGGGCTGCATCGTACTCGGCCTCGCAATCGTCCTAGACGCGCGCAGCCGACGCGCGCGCCGCGGCGCCTAGATGTCGACGTTCATGAAGTCGTCGAACGGCGTGGTGGCGTTGGGGTGGAAGCCGGCGAGATCGCGGTTGAAGACGTGCACGTCTTCGAAGATCCACAGCACGAAGTACGGCACGAGCTCGCTGACGCGTCGCGTGATCCTGGCGACGAGCGCCTTGCGCTGCTTCTCGTCGTAGGTCTCCTTCAGCGCCGTCAGCGATGCGTCCAGCTGCCGATCGCAGAGCCGGGTCACGTTCTGACCCTTCGGCGGGATCGTGCCGCACGCGTTCTGCGGATTGAGGTCGGAGTCGGGCGTCACTTGCCACGAGAACGACGTCACGTCCCACTTTCCGCCGTAGAGAATCCCGCCGGTCACCTGGAAGAATTGCGGCGATGCGTAGTGCTTCACGTTGAGCGCGACGCCGATCTGAGACCACATCGAACGCAGCAGTTCGATCCGCGCATCGATGTCCTGACTCCCGGCGACCGAACCGTAGTCGAGTTCCAGCCGCGTCCCGTTTTTGGCGCGGATCCCGTCCGGGCCGCGTTTCCAGCCGGCGCGGTCGAGCAGCGCGTTCGCCTTGGCGACGTCGTGCGGAACTTCGGGGATCGGCGAGTAGAGCGGGCTCACCGGCGTGAGCGGGCTCTCCTGGAGGATGCCGACGCCGTGGTTCTGCTTGTCGCGCAGGAGTTTGCGATCGGTCGCGTACCTCAGCGCCTCGCGCACCGCGAGATCTCTCAGCACCGCGTGCGACGTGTTGAAGTCGACGTGGACGTAGAGAAAGCCGGGTGCGCGCGTGTGGGCGACGTTCGGGAAGGCCGTGACGCGCTCCACGTACGCCGACGGGACGAATGCCCATAGGTCGACCTCGCCGGTCTGCAGCTGCGTCTGCAGCGTGTTGCGGTCGGGGATGATCTTGAAGATCACCTTCTCGAGCTTGGGCTGACCGCGCCAGTAGAACGGGTTCCGCTCGAGCGTGACGTGATCGCCGCGCACCCACTCCGCATAGCGGAACGGTCCGATTCCGACCGGTTTGCTGTTGTACGGCGCGGTGTTGATGTTCGGAAGATTGCTCAGCAGGTGCTTCGGCAGGATGCACGGGTTGGCTCCGGCGGAGCCGAAGAACGTCGGAAGATAGCTGGCGTAGGGCCTATTCAGATGGTAGACGACGGTGTACTTATCGGGCTCGTCGACCTTCACGATCTGATCCCAGCCGTCGCGGCCGACTTCGTTGTTGGCCGGATTGTTCACGACGCTCGTCGAGAAGACAACGTCGTCGGCGTCGAACGGCACGCCGTCCGACCACTTCACCCCGCGCCGCAGGTGCCAGGTGATCGTCTTGCCGTCGCGGCTGATCCCGCCGTTCGCCTGCGTCGGGACGCTCGTCGCCAGCTCCGGGATCGGCTTGTTGTCGTGCCCGTAGCGCACCAGGTACGCCATCGTGAGCTGCGAGAGGTAGCCGAGCGTGAGCGCGGTCGCCAGGTGAGGGTTGAGGCTGTCGAAGTCGAGCGTGTCGCCGATGCGCAGCGTGTGCGGGACGGTCGTGGAGTTGTGCCGCGCGGGTTCGGCGGCGCCGGCCTGCGTCGCAAGCAGCACGACGGCCGTCAAGACGGCAGCGAACGATCTCTTCACCGGTAGGAATACCTCGAATGGGGTGCGCGTTCAGATGTCGACGTTCATGACGTCGTCGAACGCGGTCGTGTTGTTGGGATGAAAGCCCGTCAGGTCGCGGTTGTATGCGAAGACGTCCTCGGAAACCCACAGGACGAAGAACGGCACCAGCTCGCTGATCCGCCGCGTGATCTTGCCGAGCAGCACGCGCCGCTCCGGCTCGTCGTACGTCTCCTTGAATCGACCCAGCAGCGACTCGAGCGTCCGATCGCACAGACGCGTCACGTTCTGCCCGTTCGGCGGGATGAGCGCGCAGCTGTTCGTGTTGTTCAGGTCACCGGTCGGCGTGAGCTGCCAGGCGAACAGCGTGATGTCCCATTTTCCGCCGTACATGATCCCGCCGGTGAGCTGGAAGAACTTCGCGATCGCGTAGCGCTTCACGTCGAGCGTTACACCCAGCGGCTGCCACATCGAGCGCATCAGTTCGATCCGCGAGTCGACGTCCTGACTGCCGGTGTACGCTCCGAGCTCGAGCTCGAGGCGTTTCCCGTCCTTCTGCCGGACGCCGTCAGGCCCGCGCTTCCAGCCGGCGCGATCGAGCAGGGCGTTTGCGCGCGCGGGGTCGTACGGGACGGGCGGGATCGGCGTGTAGAGCGGGTTGACCGGGCTGATCTCGCTCTCTTGCAGGATCCCGACGCCGTGATTCTGCTTGCGCAGCATGAGCGCACGATCCGTGGCCAGCCGGATCGCCGCGCGCACCGCCGGATCGCTGACGCCCGGATGCGTCGTGTTGAAGTCGATGTGGTTGAACAGGAAGCTCGGATGCCGCTGCGACGCGATCCCGGGCAACGCGGTGACCCGCTCCACGTATGCCGACGGGACGTACGCCCACAGATCGACTTCGCCCGTCTGCAATTGCGTCAGCAGCGTGTTGCGGTCGGGGATGATCTTCAGCACGACCTTCTCGAGTTTCGGCAGGCCGCGCCAGTAGTACGGATTGCGCTCGAGCGTCACGTGATCGCCGCGCGCCCACTCGACGTAGCGGAACGGTCCGATCCCGACCGGCTTCGCGTTGTACGGCGCGTCGTTGATCTCGGGGAGATCGCCGAGCAGATGTTTGGGCAGGATGCACGGGTTCGCGCCGGCCGAGCCGAAAAACGTCGGAAGGTAGTCGGCGAACGGGCGATCGAGGTGAAAGACCACCGTGTACTTGTCGGGCTCGTCGACCCGCATGATGCGGTCCCAGCCGTTGCGGCCGACGACGTTGTTCTTCGGATTCTTGACGGCGGCGGTCGAGAACACCACGTCGTCGGCGTCGAACGGCGCGCCGTCCGACCACTTCACGCCGCGGCGCAGATGCCACGTGATCGTCTTGCCGTCGCGGCTGATCCCGCCGTTCGCCTTGGTCGGAATCACCGTCGCGAGCTCCGGCGTCGGCCGGTTCGCGCGGTCGTAGCGCGCGAGGTACGCCATCGTGAGCTGCGAGAGGTTGCCGAGGCTGAGCGCGGTGGCGAAGAACGGGTTGAGGTTGTCGAAGTCCTGTGTGTCGCCGATCCGCAGGGTGTGCGGGATCGTCGAGGCATTGTGACGCGCCGGTTCGGCGGCGCCGAGCGGCGCGGCGAGCAGGGCCAGCGCGGCCGCGAGGGAGACGAGCCTGCGAGTGACCATGGCGATCCTCCTCAAATGTCAGCGTCGACCAGATCGTCGAACGGCGTGACTTGGTTGGGGTGAAAGCCGTGCAGGTCGTCGTTGTACGAGAACAGGTCTTCGCGCGCGTCGGTTACGACGGTCGGCACGTCGCGCACCAGCTGCTCCTGAAAAAAGCGCGCGGCCTGCTGCTGCGCCGCCGGTTCGTAGGTGCGGTCGAACGCGGCGAAGGCGCGATCGACGGCGGGGCTGCAGTAGCGCACCGTGTTCGCCCCCTTCGGCGGGAAGCGGTCGCAGCCGAAGAGGTTCTCGAGATTTCCGCTCGGGCTGACGAGCCACGCGAAGATCGCGACGTCGTACTTGCCGCCGTAGACGATCCCGCCGGCATTCGCCGGCGCGAAATAGAGCTGCGACGGATAGTGGCGCAGTTCGATCGCGACGCCGATCTGCTGCCACGAGGCGCGGATCAGTTCGACGATCGCGTCGGTGTCGGGCAGCCCCGAGCCGCTTGCGAAATCGAGCTCGAGGCGTACGCCGCGTTTCGTCCGCACGCCGTCGGCGCCGCGTGCCCAGCCGGCCGCGTCGAGCATCGCGTTGGCGGCCGCGACGTCGTATGGGATCAGCGGCACGTCGATGTGGAACGGGTGCCCGGGCGCAAGCACGGTCTCTTGCAGGATACCGACGCCGTGGCGAATCTTCGCCAGGATCGTGCGCCGGTCGATCGCGAGCCGCAGCGCACGCCGCACCGCCGGGTCGGCGAGGGCCGGATGCTGCAGGTTGAAGTCGATGTGGTTGTAGAGATACGACGCTTGCCGCGAGACGCGCACGGCCGGCAGTACGCGCACGCGATCGTAGAACGCCGACGGCGTGAGGTTCCACAGGTCGATCTCGTGCGTCGTGAGCTGGGTAAGCGTCGTGTTGCGGTCGGGGATGATCTTGAAGACGACCTTCTGCAGCTTCGGCTTGCGACCGAAGTAGAGCGGATCGGGGACCATCGTGACCGAGTCGCCGCGCTGCCACGATGCGTACTTGAACGGACCGATCCCGACCGGGAGCGCGTTGTACGGCGCCTCGTTGATGCTCGCCAGCGACCCGAGCAGATGCTTGGGGAGGATGCACGGCTGGGCGTACGCCGACCCGAAGGTGACGTAGAACGAGGAGTGCGGCCGCGTCAGGTGCAGCACGACGGTGTACGGGTCCGGCGTGTCGACGGACCGGATCAGATCGAATCCTTCGTGCGTCGACTCGTTGTTCTTGGGATTGCGCACGACGTCGATCGAGAAGCGCACGTCCTCGGCGGTAAACGGGACGCCGTCGGACCACTTCGCGTCGCGCCGCAGGTGATACGTGATCGTCGTGCCGTCGGCCGAGACGCCGCCGTTCGCGCGCGACGGCACCGCCGTCGCGAGTTCGGGGACGGGCCGGTTGCGTGCGTCGTAACGGACGAGCCACGCCATCGTCAGCGAACTCATCAGCGCGAGGGTGACTTGCGGGTTGAGGTGCGGGTTGAGCCCGACGATGTCTTCCCCGGTCGCGTAGCGCAGCACGTGCGGCACGGTCCACGGATGGCGCGCGGGTTCTTGTGCGCCCGGTGCGGCGGGGAGCGAGACGAGCGCCGCGCCGAGCAGCGCGGCGCTCAGCCGGCGGCTAGAAATGATACGCCCACGGATTCCAGAACGGGATCGTAATCACCGGCGTCGCGGTGAACCCCTTGAGTGCCGCCGGGTACGACGTGACGTCCCGGCGGAACCACAGGATGATCGACGGATCGTCTTTCGCGAACTCCTGCTGGACGATCTTATAATCCCGGATCCTTCGCGCCTGATCGACGGTCGCGTTTGCGTCGTCCATGGCGGCGGTCGCGCGCGCATTGCGCCAGCGGGGATAGTTCTGACCCTGCGGCGGCATGAAGTGCGCGGAGTAGATCGCGCTCTGGTCGATGTCGGCGGCGCCGGACCAGGCGTAGATCGCGACGTCGAACTTCCCGCCGGCCAGCGTTCCCTTCGAGGTCTGATCGAAGTAGAGCGTCGTCGGGTAGTTCTTCACCGTGACGTCGGCGCCGATCGCTTTCCAATAGGAGATGACTTGCTGCTGGATCGCCTTCGCGGTGTTCGATTCGACCGTCGCCGAGAGTTCGAACGCGAACCGCTGGCCGTTTTTGGCGCGGACGCCGTCCGCGCCGGTGCGCCAGCCGGCTTCGTCGAGCAGCGCCTTCGCCTTCAACGGATCGAACGGATACTGCATCACGGTCGGATCGTAGGCGTCTTTGTAGAGCGTCGGGTCCATGAACGTCGGCGAGAGTTCCCCCAGGCCGTGCTGCACCTTTTCGAGCAGGGAGCGCCGGTCGACCGCATGCGTCAGCGCACGGCGGACGCGCACGTCGGCGAAGATCGGCCGGGTGAGGTTGAAATCGAAGTGATCGAAGACGTAGACGACCGGCGCGATCGTCCGCACGCCGCTCACCTTCTGCAGCTGCCCGTACTGCGCGGCCGGCAGGTTCCACGCGATCTGCACCTCGTGCGTCTGCACCTGGGTGGTGAGCGTGTTGCCGTCGGGGACGATCTTGTAGACGATCTCGCGGATCTTCGGCTTGCCCAGGAAGTACTGCGGAAACGCCTCGAGCCGGATCCGGCTGCCGCGCTGCCACGAGACGAACTTGTACGGACCGCTGCCGACCGGCGCGCTGTTGAACGGCGCCTGATTCATGCTTCCGTTCGCGTCGTTGTACTTGTCGATGATGTGCGCGGGGAGAATCGGCGAGTTGCCGTTGACGCCCCACAATTGCTGCAGGAACGGCGCGTACACCGTCTTCATGTGGACGACCGCGACGTAGGGATCGCGGCAGTCGATGTCCCGGATCGAGTTCCAGCCCACCGTCGTGTCGATGATGTTCTTCGGGTTCACCATCATCTTCCACGTCGACTTCATGTCGTTGCACGTGAGGTCGCCCTGCCCGTCGTGCCACTTGATCCCGTGACGCAATTTGTACTTGATCGTGAGCCCGCGGTCGGTCACGTCGCCGTTGGCGATCGACGGGATCTCCGAGACCGCGTCGGGGACGGCCCGCGCCTTGTCGTCGTACCGCACCGCGTACGAGAAGAGCAGGGCCGAGAGTTCGAGCGTCGGCGTGGCCGTCGCGAACGCCGGGTTCAGCCCTTTCGGATCGGAGATGCTCGAGACGACGAGCCGGTCGTTCGATCCGCCCGTCCCGCCGTCGCCCGACGCCGGCCCGCTCTCACCGCCGCCGCATGCGGAAAGAGCGAGCCCGATCAACGCTCCCGCTGCGAGAAGCCGCGGGCGCATCAGCGCATCGTCTCCGGATCGATCCCCTGCGCGGCGCAGAAATCGGCGAACGCCTGCGGCGCGATCTCCGAGGGCTTGATCTCGCTGCGCCCGCCCCAAAAGACGTTGCTGTAGTCGAAGCCGATCCCCGCTTCGCGCAAGTGCTCGTCGATCGCCGCCTTGTGCGCTAGCACGGTCTCCTTTTCCGTGCCGTGCGCGACGCCCATGATGTTCACGCCCTTAAACTCGGGGCCGCCGTCGCGCCAGTACGCATGCGTCATGATGTAGTGGCGTCCGACCTCGCGGCCCGCGTCCATCTCGCGTCCTTGCGGCACCTTCCAGTGGAAGAGCGCATTGTAGCGCGTCACCCGCGCGCCGCCCGCGGCCTCGTTCGGCTTCACGTGCTCGAGGAACGTCGAGAAGCGTCCGATCACGCCGCGCGCGTTCAACTCCTTGGCGATCCGCTCGAACTCGTCGAGCGAGACGCCGGCTTCCGCCGCGCGGGCGCGCCACAGATCGCGCACGATCTCGTCCGGCGCGAACTCGCGCTTCGCCGCCGTCAGCACGCGCCATTCGAGATCGGTGAGCTGGACGATGTGTGTGTCCTTCACCTCCGCGAGGACGTCGGCGCGCGCGCCTGGCTCCATCCCCTTGCGCCGCACGTGTCCGACGCCCAGCGCGAAGAGATACTTGGCCGGCATCAATCGATACGCTTCCGCGCCGATCTTGCGCGCGAGAAACGCAGCGTATTTGGCGATGTCGTAGCCCTGCGGCACCTTCAGCGTCGTCCACAGCCGGTAGTTCGAACCGACCGTCGCGGTGTCGGTCGTGCGGATCACGACGTGGCCCGAGAACGGATCTTCGCGAAACAGCCACTCGAACGCATCGTTGAGTCTCTCGGGCGGCACCTGCCACGCGCACAGCGAGCCGTCGGCGAGGTTCGTCGCCATCAGCGTCTGCCGCACGCGCCGGATCGTCCCCGAACGCAGCATCGCGACGATCCGTTCGAGGACCGTCGCGACGTCGATGCCGCTGCGTTCGGCGATCTCACCGAACGGGTCGAGTTGAAAGCCCTGCAGGCGATCCTCGCTGATCGCGAGGATCGCCGCGTTGGTCGGATCGTCGATCCAGACGGGAGCCGTCGAAGTCATGTCGCCGGGAGTTCACCCGGCGGCGTTCGCGCCCTCCGCGTAGAGCACAGCCTGTTCCGCCTGACGCACGGTGTAGACGGCCGTCACCTCGTCGGTGAGCGCCTGGGTGATCCCGACTTGGGCGTTGAGCAGCAGCGGGAGCGTCGTGACGCCGGCGCGATACTGCGCTTCGGTCGAGCGCAGGACTTCCTGCGCCTTCGCGAGCTCGGCGTTGGTTTGGTCGAGCGCCGCGTAGGCTGAGATCAGGTTGACGAGCGCGGTACGGACGTTGAGTTCGACCCCCTGCTGCGCCTGCGCGAGGAGCGCGACGCCCTGGTCGAGCTGGCCCTGCGCCTGCGCCGTCTGCGCGCGGGTGACGCCGCGGTCGTAGATCGGCACGCTGAGCGCGACCCCGATCGAGCCGCTGTTGCGGAAGTTGCCGCCCGAGACGTCGCTCGAACTGGTGCCGTACGATCCCGTCGCGTTGATCGAGGGGAAATTGCCGAGCTTCGCCGCGCGCAGGCCGGCCCGCAGCGACGCGACGTTCTCTTGCGCCGAGACGAGGTCGGGGCGCAGCGCGAGCGCGCGCGCGACGGCCTGTTCGTAGGCCGGCGTCGGGAACGCCGGCGCGACCTGCAGGGTCCCCGACGTCGCACTGAGCGACGGTACGTCGTCTTTCGGCTGCACGGCGATGTCGGCGTCAAGCCCGAGCGTGTTGGCGAACGTCGCCAACTGCACGCGCTCGTTGGCCTGCGCGCGGATCACCGCGACGCGCGCCTGCGCCGTCGGCAATTGCGCCGTCGCGAGGTCGGCTTTCGCCGCGGTCCCGGCGCGGATCTGCGCCGCGACGAGGTTCTCCTGCACCTGGTCGAGGCGCACCGTCGCGAGCGAGACCTGGGTCTGGCGCTGCGCGGAGAGCGTATTGTAGTACGCGGTCGCGACGTTGAACGCGACGGTCTGCAGCTGACGCTGATACGTCGCGATCGACGCCGACTGCGTCGCGCGTGCCGCACGAATCTGCGCGGCGACGCGGCCGCCGTCGAAGATCAACTGCGCAAGCTGCACGTTGAACACGTTGCTGGTGACGTTCTGAGGCGCGAGCCCGCTGCCGCTGCCGGTGGTGGTCGTGCCGCTCCCCAAGCCGCTCGTGCCCGTGCCGGACGACGTCCCGGCCTGGCGGTGCGTGCGCGTCGTACTCGCGGTCCCGCTCACCGACGGAAACAACGCGCTCTGCGCGAGCCCGACGGGAGCCGTCGCGATCTCGACCTGCGCGCGCGCCGCGGCGAGGACCGGTGACCGCGCGTACGCGATCAGCACCGCCTGCTGCAGCGTCACCGTCTGCGGGACGCCCGCGACGGTGCGCACCGGCGAGACCGGCGCCGGCGTGCCGTACGCGGGGAACGGGAGCGGGGAGGCCTCGCCGGCCGGCGCGAGATCGGGAAGCTGCGTGGAGTTGATCGCGGCCCGGCTGCCGGAGGGGTTCGCGCCCGTGCCTGCGGGGGCTCCCGGCGCCGGCGTCCCCGCCGCCGACGACGGTGTCGGGCTCGCCAAAGGACGTGGTGTGCTCGACGGTGCGGGCGAGGCGGGCGACTGCGCGAACGCCGGTTGCTGCGCGAGGACGAGCGTCGTCAGCGCGACGCCGGCGAAGGCGCGCGCGATCGGGCGACCGATCATCTACTGTCCCCTGCGCTGACCGCCGCCGGGCGGGGCGGAGATCGCGACGACGCTCTTATCCTGCAGCGCGTCGGGCCGCGTGGTGATCACGGTCGTTCCCGGCTTCACGTCGGCGCCGCGCACCTCGGTGAGCGTATCGGTCTGCAGGCCGATCTGCACCGGCACCTGCTTCGCCTGCATGATCTTCGGCGGAGGCGGGCCTCCGGCGGCCGCACCAGCCGGTCCCCCCTTGGCGACCGCTCCGCCACCGCCGCCGGCGGCGCCGCCCGGCGCACCGCCGGCGCCCGCGCCGCCGGGAGGCGCCTCGGGTTCGACGACGGTGAACACGTTGGCGCCGTTCTCGGTCTGGAACACCGCGGTGCGCGGCACGACGATCGCGCCGGGATGGAATTCCTTGCGCACGTTGACGCTCACCAGCATCCCGCCGCGCAGCAGGCTCTCCGGATTCGGCACCCGCACGCGGGCGCGGTACGAGAGCGTTCCCTGCGTCGGCGTCGCGTTCACGTCCATCACGCTGCCGCGGAACGTGCGGTTGGGGATGCTCGAGCTCGTGAACGTCACCGGCGTCCCGGTACGCACGTACGCGAGGTTGTCGTCGGGGACGTTGACGTTGATGTAGACGTTCGCGATCTGCGAGACGCGCGCGACCGGCTGGTTGGGGCTCGCGAACGCGCCCGGATCGAGCAGCCGCTGCGTCACGAAGCCGTCGAACGGCGCGGTGATCGAGGTCTGCGCGATCTGCGTTTCGAGCAGATGCACCTGCGCCTGCGCCGCGGCGAGCTGGCCGCGGTTCACTTCGATCTGCTGGCGCTGGATCGGCACGGCGTTGCCGCCCTGCTGCTGCGCGGCGCGCAGCGCGACCCGCGCCTGACGTTCGCTCTCGCGCGCGTTGTTGAGCGCCTGCAGAGCGGAGACGTACTGCGAACGCGCCTGATCGTACTGCGTCTGCGCGACGTAGCCTTGTTTGAGCAGCTGCGCGTCGGCGTCGTAGGTCGACTTCGCGCTCTGATACGCGGCCTGCGCGGTCTGCACGCTGTTGTGCGCGGCGGCGAACTGCTGCTGCGCCGTGACGACCGTGTTCGACGCCTGCGCCGCGGTGACGGGAGCCTGGAGGTTCGCCGAGCTCAGCTGCGCCGCGTTCTGCTGCACGATCGCCTGCTGCTGCGCGAGCGAGGCGCGCAGAGTCGAATCGTCAAGCTTCGCGATCGGCTCGCCGGCGCGGACGTGCTGGCCTTCGTTCACGTATACCGCGACGACGTTGCCCGACTGCGGCGAACTCAGCGTCGACTCTTGCACCGGCGCGATCTGACCGTCGAGCGTCACGTACGTCGCGATGTCCTGACGCTGCGCCGTGGCGATGTCGACCGCCAACGGCGGCGGCCCCTGATTGCGCGCCGCGCCGCCGCCCTTGCCGCATGCGGCGAGGGCGACCACGGAGATCGCGGCGGCCAGCAACGCGCGCTGACTCCCTGTCATGGTGCTCCTTTTACCGATCGAAACTGAGAAAACGGCTCGGAAGCGCGCACAGCGACGCTGCCGTCCGAGCACATTACCCGCGAGAACGTGAAAATGATTCGTCCGGTTGCCGGTCGTAAGGTGGCCCGGGATGCGCGGCAAGATCGAGGTGGGGAGGACCTATCAGAGCCAGACGCGGGTGGAGGAGTGGATGACGGCCGAAAAGGCCGGCAATCGCGGCGTCGACGTGCTCTCCACGCCGATGCTGCTGCAACTCGTTGAAGAGGCGGCGATGCAGTGCGTCGCGCCGCTGCTCGACGACGGCGAGATCACGCTGGGGACCCATGTCGACCTCACCCACTTGGCGGCGACGCCCGTCGGGCTGATCGTCCGCACCGAGGTCGAGGTGCTCAAAGTCGAAGGACGGCGGGTCGAATACGCCTTCACCGCGTTCGACGAACGCGAGAAGATCGCCGAAGGGACGCACGAGCGCTACGTCGCCACCCGCGAGAAATTCCGCGAGCGGCTCGAAGAGAAGCTCGGCTAGCGTTCAGATCCGCGCTCCGGCGGCCCGCGCCGCCGCGACGCCGCTGAGGCTCGCGCCGACGGTGCTCTGGCCCGGAAAGACGGTGTCGCCGCAGCGGAACAATCCGACGATGCCGGTGCGGTGCCCGAGCGCGCGCAGATTGGCGTACGCAGGCGTCTGCGGCACCCCGCCGACAAGGCCGCGATGACGGCCGGTATACCGCGCGAACGTCGCCGGTGTGCCGAACTCGCGCACCGTCGCAGCGTCCCACGCGCCCGGCACCGCGCGCTCCAGCGCCGCGCGCAGACGCTGCGCGTACGCCTGCGTCAGGGCGCCGGCGGTCCCGTCGCGCGCGGCACGCTCCCACCGGGCGACGTCGGTATGGGTCGAAAGCGTCAATGCACGGCCGCCGCCGCGCGAGCGCATCCGTTCGCCCTCGGCACTGAATGAGACGAAGGCGGTGTTCCCCTCGCCCGGTGGCGCGCCGGCATCGAGCACCACCTGATGGTGGAGCGCGCCCCCGTCACCGACTCCGGCGGGCACGCCGAGGTACGCGGTGAACGCGCCCCAGCGCTGCGGTAGGGCTGCGGCTTCCTCGGCGAGCCGGCCCGCCGCGCCGGTGAGCCGCACGAGATCCCAGACCGGGACAGCGGCGACCACCTGCGGCGCGGCGATCGTCGACCCGTCGGCGAGCCGGACGCCGGTGACGCGGCCCCGTTCCGTCGCGACCGCCTCGGCGGCGACGCCGTAGGCGATCTCGCCGCCATACCGCCGCACGGCGCGGGCCAGCGCGGTCGCGATGTCGCCGATCCCGCCGGGGAGATGGTACGTCCCCTCGCGCGCCATGTCGAGCGCGGTCGCCCCGTACGCCAGATCGGTCGACGCGGCGTCGGCCTGCGCGGTGATGAGCAGCTGCGCGTCGAGGAAGGTACGCAGACGGGGCGGCGCGTCCGCCGGGATCAGGTCGCCGACCGTCTTTCCGAGCGCCCCGGCGGCCGGAGCGAGCGCCGGGCTCGCGGCGCGGACGAGCGCGCCGATCGACACGGCATCCTGCGGCAAGGCCGGGAAGCGGGTTGAGAAGGACCAGGCAGCGTCGGCGATCCGCTCCTGTACCTTCCAGAACGGCTCGCTTGCGGTCGAGAAGGCCCCTATGCGCTCGCCCCTCCAGCGCTCGTCGCCCCAGCGCACCACGTCGCCGTCGGGCAGGTGGACGATCATTGACGGCTCGACCGGGATCGCTTCGAGCGCAACGCGCAGCCGCTCGAACAAAAGCCGATGGACCCCGCGCGGGCCGAAGCCGCCGACCAGCGTTGCGCCGACGTCGAAGCGGTAGCCGCCGCGCTGATAGAACGATGCGCAGCCGCCGGGGACCGTGTGGCGCTCGAGCACCTGGACGCGCGCCCCGCCTGCGGCGAGCAGCGCGGCCGCCGTGAGCCCGGACACACCCGCGCCGATCACAACGACGTCGGCGCTCCGCAAGCGCGGGGAGGGGTGCGTTTCGCGTGTAAAGCGCATCGACAGGCTGACGGTCCCGAAGACCGATCGGTGCCCGGACGGAACCCGGAGCAATCGACCGGCGTTAATGGGACCAGATGGCGGCCTCGCGGCCGTCCTCGTGATTAGCAGCACCGATGCATGGGTAGTTCCTTCACGGCTGAGCAAGCGAGTGAACCTCGCATGCTCCTCGTGAGGGACCGGCTATGCCGGTGCCAACGCCCTTCTCTACCACAACACCTTAGCTAGGGAGTATTACGTGAAACGACTGAGCACCGGGCTCCTGGCCGCGCTGGTCGCGGTTGGAATCGGTACGACGTCGGTCTCGGCCGCCGGCTCTGCACAGGCGAAAGGCAACATTGGACCCTTCGCGCCTGCACAGGTCGCCCAAGCCATGACCGGCTCGATGCCGCCCGCTGACTTCGGCACGCCGCCTTCCGGCGAGGTCCCGATCCTCTTCAACGACCGGCATGTCTATTCGAAGCCGGACCGCCTGAAGGCGAACCGCGTCCTCGCTGCGTTGGTGCGCGGCAACACCATCCTCATCCCGCTCCGCTCGATGTTCGAGCAAATGGGCGCGACGGTCTCCTATGACCCTGCCTCGAAGACGGTTGACGTTTCGAAGCCCGGCTCCGACGTCAAAGTGACCGTCGGCCGTCCGGAAGTGGTCATCAACGGCGAGAGCCGTCCGCTCGACGTGCCTCCCGAGATCTACAAGGGTTCGGTCGTCGTACCGGTCCGCGTGATCTCCGAAGGCATGGGCGCGTATGTTCAGTGGGTCCCGGATCGCCGCATCGTCGTGGTGCGCTACGTTCCGCAGGTCCCGCCGTCGCCGCCGCCGAGCCCCACCCCGACGCCCGCTCCGGTCGTGACCCCGACGCCGGCTCCCACGCCGTCGCCGAGCCCGACCCCGGTCGCCAAGAATCCGTACGAGCACTTCATCGTCGGTGACTACATCTTCTCGCCGAAGGTCTACAACGAGTTCTCGCCGGGCAACACCGGCAAGGGCGGCTCGTATGCGGCCCGCGGCGCGGTGGAGTTCCCCGCGTTCGGCCTCCCCTGGATGCTCGAAGGCGACTACCGCTCGTACAGCTATCCGCACAACAACGACTTCTCGCCCAACGAACTCGGAACCGTACCGGCTCCGTGCTCGCCCGGCGGAGCCTCGGGTCGTGTCGGATGCGTGACCGTCATCGGCGGTTACGGCCAGACCAACGTGCCGTCGTTCACCGCGCGTGACACGGACTTCGACGGTCGCTTCGCCCTCAAGGTCGCGGACCCGCGCATCTACATCGGCGTGGGCTACCTCCACCGTGAGGAGAACTACGGGTATCCCAAGCAGAACGGCTTCGGTTTCGGCGCCGAGAAGCTTCCGGATCTCGACCAGACGCTATCGATCTACGGCAGTGTGTGGTACTACCCGAGCATCTCGGGCAACTTCACCTTCCCGAGCGGCGCTCCCGCGAACCTCGTCGGCACCACCGCCAAGTTCCAGCAGCGCTTCCTCAAGTACCAGATCGGCGGCACCTTGAACCTCGGTTCGTCGGGGCTTTTCCTCGACGCCGGATTCCTGGGCGACACCATCCGCGGCAAGAACCTTTCGCCGTCCGATGCGTCGCATGCCGGCGGATACGTCGGACTCGGGATCAAGTTCTAAGCGGTCACTCGCCCACGAACTGCGGAAAGGCCCCCGGCGCGCTGCGCCGGGGGCCTTTCCTTTTCGACGCCGGAGGCGATCGCCGTTACGGCGCCGGCGACGCTGCCGGTACGCCGCCGGTCGTCACCACCGCGGCGCCCGCGGGCGGGATCGCCGAGGCGGTGCTGTTTTCACGCATCGCTACCTGCATCATCCGCGCGCGCGGAAAGTCGCGGCGCAGCCACGCATACGTCGCGTGCACGTGCCGGACGCCGTCCGAGGTGTGAATCTTGGCGTAGTAGTGCTCGAGCGCGTAGATGGTTCCCGGGAGCCACGAGTCGCACGGATACTTGTGCTCCCAGTCGTGGATCGCGTCTTCGGTCAGCGCGATCGCATTGAACGTCGTCTCCGCCTTGTCGGGCTGATAGTCGACCTTCAGGCCCTGATCTTTGATCGTATTGCGGATGCCGAGGATGCTCATCTTGAGCTTCCCGAAATACTCGTCGGCCGGCGCGACCCGGCACTTTGCCTGGGCAACGGGTTTCCCGTGGTGCCCCGCCGCGTCGGCGGGCTTCGCGGGAGCGAGCACCGTCGCCGCAGTGGTCGCGGCGGTAACGAGCGAAACACAAGCAATCAGACGTTTCACGTCGCGTCCCTCATTGCAGCGAATCCCCTGGTTGAGAGCAGAACTTTCGTGAGTGCACATCCGACACCCGTGGCCGCCGTGCAAACGCGTGCGCACGATCGCGCCGCGTTCTCCGAGCGGTGGCCCAGACTGCTCGCGCAGATCGAGGAAGCCGCATCGGGAGCCCGGCTGATCGTGATCCCCGAAGGAACAGTTCCTGGGTACGTTATCGGCAACGAGGCGGTCGACCCGCGTCTCTTGGAAGCTGCCGCGCAGGACGTGATCGGCATCGCAGCTCGCAGCGGCGCGACGATCGTGTACGGCGGGGCGCGCGCGGTCGCCGGCGGCATCGCGAACAGCGCGTACGTCGTCACCGCGGACGGCGTGACCGGCTTCGCCGACAAATGTTTCCTCTGGCATTTCGACCGCCGCTGGTTCACCGCGGGCGACACGCTGACGCCGGTCGACACGCCGCTCGGCCGGCTCGGCGTCTTCATCTGCGCGGACGGGCGGATCCCGACGATCGCGAGCACGCTGGTCGATCGCGGCGCCGAGGTACTGGTGGTGCCGACGGCGTGGGTCTCGAGCGGCCGCGATCCGCTGGCGCTCGAGAACATCCAGGCCGATCTGATGATTCCCGTCCGTGCTCGCGAGAACGGCGTCCCGCTCGTCGCCGCCAATAAAGTCGGCGTCGAAGCGCGCAGCGTGGTCTACTGCGGCAAGAGTCAAATCGTCGCGGCCGACGGCACCGTCGTCGCGCTCGCCTCCCAGGACCAACAGGAGATCGTGCGCGCGACGATCGCGATCGGCCCGTCGCCCGTCCATCGCGACGCGGCGCCCGCCGGAGTGACGCGCCGTCGCGGCACCCCGCTCCCGGAGGTCGCGCGGATCGCGATCGCCGCCGCGGTCGATCCGGCCCTGCATGATCTCGCCGGAGTCGCCGACGCCGATCTCACGATCGATCCGCACGCTGCGCCGGAGCGCGACGACGTCGCGATTGTCGACGATGAAGCGGTGCTCGATCCGCGCGCGCTCGTCGGGCCTCGGCTCGACGGCGTCTCGCTCTTCGTCTGGCACGCGTCGATCGACGCCGGCTGGATCGTGCGCTTCGCGCGCACCCGCGCAGCGGAACTGCGGGCGTACGTCGTCGTGCTCGACACGTCGGCGAAACGCGCGTTCGCCGTCGACCCCGACGGGGCGGTCGTCGCCGGCACCTTCGACGGCTTCGAACTCGCCGCGTTCGCCTACGACCGCCGGCGCACGCTGGCGTGGAACGTCGCTCCGGGTACGGACGTGCGTGAAGGCCTGCAGCGCACCGCCGGCCTCGCGGCTGCGGCGCGATGAGCAAAGCCTTCGAAGACGCGCACGAGCGGCACGCGTCGGCGCACGAGGGGCCGCGCTGGGTCCCGATCGTCGCCGCCGCGCTCGCGGTCCTGGCCGCGTTCAGCGGGTATCTCGCGAACGTCCGCGCCACCGCCGCGATCATCGCGAAGAACGACGCGATCGTCGCGACGACGCACGCCTCGGACACGTACGCCGAGTATCAGGCCGGGCGGCTGAAGTACTACGTCGCGCAGTCGGCGCTCGACGCCGGCGTCAATGCCGGCGGCGACGCGGCCAAGCTGCGCGCGAACGCGACGCGCGAGAACGCAAAAGGGCCGCCGTTGCTCGAGAAAGCGCATCGTTTTGAAGAAGACGCGACGCGAATGAACGAGCGATCCGAACGGCTCCTCGCGCAGCACGAGACGATCGAGATCGCCACGACGCTGTTCGAGGTCTCGATCGTCCTCGTCTCGATCACGGCGCTGGTCGGTTCGCGCCTGCTGCCGGTCTCCGCCGCGATCGCGTCGTTCGCGGGCGTGGCGATCTTTCTCTACGGACTGACGCGCTGAGCGATCACGGCCGCGCAGTCGCCGCGGTCTTCGGCGTGAACACCGAATCGCTCACGTCGACGTTGAGCGCGTAGTTCGAGACGCGCGCCGCGACGTAGGCGTGCACGGCGGGGAGCCGGATGTCGGCGTCCTGCGCTACGACGACCGCGTGTCCGCCGATCCGATCGAAGCGCTGATGCATGTCGATCCGGCCGTCAC
Organism: Vulcanimicrobium alpinum; assembly: GCF_027923555.1. Lineage (GTDB taxonomy): Bacteria > Vulcanimicrobiota > Vulcanimicrobiia > Vulcanimicrobiales > Vulcanimicrobiaceae > Vulcanimicrobium > Vulcanimicrobium alpinum. The sequence continues at coordinate 1,038,396 of NZ_AP025523.1, read as the reverse complement.
GGTACTGCCAGACGATCCGCTCGGGGAGCGCGGCCGCGTCGTCCACGTAGACATCGACTTCGCGCAAGCGACGGTCGGCGCTGCGCGGCGTCAGCACGAGGTAACTCACCGTGCGGCCGCCGGCGTTCTCCTCCCCGGCGCCGATGGTGAACTTCTTCTCCCAATTGGCCGGCGTACCCAGACTTACGTAGACGTTGCGGAACGCGCGCGCGAACGTCGGCAGGTCGGAGAAGACGAGTTCCATCTTCGCCGGGCGTTTGAAGTACGCGCTGCCGTGCAGCGTCTTGCGGACGTACGGAAACGAATGCAGGCCGACCTCGAACGCGACGTCCGCCCGATAGGATTCGAGTCCTGGGTCGGCGCCCGCGAGCTTTTCCATCAGGAGCCCGGCGTGGTCCTGCGCGCGGAGCGGCGCGCTCGCCGCGGCAGCGGCGAAGACGACCAGAGCGAGACCGGCAAGGAGACGGCGCACCGACGGACTGTAGCATATCTCGCCGTTCTGCGCGCGCCCCGGCGGTTCAGATCGCGTAAGGCTCCGGCTGCGGCAGCGCAGGCGGGCGGACCGGGATCGCGCTCCACACGATCCCGGCGAGGAAAAGCAGCGAGCCCGCGACGAGCGCCCAGGTCGCGGGAGCGGCGGCGACGGCGAGCGCCGGATAGCTGCCCAGCGTTGCGCGAATCCGCACGCCGGCGATCGTAACGGTGCTGCCCGAGGCGGCCAGCGTGATCCCGAGCGGCGCGCCGCGATCGTCGGCTGCGCTCAGCACGAGTGCGGGGCGCGTCGGATCGTCGACGCGGTGCGCGAAGCGGGCCAGATCGCGCGGCGTGAAGTAGAGCGCGCGAAAGACGCGATGGAGTGCCGGCGTCGCAAACGTGTCGAACGGCACGGACGTCTCGCCGATCTTCTGGCGTTCGCGCAGCAGCAGGACCGGCGAGAGAAACGACGCGTTCGTCGGCTGGGTGACCGTCAGGTGCCGTCCGGCCCCGTCGCTCGCGTCGATGAACGCCGCCGGGCGCGGTTCGAGATAGAGCAGCGACTCACCGGCGAGCGCGCGACGTCCGGGAGCAACATCGAGCGGCGGCGCGTTGCGGCGGCGCAGGCTGACCGCGGGCATCTCGCCGCGGCCGAGCGACGCGGCGTCGACGGTGCCGAAGAACGCCGCGGCACCGAGCGCCGGGATCGGCGTCACGGTTCCCGGCGTCCCCACGATCGTCGCCGTATCGGGACCGAGCAGACCCGACGCGAGTCCCGCGCACTCGACGAGCAGCGCGCCGGCCATCGCGACGATCAGCCGTTTTCCGGCCGCTCCGTCGGCGCCGCGGCGCGCGCCGTCGGCGTACGCGAGCGCGACGACGACGGTGATCGCGAGCGCGAGCGCGTACTGCCAGGTGTGGTAGAGCGGCGTGCGCGGCAGCGCGTCCTGCGCAACGACGAGCAGGATCCCGGCGAGCGCGACGCCGGTCGCGGCGAGCCGCGAGCTCACTTGGCGGCGAGCGCCGGCGCGACGGCGGCGCGCATCTGATCGAACGTCATCGCGCCGTCGATCCCGCGCACGATGTGCCCGTCGCGCCCGACGATCACCGTCGTCGGCAGTCCGATCGCGGCGTAGGTTCCGCCGTAGCGCTGCTTCTCGTCGACGAGCACGGGGAACGTCACCCCGCGTTCTTTGGCGTAGGCCGCCGCGACCGAGGCGGCTTCGCCTTGGTCGACGCTGAGCACGGTCACGCGGCCGGCATAACGGCGCGCAAACTGTTCGAGCGCCGGCATCTCTTCGCGGCACGGCGGACACCACGTCGCCCACAAGTTCATCAGCACCACCTCGCCGCGATGCGCGGCCAGCGAGTCGGTGCGGCCGTCGGTGCGCACGACGTCGAAGGATTGTGCCGGCGCGCCGGCGAGCGTACCGGGACCACCGCCGGACGGCCCGCTGCCGGGGTCCGGCGCGTTGTAACACCCGCTCGCAAGGAGCAGCAGCGCAACGATGACGAGGGGTCTGACCACGCCCGGTGCTTCGCGGTGAATCGAGTCGCTCCGCCCGCATGGGAGCGCGTCGACGTCCAGGCCGCCGGGACGCGCATCGCGACGTTCGTTGCGGGAAACCGCGCCGCGGACGCGCGTACGCTGCTGCTGCTCCACGGCCTCGGCCACTGGAGCGAGGGCGCGTGGGGACGTCTCGTCCCCGAGCTCGATCCGGCGCTGCGCTGCCTCGCGTTCGACCTGCCGGGGTTCGGTGCGAGCGCCCGGCCCGAAGCGGCGTACGATCTCGACTTCTTTCGCGCCGTCGTTGACGGCGTCGCCGCAGCGGCGGGGCTGCAGCGTTTCGCGCTCGCCGGGCATTCGCTGGGCGGGTTGATCGCCGCCGACTACGCCGGCGCGTTTGCGGAACGGGTCACCCGCCTCGCCCTCATCGCGCCGGCGGGGTTCGCACGCACACCCCGGCACCTCGCGTACGCGCTGGCGATGACCGGCGGCATCGCGAGACCGCTCTTCGCGCGCCGGCCGTCGCGCGCGTTCGTCGACCGCATGATGCTGCGCAGCGTCGACGATCCGGACGCGCTGGACGCGAACCATCTCGACGAAGCCTATCGCCTCTCGCAGGATCCCTCGGTGCGGCGCGCCTTCGGCAGCGTCTACGCGGGCGCGTTCTCCGCGTTCGCGCGCGCGCGTCTGCTGCACGCGCAGTTCGCGCGTTTTTCGGGCCCGGTCTTCTGCGCGTGGGGCGCGACCGATCGCTTCATCACGCCGGCCGCACTGCGCGAGGTCGTGCGCGTGTACCCGCGCGCGCGCACGCTCCTTCTCGAACGCACCGGCCATCTCGCGATGGTCGAACGCGCGCCCGAACTCGGCGCCGCGCTGCGCGACTTCCTGCACTGACGCCGCACGTCACGCTGAGCCCGTCGAAGCGCAGCCGCAAATCGCCCGCGAAGGCGCATGCGCATCGCCGGCGACGACGATCGAAACGGCCCTTCGACAAGCTCAGGGTGACGGGGCGGGGAACGCCGGCGGAGCGGCAAAAACGTCGCGGCGATGCGATTCGCCCGAACCGGACTCCTTTGCGCGGCCGTCGCGCTGCTCGCCGCCGCGCCGGCAAAAGCGGTCGACGTCGCGATCGAGACCAGCGCCGGGACGTTCGTCGTCCGCCTCGACGCCGCGCACGCGCCGCGCACGACGGCAAACTTCCTGCGCTACGTCGACGCTCACGCCTACGACGGCGCATCGTTCTACCGCACCGTACGCCCGGTCTTCGGTCAGCCCGTCCCGGCGATCCAAGTCATCCAAGGCGGCCTCGAACGCAAGCCGAGCGCAACGCCCTTCGCCCCGATCCCCGTCGAAAACACGCGCAGCACCGGCCTGCACAACACCGACGGCACGATCGCGATGGCCCGCACAACCGACCCCAACTCCGCCACCACCGAATTCTTCATCAACCTCGCCGACGACCGCATGCTCGACGGCGATCGCTTCTCCGACGGCGCCGGCTACGCCGCCTTCGGCAAAGTCCTCCGCGGCCGCACCATCATCACCAAAATCCACAACGCCCCCGCCCAAGGCGAATCCCTCACACCCCCCATAAGAATCAAAAGAATCCACCGCCTCTAACTCGCGCCCGAACCGCCCGCGGCCAAGACTTCAAACCACTCCGTCTTCGGACCGCGCCGCAGGCGCGGGAGGGCTTGAGCGCTCGTCCAGAGCGCTCAAGCCTACCAATCGCCCATGCGTTCTTCGTCGACTTCGCCTTCGAAGACGATCGTGCCGGGCGCCAAGATCGCTGCGCTGACCGGAACGCCGCCGTAGCGCATCGCATGCCGGTGCGCGTCGTCGGGCGAGCGTCCCATCAGGACCGCGAAGCGCCCAAGCACGTCGGGCGCGCACAGCACGCGATGCGGCGCGACGTTGTAGAGCCGCTGGAAGCCGGCCAGCGCGCGATCGAACCGGGCTTCGTCGAAGTCGGCACCGAGCGCGACGGTCCAGCGCACGCGTTCCAGGGCTCGTCTCCTATCCGACCGAACGGCTCGCGCGATGCCCGCCACGATCCTCGACGGACGCACGCTCGCGGCCGAACTTCGCGACGAAGTCGCCGCACGCGGGGCGCGGCTGCGCGGACGCGGGATCGCGCCGCGCCTGGTGGTGACGATCGTCGGCGAGGATGCGGCGAGCGTCGCGTACGTGCGAAGCATCGAACGCGCCGGCGCGAAGGTGGGAGTCGACGTCACCGTCGACGCGCTCCCCGCCGACGCCGACGAGGGGAGCGTGCGCGCGCGGCTGCAGGCGCTGGGCGGTGACGACACCGTTCACGGCGTGATCCTCCAACAGCCGCTGCCTGCGCACCTGGGGATCCGCCGGATCGCCGAGGCGATGCCGCCCCACAAGGACGTCGACGGCGCCAACCCGGTCAACCTCGGCCGGCTCGCGTTTGCGAGCGGCACGGAGTTCGTCCCGGCGACGCCGGCGGCCGTTCTGCTGCTGCTCGAGCGCAGCCGCCGTCGCGACCTGCGCGGCGTTCGCTGCTGCATGGTCGGCCGCTCCAACGTCGTCGGACTTCCCGTCTCGCTGCTGCTGATGGCGCGCGATGCGACCGTCACGGTCACGCATAAAGAGACGGTCGACCTCGCCCGGCATACGCGCGATGCCGAGGTGCTGATCGTCGCGACGGGCGTCCCGGGGCTCATTCGCGCCGAGATGGTCGCCCCCGGCGCGACGGTGATCGACGTCGGCACGACGTTCGTCGACGGCGCGCTCGTAGGCGACGTCGCATACGACGAGGTCGCCGCCGTCGCGGGCGAGATCACGCCGGTCCCCGGCGGCGTCGGCCCGGTGACCAACGTCGCGCTCCTGCGAAACGTCGTCCTCGCCGCAGAACGCATCCACGCCGTCCCGTCACCCTGACGGGGTCAGTTCATCGAGAAGTGCTTGCCGAAATATTTTTCTTGGTGGGTGCGGAATTCGCCGCCGGGGGCGTCGTCGCGCATGATGCTGTCTTGCGCCTTCTTGCGTTCGAGGAGCGACCGCAACTGCGGGAGCAGTTTGCGCAGGAAGCTCAGTTCGGCTGCGAGGCGGGCTTCGGCGGTACGCAGCTCGAGCAGCCGCTGTTTGAGGGCGTCGGCAACTTGGAGCGCGTCGCCGACGACGTAGCTCGCGTCGGTGGGATCGTGCGGGATGTCGAGATCCGATGCGTTGCCCGAGAACGCGACCAGCAGCTTCATGTACTCGCGGAACTCGCCGAGCACGCGGTGCGTCAGTTCGCAGGCGCGTTCCTCATCGTCGTCGACGTCGGCGTCGTTCAAATACTCGACGCGCGCGACGAGATACGGGTCGCGGCGTACGATCCGCTCGATGCGGAAACGGCGCTTCCCCGTCGTGCTGATGTAGTAGCGCCCCGCGGGAAGCGGCGTCACCTCGGAGATCTCCGCGGTGGTGCCGATCTCGTGCGGCGTGACGTCGGGATCGCCGGCTTCCTGGCCCTCGCGGATCAGGACGACGCCGAATGCCTCGTTCGCGTCGAGGCATTCGGCGATCATCCGGCGGTAGCGTTCTTCGAAGACGTGGAGGTTCAGCACCGCGCCCGGAAAGAGCACGGTGTTGAGCGGGAAGAGCCGGAGTTCGCCCGTCTCTTCCATCGCGTCTAGACGGTGCGTCCGGCCTTCGCGCCGTCGAGGCGCTGCGCGACGACGTTCCAGTCGACGTTGGCGAAGAACGCCTCGATGTACTTCGACCGCTCCGCCGGCTTGTAGTCGAGCAGGAACGCATGTTCCCACACGTCCATCACCAGCAGCGGGACAAAGCCCGCGACGTTGCCGTCTTCGTGCAGGGTGATCCAATGATTCGAGACGCGCTGCGCGTGCGGGTCGAAATAGGCGATCGCCCAACCGACGCCGCGCATCCCGCCGACCGCGGAGAAGTCTTTCTTCCACGTCTCGAAATCGCCAAACGTTCCGGCGACGGCGTCCGCGATCGCCGACGGCGGCGTCGCGCCCGCATTCTTGGTCATGTTGCCGAAGTAGTACTCGTGCAGCACCATGCCGTTGTACTCGAAACCGAGCCGGCGGGTGAGCTCTGCGAAGCCGGGATTCGCGCCGGCCGCCTGGCCTTGCGAGATCAAGCCGGCGATCTGCTCGTTGAGCAGGTTCGTGTTTTTGACGTAGCCCTCATACAGGCCGAAATGGACCTGAAGGGTGTTGTCCGAGATCCCCTGCAGTCCGGAGAGGTCGAACTTCTTCGGCGTGTACGATTGTTGGACGAGCGTTGCCAACGGAAGCCTCCTAGGGTGTCGATTTGTCTGGACCCGGAGCTTCGACGACGCCGATAATGCCCCCGTGCTTTCGAACCGTCCGGAGGCTGGTCGCCGACGCTACCGCGAGCAGGTTCCCGCTTGTGACGGGCGACAAACATCGTCCCATCGTGCGCGATCTTGCCTACCTGACGCGGCTGCACCGGGAACCGTCGCCGCTGCTCCTGGAACTGGAACAGCACGGCATCCGCGAAGAGATTCCGATCGTCGACCGGACCGTCGGCCGGCTTCTTTCGGTCCTCGTCCACGCGCAGCAGGCGAATCGCATCTTGGAACTGGGAACGGCCTACGGCTATTCGACGCTCTGGATGGCACTCGCGCTCCCGCCCGCCGGCCGCATCTGGACGATCGACCCCGACATGGAGCGTACCGCGATCGCGCAGAGCTACTTCCGCCGCGCCGGCGTCGACGAGCGGATCGAGATCATCAACCACTCGGCGCTCGAAGTGCTGGAGTGGTTTCCGCAGCGCAACCTCGACATCGTCTTCATCGACGCGCTCAAGACCGAGTACGAAGCCTATCTCGAGGCCGTCGTCCCGATGCTCAAGCGTTCCGGGATCGTCATCGTCGACAACCTGCTTTGGCACGGTGAGTCGGCCGAACCGGCGAAATCGACCGACGACGCCAATACGAAGGCGATTCGCGCGTTCAACAAGGTGTTTCTCAACCATCCCGCGCTGGACGCCACCATCGTGCCGATCGGTGACGGGGTCGGGATCGGTGCTCGCGTCGACTGACGACTTCCGCGCCGCGATGCGGCGGTTTGCGACCGGGGTCGCGATCGTCACTACCGCGCACGACGGGCGGATCCACGGCTTCACGGTGAACGCGTTCGCCAGCGTCTCGGCCGAGCCGCCGACGGTGCTGATCTGCGTCAACCGCGAGGCGACGGCGCACCCGCTGATCGCGCGGTCGCAGCGGTTCTGCGTCAACATCCTCGCGGTCGAGCAGCGCGCGCTCGCCGAGCGCTTCGCGGGCGGCGAACCGCGCTCGCGCTTCGACGGCGTCGCGTACCGCATCGGCCCCAGCGGTTCCCCGGTTCTCGACGGAACGCTCGCGTTCGTCGACTGCGCGCTGACCGAAGAGCTCACCGCGTCGACGCACACGATCTTCCTGGGGCAGGTGCTCGAGGCCGGCCACCGCGAGGGCGAGCCGCTCGGATACTTCGATCGCACCTATCGCGATTTCGCGCTCGGACGCGCCGACGAACCGCATGGAGACGGTGCGTGATCGTCGAGACGTTCGCGGTCGGGATGCTGGCCTGTAACTGTACGATCCTCGGGGACCCGGCCGGCGGTGACGCGATCGTCATCGACGGCGGCGACGACGTCGACGAGATCGCCGCGCGCCTCGCCGAACGCGGGCTGCGGCCGCGGTACCTCGTGCACACGCACGCGCACATCGACCACATCGGCGCCCTCGGCCCGCTGCGCGAACGGATCGGCGGGGACGCGCTGCTGCATCCCGCCGATCTGCCGCTCTACGCGACGCTCGGCGCGCAGGCGCGATGGCTGGGGATGGTGCCGCCGTCGCAGATCGTCGCGCTCGACGGCGACCTGGCCGACGACGACGTCCTGCGTGCCGGCGCGCTCGCGCTGCGCGTTCTGCACACCCCCGGCCACACGCCGGGCTCGACGTCGTTCGCGCTGGAGGCACCAGGCGGAACGATGCTGTTCACCGGAGACACGTTGTTCGCCGGCGCCGTCGGCCGCTGGGATCTCGGCGGAACGTCGCTCGCCGACATCGTGCGCTCGATCCGCACCAAACTGCTCGATCACGCCGACGATGCGGTCGTCGTTCCGGGTCACGGTCCGGCGACGACGATCGGGGTCGAACGCCGCACCAATCCCTATCTCGCGCCGTAGCCCCATCAGCGGAGCCGATCGGTTCCGGTTTCGAGAATTTCGCGCAGGCGCCGAAGACCTACCCGAATGCGCGTCTTGACCGACCCAAAGACGTGTACTTTCCGCTGGAGTGCGGTCTGTCGGTCGTCACCCGCATGAAAGACTGCCACCAAATCGAGGTCGGCACGATCGGTCGCGAAGGGGTGGTCGGCCTTTCCGCTCCTCCTGGGCGCTTCGAGCACCGCAAACGACTGTTATGGTCAGGTCCGCAGCCCTGCGGTGCGAGTCAGCGCCCGATTATCTCGCGAGATGAGCGCGACGAGCGAGGGGTTTCGGCGGCTGCTGCACCGTTATCTTCAGGCAAACGTCAACATGCTCGGTCAGCTGGCGGCATGCAATCGTCTGCACGGAGTTTACGAGCGATGCGCCCGTAGCTCTTGATGACGCACGATCGCGTCGCGTCCGATGTTATCCGCTGACCCACGAGTATCTCGCGATAATGCTCGGCACCAATCGTTCGGGCGTGACGATTGCGGTCGGAATCCTGCAGCAAGCCGGCGTCATTCGATCTGCTCTGGGAACGATCAGCGTTCTCGATCGGAACGGGCTCGAAAACGCGTCGTGCGAGTGTTACGAGGTCGCGCGCGAACAGTTCGGCGGGCTGCTCCGGCGATGAAGGCCGCGAAGAGACGGTTCTCGCCGATCGCCGAGGCCGTGCAGCGAGCACTTATAGTGCCGATCCGTCGTCCGCAGCGCCGAGCAGCAGCGGACGGAGCAGCGGGATCGGCGGATCGCCGTACTGCAGCAGCTCGTGATGGAAGCGCGCGAGCGTAAACGCGCGTCCCATTTTTTTCTTGTAGTCGGCGCGAAGTTTGAGGATTTCCATTTTGCCCAGCGTGTAGTAACCGTACGTCGGATCTTGGGTGCCGCGGCGCGCTTCGCCGCGGGCGCTGGCGGGATCGAGAAACGCCTGTGTCTCGAACAGCCGGATCGCTTGCCGGACGGTCATCCCCTGCGTGTGCATCTTCACGCCGGCGACGAATCGCGCGTTGCGCCAGATCGCCTCGCGCAGCTGCATCAAGCGGACGCGCGGATCGCCGTTGCCCCACCCTTCGTCGACGATCATCTGTTCGCCGTAGTGGGCCCATCCCTCGGCGAACGACGACGCCCCCAGCAGCTTCTCGGTCAGCGTCAGCGGCAGATGCTTGTCGATCGTGAAGTTGGTGTAGTGGCCCGGGTACACTTCGTGCGCCGATACGATGGGCCGCTCGTAGTCGTTGAACGCGCCGAGATACTGCTCCTGAACGCTCGGCGAGTCGCGCGGATCGGGCGGCGTGACGTTGTAATAGGCTTGCGAGGCCGTACGTTCGAGCGGTCCCGGCGGATCCATCGACGCGACCGTCGTTGCGCGCAGAAATGCGGGCGTCTCGGTCACGCGGATGCTCGCGTCGGGCGGCAGGTCGATGATGCGGCGCGCGACGATGAACGCGCGCAGCTTCACCAGATCAGCCTGCGCCGCGGCCAGCAAGCGCTCCGGGCGCGGGTGGACGCGGTAGAGCCGTGCCAGCACTGCCTGCGTCGACGCGTGCGGATCGATCTGCTTCGCCGTCGCGACCATCTGCGCGTGCGTCTGCGCGAGCGCGCGCTCGCCGATCGCGAGGTAGCGATCGAGCGGGATGTCGATCCCCTCTTCGTACTTCAGCCGCGCGCGATAGTTCGCCGCGCCGATCGCGTACGTGCCGCTCGGATGTGCGACGAAGCGCCGCTTCAGATACGCGGCGAACTCCTTCGTCGCGGCGACGGCGATCGACGTGGAGCGACGCAAACGCGCCCACGCGGCACGGTCTCCCGCGCCGGCGAACGCCTGCGGGACGGTGTGCTGCAGGAGGTCGAGCGACCCGATCGCGTCGTCGTACCCGATCAGCGCCGTGTCCGCATCGACGCCGGTGAGATTTTCGCGCGCCTGCGAGTACAATCGCGGGATCTGCTCCTCGCGTGCAGCGGCGTCGCGCAGCCGCACATCGGCGGGCGCGAAACGGCGCGCAATGAGCGAAAAGACGGCACTGCTCGCGGTCTGCACGTAGCCGTCCGGCTGCCGCTTCCACACCTGCATCGATCCGTTCAGCAGCAGGTCGTCGCGCAGCGCGTTCTCGAGCATCGCCCGGTCGAGCGCACCGCGCGGCGACATGGCGTTCGGATCGAGCGCCGCGAGCCGGTCGAGATACCGATGGTCGCGAGCCAGCTGCGCTGCGAACGCGGCGGCGTCGGCGGCATCGAGCAGCGCGTCGTAGTCGTGGACCCCCGTCTGCGTCGCGTTTGCCGGTGAAGCGCGGAACGATTCCGCGAAGTACGACGCCGCAAGCCGCGCGTAGGCTGCATCGGCGGACGGAGCAGCGGAGGCAGCCGGCGGTGCGCCGGCGAGCAGCGCGAACGCTGCGGCGGCAATCAGGCGGACGAATCTCAGCATCGCGCCCGGCGTTCGCGAGACGGAGCATCGCACCCGCTCGTTCCCTCCCTCAGAAAACTCACATCTCCTCCGGCGATGATGGTCTGCAGTCGCTCCTGGGAGGTCCCGTGATCCGTCGTTTCCTCGCTGCTGCGGCCGTCGTCGCGGCCCTCGGTGCTCCGTGCGTCGCCTACGCCGCCGAGTACACGCTCGACCCGAATCACACGCAAGCCGAATTCACCGTGGTGCACCTGGCGATCTCGCAGGTCCGCGGACAGATCCCGGTGACGAGCGGCACGATGGAGATCGGACCCGGCGATCTGCCCTCGGCGATCAGCGCGACGCTGAGCGCGAAGGATCTCGACACGCATAGCGCCGACCGCGACAAAGAACTGCGCGGCGACGACTGGTTTGCGATCGAGAGGTACCCGACGATCACGTTCGTCGCCAAGAAGATCGAAGGAACGGCGCAAGCGTTCACCGTCTCCGGCGACCTCACGATGCACGGCGTGACGAAACCGGTCACCCTCAGCGGCAAGATGCTCGGCAAGATGACCGACGGCCGCAATCGCGCCCACCTCGGGTACGTCGCGGCGACGACGGTCGATCGCCGCGACTGGGGACTCAATTGGGGCAAGACGACCCCCGGCGGCGCGTTGATCGCCGCCTACGACGTCGCGATCAACCTCAACGTCGAAGCCGTCGCGCGCTGACTAAACCGGGTTCGCGCAGGTGCGCAGCACCCAGTAATGGCCGGGCAGGCCCGGTTCGACGATCGTCACGTTGGTTTCGTAGAACTGCGTTCCATCGAGGGTGCTGCGCGGGCCGCCGACGAGCGCGAACGTCTCGCCGAGCTTTGCCTCGGGCTCGGGCGTCCGGCTCGGGCGGTCGTTGCCGGGTGTGAATACCCACATCGGCGTGCGGATGCAGGTGATCGTGATGCGCGGTGACGGGCTCGCTTGGGGCGAAGGCGCCGGCGCCGCGCCGAGCAGCACCGCCCCGAGCATCGCCGCGAACGCCGAGCGCGCGCGCATCGCTAGTGCAGTTTGATCGTCAGCGTGCCGCCGTCGTTCAGCACTTTCGGCGCGGCATTTTCGTCCTGCGACGTCGTACCGGTACCGGGCTGATTTGCGGCGGCCGCCGCGGCGGCGATTCCGCGCGCCTGTTCGAGCATCGCATCGGTGATGCGGCCCTCGGCGCGGCCCTTGCGATAATCCTCGATCGCCGCCTTCAGCGCGAGGCGCGAGCGTTCGGGATAGTCTCTCTTCTTCTCCGGGTAGCCGTCGAGCGCGGCTTCGATGTCGGCGTCGCTGATCGCGAGCGCTTCGTCGACCGTCTTGCCGCGGACGAGTTCGACCAGCAGCGAACACGTCGCCGTGCCGAAGCCGCAGCCGGTGGTGAAGTACGAGACGTCCTCGATCACGTCGCCCGGCCCGACCTTCAGAAAGAACGTGTAGAGGTCGCCGCACGAATCGCTGAAGTACTCGCCGGTCGCGGTCGGGCTCTCCATCGTCCGGAAACCGGTGCGATGCTCGACGAGCTGCTGGAACTTGGCGAAATTCATGACGCGGTAACGGTCGCTTTCTCGGAGGGGTCGACGCTAATTTCGAATCGACATTCGGTGCCGCCGGTTGCAAGGCTTTCGACTTGCGCAGATTGGCCCGGGACCACATGCTCGAGCAGGGTGTGGATCGCGCCGCACGCTTCCGGATTCTCGGCGACGACCGCCGCGTAGGGGCAGGCGTGCTCGTGCAGCAGCAGCTTCCCGTCCTCGCCGGCGCGCAGCTCGGCGGTGACGCCCGACGCTTTGAGCGCCGAGACGACCGTCGCCATCCGCTTCTCGGTCGTCAAATCGATCACGGCGGACTTCATCCGCTCGGCCGAGCGCCGGCCGATTCGCTCGAACACCGCCTTCACCGCATCGTCGCCGCCGGCGTCGCGGATCTCGCGCAGCACGGCATTGAGCATCTTATCGTACCGCTGCGGGAAGTAGCGGTCCGCCTCGGGGGTGAGCGAGTACTCGACAGTCGGCTTGGTCTTGCCGCGCCGCACGCTGCGCCCCGCGATGAGGCCGTCGCGCTCGAGAATGACGAGCTGCTGCCTGATCGCATTGGGGGAGAGCCCGAAGAGCTCGGCGAGGTCGAACGCCGACGCCGCGTGCCGCTCGCGCAGCGCGCCGACGATCCTCCCCCGCGTCGACTCGAAGAACCGGTCGTGCATCCACCCCGGACCGTACCACGGAAGTCGCAGATAGTCCAGAGTTTCCTTGACTTTCTTCCACCGGCCGCCTACGATAGCCTGGCATGTCCAACGCGCGCGGTCTGATTACGCGCGACCTGCGGGTCGCGGTCCAAGGGAACGAGATCCTCAAGGGGATCGATCTTACCGTCGAGCCGGGGCGCGTGCACGCGCTCATGGGGCCGAACGGCAGCGGCAAATCGACGCTCGCGTTCACGATCGCCGGCCATCCGGGCTACCAGGTCGAGAGCGGCTCGGTGACGCTCGACGGCGAGGAGATGCTCGAGCTCGCGCCCGACAAGCGGGCCAAGGCGGGGCTCTTCCTCTCCTTTCAGTACCCGGCGGCGATCCCGGGCGTCTCGGTGGCAAACTTCCTGCGCACGGCGCGCCAATCCGTACGCCCCGGCGACCTGACGCCCGCCAAGTTCCGCCAGCTGGTCTTCGAGAAGCTCGACGTCCTCGACATGGATCCGGCCTTTCTCGGCCGCTACGTGAACGACGGCTTCTCCGGCGGCGAAAAGAAGCGCCTGGAGATGCTGCAGATGGCGATCCTCGCGCCGAAGTACGCGATCCTCGACGAGACCGACTCCGGGCTCGACGTCGATGCCCTGCAGTCGGTGGGCCGCGCGGCGACCGCGCTGCGCGAGAGCGACGACGGACGCGACATGGGCTTTCTCGTCATCACCCACTACCCGCGCATTCTGCGCCATCTCCCGGCCGACGTCGTCCACGTGATGATGGACGGCCGGATCGTCAAGACGGGCGGCCCCGATCTCGCCGAACGGATCGAGCGCGAAGGCTACGACACAATCCGTGACGAGGCCGCCGCCGCTCGTGCCTAACACCGCCGCCGCCGAGACGCTCGCGGCGATTCCGTTCGCGCCGACGCGGCCAACGCTCGACGCCGCGATCGACGCCCTGGATGCGCTCGGCTCCGCCGGCGGCGGTGCGGTCGACGCGCAGGCGCGGCGCGATGCGTTCGCGCGTTACGAAGAGCTGCCGGTGCCCGGGATGCGTCCCGGCCGCGGCTGGAAGCACGACTACGCGAAGCTCGCCTTCGACGATCTGACGTGGGCGAGCGGACGCCGCGAGCAAACGATCTCGCCGCTCGCCGCACTCGCCGTACGCGGCGCGGAACGCGCCGTAGCACGCGACGACGCGTCGCTCGAAATCGTCGTCGACCGCCCGGCGCTCGAAACCGCCAACGCCGGCGGGCTCGTCCATCTCGGCGCGGTCTACCTCGACGCACCCGTCGACGCTCCGGACAGCCGCGTCGTCGTTCTGCCGCTCGCGGACGCGCGCGCCTCGCACGGCGAGCTGCTCGCAGCGGTGCTCCATCGCATCGTCGATCCGCGCGGCGACCGCTTCGCGGCGCTCGCCGCGGCGTTCCAGAACTGCGGCGCGTTCGTCTATGTCCCCGACGGCGTCGTCCTCGACGCGCCGATCCAACTGGTGTTCGCGAACTCCGAAGCGCGCGACGAGGCGATCTTCCCGCACATCGTCGTCGTCCTCGGCCGCGGGGCACGCGCGACGGTCATCGAGCGGCATCTCGGCGACGGCGCGCCGTTCGTCTGCGGGATCGTCGAAGCGCAGGTCGGCGAGCGCGCGCAGCTCGACTACGTCACCGTCCAGCAGCTCGACGAGCAGGCGCGGATCGCGTTCACGCGCAGCGCGCGCTGCGAGCGTGACGGTGCGATCCGCTGGCACCTCGCCGAACTCGGCGCGACCCTGGCGCGCACCGTCCTCGGCGCGCAGCTCGACGCCGAGGGCGCGAACGCCGATACGTCGGCGCTCTTCTTCAACACGCGCCTTCAGCACGTCGACCTGCAGACGTCGACGATCCACGCCGTCGGCAACACGACCTCCGACACCGTCGTGCGCAGCGCCGCGACCGATCGCGGTCAAGGCCGCTATATCGGGAACATCGTCATCCGGCCGAAGGCCCACGGCTCCGACGCGTCGCTGCGCGACGACGCGCTGCTGCTCTCGAAGCGCGCGCACATCGACTCGATCCCGGCGCTCGAGATCGCGGCGAACGACGTCAAGGCGTTCCACGGCGCGACCGTCGGCTCGCTCGATGAGGACGCGCTGTTCTATACGTCCAGCCGCGGGATCGCGCGGCCCGAGGCGCTGCGGATGATCACGCTGGGATTCTTCGAACCCGTCATCGGCCGGTTCCCGAGCGAAGCGCTGCGCGACGAAGTGCGTTCCGCGCTCGACGGCAAGATCGACGACGCGACGGAGCTCGACTGATGCTGGCCGCCGACCCCAAAGAAGCGCGCATCGCCGCCGACTTTCCGATCCTCGCGACGACGAACTCCCGCGGGAAACGCCTGGTCTATCTCGACTCGGCGGCGTCGTCGCAGAAGCCGCGCGCCGTGATCGCGTCGCTGGTCGACTACTACGAGCACTACAACGCCAACATCCACCGCGGCGTCTACGAGATCGCCGCGCGCGCGACCGACGCGTTCGAGGCGGCGCGCGCCAAAGTGGCGCGCTTCGTCAACGCGGCCGACACCGCCGAGATCATCTGGACCCGCAACACGACCGAGGCGATCAACCTTGTCTCGTTCTCGTGGGGCCTGGCCAACCTCGGCCCGGGCGACGCGATCCTCACGACCCAGCTGGAGCACCATTCGAACCTCGTGCCGTGGCAGCTCCTGGCGGCGAAGACCGGCGCGCAGCTGCGCTACATCCCGGCCGACGCCGACGGCGAGCTCGTGCTCGACGATCTCGAGACGCTGCTCGACGGCGTGAAGCTCGTCGCGCTCACGCACGTCTCGAACACGATCGGCTCGATCGCGCCGCTCGACGTCATCGTCCCGCGTGCGCACGCGCACGGCGCGGTCGTGCTGGTGGATGCCGCCCAGTCGGTGCCGCACATGCCCGTCGACGTGCAGGCCCTCGACGTTGACTTCCTCGCCGCGAGCGGTCACAAGATGTGCGGACCGACCGGGATCGGGTTTCTCTACGGCAAGCGCGCGCTGCTCGAAGCGATGCCGCCGTTCCTTACCGGCGGCGACATGATCAAACGCGTCTCCTACGAGACGACGTCGTTCAACGAACTCCCCTGGAAGTTCGAAGCGGGGACCAGCAATATCGCCGACGCGATCGGCCTGGGTGCCGCGGTCGACTACTTGAGCGCGATCGGGATGGAGTGGATTCGCGCGCACGAGATCCGGCTGACCGCGTATGCGCTCGACGCGCTGCGCGGGCTCGAAGCGCGCGGCCTGCACGTCTACGGAACCCGCGACGCAGCGCGGCGCGGCGGCGTGATCTCGTTCAACTTCGGCGACATCCACGCGCACGATCTCGCGTCGATCCTCGACACCGAAGGCGTCTGCGTGCGCGCAGGCCACCACTGCACGATGCCGCTGATGGAGAAAATGGGCTGGCCCGCAACCGCGCGCGCCTCGTTCTATCTCTACACCACCGAAGCCGACGTCGACGCGCTGGTACGCGCGCTCGACAAAGCCGCCGGCGTCTTCGGTCTCGGTTAGCGTATGGACGATTTTTACAAAGAGTACATTCTCGATCACTACCGCAATCCGCGGAATTTCGGGCACCTGGAGCGAGTCGACGCGTCGGCCGAGGATCTGAATCCGCTGTGCGGCGATACGATCCGCATGGAGCTGCTCGTCGCCGACGGGAAGGTCGCCGACGTGCGATTCAGCGGGAAGGGCTGCGCGATCTCGCAGGCGTCGGCGTCGATGCTGACCGAAAGCATCAAAGGGATGCCGCTCGAAGACGTCGCGCGACTGCCGCAGGACGCCGTGCTCGAGAACGTCGGGATCGGCATATCACCGACCCGCATGAAATGCGCGATGCTCGGATTGAAAGTTCTCAAGAGCGCTGCACTCGGCGAGATCGCATCCTGGCCCGACGAATCGCGCTGACCGGCGCGAGATCGCGCTCGTGCGGCGCTACTGAAACGTCACGTCGAAAAGGAAGTCCGCGGCGACAGGTTCGCAGTTCTTGATCTGCGTCTTGAACTGTGACGTGCGCGCCGCGGCGAGGGCGGAGCGGTTGAGCAGGACGCTCGGCGAGCTCTCGACGCGGGCCGCGACGACGCGGCTTTGTGCGTTCAGCGACACGACAACCCGCACGGTTCCGACGACCCCTTGAAGCTGCGCCATCGGCGCCGTTTCCGGGGTTGCGGCTCGCAGCACGGTCGGCGGCAGATCGGGACGGGAGCAGGCGAGCGGCGACGGCGTGGACCGCGGAGTCGGCGTCGCATCGGCGGGCGACCCCTGGCTCGCGGGTAACGCACTCGCAACGCTCGCAACCGCAGGGGGGATGCTCGTCGCGGTCGAGACCGTCGTAGCGTCGTGCGCAGGGTTCTTCGCCGGCGAACCGTGTCGCTGTACGCTTGCGCCGGCGCGGCTCGCGAGCGATCGTGATGCCGCGGTCTTCGGCGGCTTGCTCGCCGCCGCGGCCGGAGTCACCGACGCTTGCGGTGAGAGCGACGCCTGCGGCGACGACGACGCCTGCGGTGACGGGGTCGCCTGCGGCGACCGCCGCGCTTGCGGCGACGGCTTCACGCGCGTCGACTCCGCCGCGCGCGACTTCGCCTTTCTCGGCTTGACGATCCGGCCGGCGGTCGCCGGTGCGGTTGCGACGGCGTCGAGATCCGCCGCGCGAAACGACGTCGACGTCGGCGGCTGCCCGTCGTCGTGCCCCGTCGGAGCAGGCCGCCCCGTCGGATGGAGGAACGCGAATGCGGCGACGGCGCTCGCCAGCACCCCGGCGCCGACGATCCCCGCGAGCATGCGCCCCCGCGGGCGGGGACGCGGTGTCGCCGGCGCCGGTGACGATCCCGCGTGTGGCGCATCGAGGGGTACCGCTTCCTTGGGGACGGCGGCAGCGGCGGCGACGGGCCTGAGCGCGGAGGCCTGGGCGGGCGCGGCGACCTTCTCGGCGGGGGCGACGGCCTCGGCGGGTGCGACGGTCTCCGCGGCGGGCACGACGGCACTCGGTGGCGGCTCCGCCGGCGGCGGCATCACCGCGGGATGTGCCGCCACGATCGGTGGCTGCGGCGGCGCCGCCGCAGGTGCGGGCGGCGCAGCACCGCGTTCGACCGGCTGGAGATAATCGCCGCAGAGCGGGCAGTATTCACCCGGCCCGGGATACCGCTCGACCGCGGTGCCGATGCGCCCGTTCTCGCAACGCGGATTCGGGCAAAGGCCCAGCGCGGCTTCGTTCACCGGCGGCATATGGCTATCGGATTGGGGAGGAGGACGAGCCGTACCATTCTCTTTCCCGTTTCGGCAAGGCGGGAGGGAGAATGGAGCGGCCGGGCGCGGCACGGTTGCGCGCTGCGGAAGCAGGCCCGCGCGTGAGGCCGCACGGATGAGGGGCACATGTCGCCGGTGATCGTGGCGCGTTTCGCGGCGTCCATCGTGCTGAACGCGCTCGCATTCATCGTTTGGGACGTGGGCACGCGGCCGCCGCTGCGTCTGCTTCGCGACGTCGCCGGCGGCGTGCGGACGCCGCGCCTTTTGCTGACCGGTCTGCTGCGGTTCGCCGCCGGCGCCGGCCTGCTCGTCGCTGCCGGGGTGATAGCAAGGCCCGGCATGCCCTCGCAGCGCGCGTTCACGTTCATCGAGACCGGGATGCTCATCGCGGCGCTGCTGATCGAAACCCTGATCGGCGCCGATCTGCGCCGCTGGGTGCGAACCCCGCGACGCTGAACCGTTACGCCTGGCGCGTCCCTTCGATGCAGACGTCCTGGATGTCGTAGGCGCGTTCGAGCACGGTCACATCGCCGCGCGGCGTCGCGAACGTCAGCCACACCGGACGCCAGTGCTGGGCGACGTTGATCTGGTTCGTAATCACCGCGCGGCGCAAGATCAGGTCGCCGTTCACGCCGAGGGCCTTGGCGGTATCCGGCGCGCGCAGAGGCTGATCGTGCCACCGTGCGATCACGCCGCCGCCGCGATGCACGATCGGACGCATCACGGCGTCACCGGGATACGTTCCGGGACGGATCGTGTCGTCGATGGAAGCGACGATCGAGTTGATCGCGGTCTGCTTGACCGATCTGCTCTCGCAGTTCGCCTCGAGTTCGTAGGGAAGGTAGAGGCGAGGGGCCGACGAGACGCAGCCGGTCGCCAGCAGCGCGAGCGCGAGAACGCGGAAGCGGAACACGACCTGCCGCATTCGGCGCGCGATTTTTCGGTACCGCTTCGGTGCGGCGGGGGCCGCACCGGTCCGCGCCCTAGGCAGATCCTGCCCCGGCTCTCTCAAGCACACCTCGCGCGCCACGGCCTCACCGGAAACGTGTTCGTGACGCCGGCCGTCATCGGCTCGCTCAACTCGCTGCCGAAGGACAAGACGTTCGCGAACATCACGCACGCGATCGACGGTTCCTGGGGCATCGGCGAAAAAGCGTACACGAACGACGAACTCGGCGCCCGCATCGCGGCAGCGCAAGCTGCGGCGTGAGATGCCCTCGTCGCGCTGAGCTTGTCGAAGCGCCGCCTCCTTCGTGCAGAGGGAAGGCGACGCTTCGACGGGCTCAGCGTGACTATGCCAGCTTCCCGGAGGTCTTCTCCAGCAGCGACCAGGCTTTTTCGCCGAACGTGGCTTTCCAGCGCGTGTAGAATCCGGAACTGGAGAGTTTGGTACGGAAGCCGCTGGTGTCGGCGCGGTTGAGCGTCATCCCGCGACGCACGAGCTTCTCCGCCAGCGATTCGTTGCGCAGCTGCGTGTCGCGGCGCTGGAGGAGCGCGTACTTGGCGACGTTGCGTTCGACCGACGCCTGCACGTTGGGCGGAAGCGCCTTCCAGGCATCCGCGTTGCCCAGGAAGTGAAAGGCGGACCACATGTGGTTGGTCACGCTGAGATACTTCTGCACCTCGTATAGCCGGCCGACGTCGATGATCGCGTACGGATTCTCCTGACCGTCGAAGACGTGCGTCTGCAGCGCGGTGTAGACTTCGCTGAAGTTGAGTGGCGCCGGCGCGGCGCCGAGCGACTTGAAGAGATCGACCCACAGCGCGCCGGGCGGCGTGCGGATCTTGAAGCCTTCGAGATCGGCCGCGTTGCGGATCGGCTTGCTCGACGACGTGATCTGACGCATCCCGTTCTCCCACATCTTGGGATGCACGTAGAGGCCGGCGGCGCGGATCGCGTCGCGCACGTAGTCGCCCAGCGCCCCGTCCATCGCGCCGAACGCCTGCCGCGAATCGCTGAACGCGAAACCCACCGCTTGGATCGCCGCGACCGGCACGACCGACTGCAGAATTCCGCCGTCGAGGGTGAAGAACTGCAGCGCGCCCGAACGCAGCTGCTGCAGCGCCTGCGTGTCGCCGCCGAGCTGGTTGTTCGGAAAGATCTGGACTTCGAGCGCGCCGTTCGTCTCGCGGTTGACGGCCGTCCAGCATTCTTTCATCCGCACGTTGAGCGGATGGTCGATGGAGACGTTGCTGGCGTACTTATACGCGAACTGGGCGGCGCGCGCGGGTGCCTTGATCACCGCGATCGAGGCGAGCGCCGCGGCCGTCCCGGCGGCGAAGCGGCCGCGCGAGATCGATCCGGGGCGCGTGGTCGGGTCGGTCATATCTCCTCCTCGGTGGGTTAGTCCAGCATGAGTCCGCCGTCGACCGTCACCGTCTCCCCGACGACGTACGACGATCGCGGTGAGAGCAGCCACGCGATCGCCTCGGCGATCTCGCGGGGATCTCCCGAGCGTCCGAGCAGGGTCATGCTCTCGACGCGCTGTTTCTGGTTGGGATCGCTGAACGGGCGATCGAGCATCGGCGTAAGGGTCGGTCCGGGCGCGACGCAATTCACCGCGATCCCCTGCGGCGCGAGCGCGCGCGCGGCGCTGCGCGAGAGCGCAAGCACCGCGCCTTTGCTCGCGGCGTAGGCGCCCGTCCCCGAGAGACCGCCGCCGCGTTTCCCGGCGACGCTGGCGACGGTGCAGATCCGGCCGCCTTCGCGCATCCGCTTCGCGGCTGCGCGGATGCACAAGAACGTGCCGACCACGTTGATCTCGTTGACGCGGCGGAAGATCTCCGGCGTGAGCTCGAGGAACGGCGTCGTCTCGGCGATCCCGGCCGGCGTCGCCAGCGCATCGAGCCGGCCGTCGAACGCGGCCGCCGCCGCTTCGAAGAGCGCGATGACCGACGCTTCGTCGGCGACGTCGACGGCGAACGCGTAGCCGTCGATCGCGTGCGCAACCGCCTCGGCGCCGGCCCGGTCGCGATCGGCGACCGCAACGCGGTAGCCGTCCTTTGCCAGCAGTTCGCACGTCGCTTTGCCGATCCCCGACGCGCCGCCGGTCACGATCGCGGTGGGCTCGTGGTCGCCGAACCATTGCATTACAGCAGCACTCCCGGCGCGGCGCACGCCCGCGCGAAGTCGGCGAGAAAACGCGCCGCCGGCGCGCCGTCGACGTGACGGTGATCGAAGGTGAGCACGCAGGTCAGCATCGTCGCCGCGCGCAGCGTGCCGTCGACGACGGCAGGACGCTGGGTCGCCGCGCCGATGCCGAGGATCGCCGTCTGCGGCGGATCGGGAAGCGGCGCGACACGTTCGATCCCTTGCGGCCCGACGTTGGAGAGCGAGAAGCACGCGCCGCCAAGATCGTCGGGACGCAGCGTCCCGCTGCGCGCGGCGGTGGCGAGCCGCTGGATCTCGTGCTCGATCTCGGCGAGCGAACGCGAACCGGCGTCGCGGACGACGGGGACGATGAGCCCCTGCGGCGTGTCGGCGGCGACGCCGATGTCGAGCGCCTCGAACGGCGCGCCGGTACTCGCGTCGATGCGCAGGCGGTCGTGCTCGCGCAGCAGACGCGCGATCGCGAACACCGCGAACGCCGTCCAGCGGAAATCGCGCCGCGCGTCGATGAGGGCTTTGACGGCGTCGGCGACGGCGACCGTCTCGACCTGCGCGAGCGGGATCGACGCGACGTCGGTCATCTTGCGGTAAATGGCGCGCCGTTCGATCGGAAGCTGCGGCGGAAAACCATTACGGGACGGGACGCGCTCCGGCTGCGGCGGTCGCCGTTCTGCGCGTTCCGCAACGTCCGCCATCGTGATGCGGCCGCGCGGCCCCGTCCCGCGGACCTCGCGCAATGCGACGCCGCGTTCGCGTGCGAGCCGGCGCGCAGCCGGCGATGCGATGGTGCGGCCGCCGTCGACGGCGTGATGAACGGACTCGGCAGCGGGCGACGTCGCCGGCAGCGGCGTTTCGACGACGCGTTCGCGCGGTGCGGCGGCGGCCGCGGCTTCGGGCGTCTCCGACTCGCCGGCGACCGCGATCAAGCCAATGACGTCGCCGCACGCGAACTCGTCGCCGTCGCTGCCGAGAGCGCGCACGACGGTCCCCGTCGCCGGCGACTCGACTTCGTAGGAGATCTTGTCGGTCGAGACTTCGACCAGCGGTTCGCCGGCGCGCACGTGCTCGCCGGGCGTCTTGATCCAGCGCGCAATCGTCCCGCTCTCCATCGTCAGCCCGAGTTTGGGCATCACCACTTCGGCGGGCACGCTACAGCTCGCGGCGCACGAGACGGCGCGCCGCGTCGGCGATCGCCGGCGCTTTGGGATACACCGCCTCCTGCAGCACCGGCGCGAACGGGACGGGGACGTGCGCGGCCCCGAGCCGCACGACCGGCCCGTCGAGATCGTCGAAGCACGCCTCGCCGATGAACGAGGCGATCTCGGCACCCACCCCGCCGATCTTCACCGCCTCGTGTGCGACGACGACGCGATGCGTGCGCGCGGCGGCGTCGGCGATCG
This sequence comes from Vulcanimicrobium alpinum, assembly GCF_027923555.1. Lineage (GTDB taxonomy): Bacteria > Vulcanimicrobiota > Vulcanimicrobiia > Vulcanimicrobiales > Vulcanimicrobiaceae > Vulcanimicrobium > Vulcanimicrobium alpinum. Next base: position 1,015,835 of record NZ_AP025523.1, on the reverse strand, counting down.
CGTCGTAGTCGAGCGGCCACACGGTACGCAGGTTGATCACCGTCGCATCGATCCCGTCGGCTTCGAGCATCGTCGCCGCTTCGAGCGCACGCCCCACGGTGATCCCGTAGGTGACGATCGCGACGTCGCGGCCGTCGCGCATCGTCTTCGCCTTGCCCAGCGGGATGACGAAGTCGTCGTCGGGGACGGCGCCCTTCACCGGGAAGAGCGCTTTATGCTCGAAGTACAACGTCGGGTTGTCGCTGCGGATCGCCGCTTTGAGCAGGCCTTTCGCATCCTCGGCGTCGGCCGGGATCACCACTTCGAGCCCCGGCGTATGCACGAACCAGCCTTCGAGCGCCTGCGAGTGCTGCGAGCCGGCCGACTTGGTGATCCCGTCCGGCGCGCGCAGCGTCATCGGCACGCGGCACTGTTCGCCGAACATGTAGCGCAGTTTGGCGGCCTGATTGACGACTTCGTCCATCGCGCAGGTGATGAAGTCGGCGAAGTGCATGTCGACCACGGGACGGCAGCCGGTGAGCGCCGCGCCGACGCCCGCGCCGACAAGCGCCGCTTCGGAGATCGGCGTGTCGCGGACCCGATCGAAGCCGAACTCCTGCGGCAGCCCTTTGAACTGGCCGAAGATCCCCCCTTGCTTGGCGATGTCCTCGCCCATCAGGAAGACCGTCGGATCGCGCCGCATCTCCTCGCGCATCGCGGCGAGCGTCGCCTCGGAAAACGTCATCGTCGCCATCAGTGTCCGCTCCCCTGCGAGCCGCTGCCGACCTGCGGCGCGAACGGGACGAGCGCGTCGCGCTCGCGCGCTTCGATGCGGTGGACCGGATCGGCCGGATCGCGGTCGCCGGAGAAGACGCCGAAGAACGCCTCGTCGCGTTCGGGTGCCGGCGAGTTGCGCGCGAACGCGACCGCGTCGGCGAACTCGTCCCGCGCGTCGTTCCACAGCCGCTCGAACGCGTCGGGCGAGAGCGCGTCCCCGAGCCCGGCCTGCATCCGCACAATCGGGTCGTCGGACTGCATCACATCGTCGGCCTCACCCTTGCGCCGGTAGCGTTCGGGATCGCCGATGTAGTGGCCGCGCGCGCGGAACGTCTTGCACTCCACGAACGTCGGGCCGCCGCCGGAGCGCGCGCGCGCCGTCGCTGCCGCGAGCGCGTCGTAGACGGCGAACGCGTCGAACCCGTCGACGATCGTCGCCGGGATACCGTATCCGGCGGCACGGATCGATACGTCGGCGATCTTCATCGTCTCGGCGGTCGAGGTCGTCGACGCGTAGCGGTTGTTCTCGAGCACGAAGATCGCCGGCAGGTTCCAGATCGCGCACAGGTTGAGGTTCTCGTGGAACGGTCCGCGGTTCGTCGCGCCGTCGCCGAAGAAGCAGACCGCGACCTGATCGGTCTTCCGCTGCACCGCCGAGAGCGCGGCGCCCGCTACCAGGCCGAAGCCGCCGGCGACGACGCCGTTCGCGCCGAGCATCCCGACGCTGAAATCGGCGATGTGCATCGAGCCGCCCTTGCCGCGGCAGACGCCGGTCGCGCGCGCGAAGAGTTCGGCGACCATCGCGCGCATCGACGTCCCCTTCGCGAGCGTGTGCCCGTGACCGCGATGCGTCGACGCGATCGCGTCGTCGGCGCGCAGGTTCGCGCACACGCCGGCGGCGACGGCTTCCTGGCCGATCGAGAGGTGCGCGAAGCCCGGGATGTCGCCGGCGAGGAAATGCTTTTCGATCCCCTCCTCCAGGACGCGGATGCGGATCATCGTGCGCAGCAGCGCGACGCCGAGCTCGGTACGCGCGGGCGCGGAAAGCATGTTAGCCAAGCGAGGACCTCCGATCGGAGACGAGCGCGGCGGTCGCGGCGCGCGCTGCGGCCAGCACCGCGTCGCGCATCGACGTGCGGACGTGTCGATAGCGGAACGACGGAACGGAGACGGAGAGCGAGCCCGCGGGCGCTCCGTCCGGAGCGAAGAACGGCGCGCCCAGACAGCACACACCCTCGCAGAACTCTTCGAGGTCTTCGCCGTAACCGCGGCGCCGCACGCGTTCGAGTTCGGTCTCGATCGCGGTTATCGTGACCAGCGTGCGCGGCGTCAGGCGGCGCGGCGGATGCGCGGAGAAATGTTCGCGCACGGCGGCCGGCGGCAGAAACGCGAGCACCGCCTTGCCGAGCGCACGGGCGTGCAGATCGGCGGAGTAGCCGCGATGGAGGGCGTGCACGCGTACCCGCTGGCGCGACTCGACGATGTCGGTGATGATCACGTCGCGGCCGTTGACCATCGCGAGGTACGCGTTCTCTTGCGTCGCGGCGCCGAGTTCGCTCGCGAGCGCGCGCAGCGCCGGCTCGACCGGCCACGAGCGCGCATACGCATCGCCGAGCCGCGCAACTTTCGGGCCGAGACCGTACGCGCCGGTGCGCTCGTCCCGATCGACGTAGCCGTCGATGACGAGCGTGTTCATCAGATGATAGGCGCTGGAAATGTTCAGTCCGAGTTCGCCGGCAAGGCGCTTGATCGGCACCGGCTCCTCGCATTCGGCGAGGTAGTCGAGGACGCGCAACGCTTTGCGGACGGTGCCGAGCAGCTCCGCCATTTCAGTATATGAAATTTCGTTCGAAATATTCGAACACGGCCCCTGCGACCGTACTCCCGCCCGTACCGCGCTGTCAAGAGTTTTCGCAAGACGGGCGTTCGGACGCAGGAACGTTTCCTGAGAGTGACCTAAGTCGCTCCCTCACCAATCCGCCTCTTAGGAGTTGCGCCGTGAAGCAGGCTCTCTCGCGTGGTCGTTTCGTCGCCGGCTCGGCCGGCGCGGCCGCGCTCGCGTTCGGTGGAGGACCGTACGTCATCGCCGCGCCGACGAAAGAGATCGTCGTCGGGCTCAACGTTCCCCAATCGGGGCCCTACGCCGAACAAGGCACCGATCAGCTGCGCGCCTACCATCTCGCGATCGACGAGATCAACGCCAAGGGCGGCATCATGGGGATGAAGATCAAGCCGACCGAGGGCGACGATCAAACGAAGGCCGGCGTCGCGACCGAGAACGCCCAGCGCATGATCGAGCGTGACGGCGCCGTCATGATCACCGGCGGATCGTCGACCGGTACCGCGGTCGCGGTCTCGGGACTCTGCCAGCAGAAGGGCGTCATCTTCATGGCGACGCTCACACACGGCGACGAGACGACGAATCAGAACTGTCACCGCCACACCTTCCGCCGCTACAACGACGCGTACATGAGCGCGCAGTCGCTGGCGAAGACGCTCGTCACGAAGTACGGCACCGGCAAGTGGTTCCACATCACCGCCGACTACGCGTGGGGCCACTCGGTCTACGACAACATCACCGCGGTCGTCGAGCCGAAGGGGGCGAAGACGATCAAGAACGTCCTCACGCCGTTTCCCGGAACGAAGGACTTCTCGCCGATGCTCCAGCAGGCGCAGGCGGCGAAACCCGACGTCCTCGTGATCACCGAGTTCGGCGCGGACATGGTGCTGTGCATCAACCAGGCCGCGCAGTTCGGTCTCACCAAATCGACGAAGATCCTCGTCCCCCTCGTCGACGAATACATGGCGAAAGGCACGAAGGACAACTTCGACAACGTCGTCTCGACGGCGCCGTTCTATTGGAAGTACCACGCCGCCAAGTATCCGGGCGCGAAGAAATTCGTCGACGCGTTCCAGAAGCGGTACGGGTTTCCGCCGTCCAACGGCGCCGAGACCGCGTACGCCGACATGTACATCTACAAGATGGCGGTCGAAAAAGCGGGCTCGATCGACGCCGAGAAGGTGATCAACGCCCTCGAGGGCACGAAATTCCAGTTCACCAAAGAACAGGAATACTATCGCAAAGAGGATCACCAAGGCGTGAACTCGTGCCTCGTGCTCGAAGGGATCCCCGAGAAGGATCGCGGTCCCGGCGGCTTTGAATTCGCCCGCGTGCTCGAGGTCCACGACGGTCCGTCCGTCGTCGCACCGGTGTCGAGCCTCGTGTGCAAGATGGAAACCGCCTAGCCCCCGCGACGGTCGAATCCTGCGGGCCAGCGCTTCGGGCGCGCTGGCCCGTTTCCTTATCCGGCGTGCCCGCTCGAGGACCTACGTGGAAGCATTCTTTCAAGCACTGCTCGGTGGTCTCGTACTCGGCCTGATCTACGTCGCGATCGCGGTTGGGCTCACGATCATCTTCGGGACGCTGCGCCTGGTGAATTTCGCGCACGGCGCGTTCTATGCGATCGGCGCCTACGTGGGCTTGGTGGTCGCCCAGCACATCGGCGTCGGCTGGGCGTTCGTCGCCGCGCCGGTCAGCGTCGCGATCTTCGCGGTCCTGCTCGACCGGCTCGTGCTGCGCCTCTTCTACGAGAAAGAACCGACGGCGCAATTGCTCGTCACGTTCGGGATCGCGCTGGTCGTTGAAGAGACGCTGCGCCTCATCTTCGGCGCGACGACGCAGCAGTATGCGATGCCGGCGGCCCTGCAAGGGTCGATCTCCCTCGGGCCGATCACGTATCCGGCGTACCGGCTGCTCTTCGCCGCCGGCGTGATCGTGATGCTGGCGCTCGTGTGGCTGTTCATCGAACGGACCAACTACGGGCTGATCGTGCGCGCGGGAATCCGCGACCGGATCATGGTGCAGCTGCTGGGCGGCAACATCCAGCGCGCCTCGACGATCGTGTTTGCGCTGGGCGCCGCGATCGCCGGGCTCGTCGGCGCCGCGGCGACCCCGATCTACAGCATCGATCCGGCGACCGGGTTTGCGTTCCTCGTCCCCTCGTTCGTCGTCGTGGTCGTCGGCGGCCTCGGGAGCTTCTGGGGCGCCGTCTTGGGCGGTCTGCTGATCGGCGAACTGCAAAGCCTCACCAACCTCGCGTACGCTCCGGCGTCCAACGTCGTGATCTATCTGTGCATGGCGTTGGTGCTGCTGTTCCGTCCGCAAGGGCTGCTGGGCAAGAGCGAGGTCATCCGCCAGTGACCGCCTCGTCCGACGCCGAGGTCGCCCCCGCCGCGCGCGAGCGCACGAGCCTGTTCGCGCGCGACGTGCGCTTCGCGTTGCTCTGCGCGCTGGGGATCGCGCTCTTCCCGTTCGTCCTGCATCCGCTCGGCGGATACTCGACGCTCGCGACGCAGATCGCGATCGTCAGCATCGCGTCGATCGGCTTCAACCTCCTGCTCGGCTACGCCGGAAGCCTGTCGTACGGGCACGCGATGTTCTACGGCGGCGGCGGCTACATCGCGGCGATCCTGCTGCTGCGCACGATGCCGCAGCACCCGAACCTTTGGCTCGCGGCGCTGGGGGCGACGCTCGGAACGGCGATCCTGGCGGTCCTCGTCGGCGCGGTGACCGTGCGGCTCTACGGCATCTATTTCGCGCTGCTGACGCTCGCGTTCGCGCAGATGGTCTTCTTCATCATCGAACAGGCCAAGGATTGGACGAACGGCGACGACGGGCTGCAGTCGCTGCCGAACGCGCTGCTCCCGATCGGCCCTTGGAACATCGATCTCACCGCGCACCTGCCGACGTTCAATCTCGGCCCGTTCGGCGATCTCGGTGAACTGCGGGTGTGGTACCTCTTCGCGGGCTGCTCGCTGCTCGTCGTGCTCGTCTTCTTCCGCATGCTCGTGCGATCGCAGTTCGGCGAAGTGCTCGGCGCGATCCGCGAAAACGAGCAGCGCAGCTCGCTGGTCGGCTTCAACGCGCCGGCGTACCGCCTCGCGGCCTTCGCGATCTCCGGTGCGCTCACCGGGTTCGCCGGCGCGCTGCGCGGATTGTTCGACGGGAGCATCCCGGTCGACTCGGTCGGCATCGACCGCAGCGGCTCATTCGTGATCTACACGATCGTCGGCGGCGTGCAGACGATCTTCGGACCGGTCGCCGGGACGGCCGTCATCATGTTCCTCGAGAACGTCCTCTCGGCGAAGACTCCGGCCTGGCGGCTCATCGAAGGGCTGATCTTCGTCGGCGTCATCGTCTTCTTGCCGCGCGGGCTGGCGACCGTGCTGCGCCAGCGCGAGAAGGATCCGCGCGCCGTCTTCAAACGCTCGCTGCGCCTCTCGCTCGAAGAGCCCGATCCGATCCTCAAGCCGGGCATCGAAGGGAAGCGCGGCGGTCCGATGAGCATCATCGAGACGTTCAAGCTCGGCAAACTGTTCGGGCATTTCGCTGCCAACCGCGACATCGATTTTCGCGTCGATCCGGGTGAACTGCGCGCGGTGATCGGTCCGAACGGCGCCGGAAAGACGACGTTCTTCAATATGCTGGCGGGGACGATCGCGCCGACGACCGGGACGATCAACTACAAAGGGCGCGACGTCAGCCGGGTGAGCGGGACCGGGCGCGTGCACCTCGGGATCGCGAAGGCGTTCCAGACGGCGAGCATCTATCCGGATCAGACGGTGCGGCAGAATTGCCGGCTCGCCGCACTCGCTCGCGTGCAGGGTCCGTTCGCGCTGCAGCTCTTCCGCCGCTCGACGCGGCTCGACGACGTCGACGCGATCGCCGACCGCGCGCTGCTGCGGCTCGAGCTCGCCGGCGTCGCCGATCTGCGCGCCGGCGACCTCGCCCACGGCGACAAGAAACGCCTCGACATCGCGATCGCGCTTGCGACGCAGCCGCAGATCCTGCTCCTCGACGAGCCGGTGGCGGGGATGTCGAAGGACGAAGCCCGGAAGACCGAGGCGCTCATCCGCAAACTCTCGACCGAGATGACGGTGCTCGTCATCGAGCACGACATGGAGATGGTCATGGGGATCTCCGATTCGATCACCGTGCTGCACCAGGGAACGGTCCTCGCGACGGGGACGCCGGCCGAGATTCGCGACAACCCGCGCGTGCAGGAAGCGTACCTCGGCGGACACTCCGAAACGGAGCTCGCCCACTCATGAGCGCGCCCGCCGCGACGGCCGTCGCCGCTCCGACCCGTCTCAAGGTCGAGGCGATCAACACCTACTACGGCGACTCGCACGTGCTGCGCGACGTCTCGCTTCACGTCGGTGCCGGCGAAACCGTCGCGCTGCTGGGCCGCAACGGCGTCGGCAAGACCACGACGCTCAAGAGCATCGTCGGCTGGGTCAAACCGCGCACCGGCAGCGTCACCCTCGACTGCGACGAACTGGTCGGCCGCGACATGATGACGATCGCCCGTGCCGGGATCGCGCTGGTCCCCGAAGAGCGGCGCATCTTCACCAACCTCACCGTGGCGGAGAATCTCAAGATCGCGCAGGTGACGACGCGCAAGCCGGGCTGGACGCTCGACCACGTCTACGACAAGTTTCCGCGTCTGCGCGAACGGCTCACGCACAAAGGCGACGAGATCTCGGGCGGCGAGAAGCAGATGCTCGCGATCGCGCGCGCGCTGCTCCAAGACGTCAAGGTGCTGCTCCTCGACGAACCGACCGAAGGGCTCGCGCCGCTCATCGTGCGCGAAGTCGAGAACGTGATCCGCGAGATCAAAGCCTCCGGCATCACGACGCTTCTGGTCGAGCAGAACCTCTATTCCGCACTCTCCGTCGCCGACCGCTGCTACATCATCGACCAGGGCGAAGTGAAATTCGAAGGCACGCCCGATCAAATCCGCGGCGACGAAGACCTCCGCCGCCGCTACCTCCACGTCTAAAAACCGTTACGCTGACCTCGTCGCCCTGTCACGCTGAGCCTGTCGAAGCGTCGCTCTGATCGGGCATGAAAGCGGCTGCGCTTCGACAAGCTCAGCGTGACGCAGCCTTATTCTTCCAGGGTGGTGACGTCGCCGAGTTCTTGGCCGGTTTCCTGGGCTTTCAGCAGGCGGCGCATGATTTTTCCGCTGCGCGTCTTCGGGAGTTTGGCGGCGAAGCGGATTGATGACGGGGTGGCGATGGGGCCGAGTTCCGCGCGGACGTGCGCGATGAGTTCGTTCGCGAGCGCTTCGGAGTGTTCGCGGCCGGCGCGCAGGACGACGTAAGCCACGATCGCCTCGCCCTTGAGTTCGTCGGGGACGCCGCAGACGCCGGCTTCGCCGCATGCCGGATGCGAGACCAGCGCGCTCTCCACGTCAGCGGTCGCGATGCGGTGCCCCGCGACGTTGAGCACGTCGTCCGCGCGCCCGCGCACGGTGACGTACCCGTTCGCGTCGACCGTCGCGACGTCGCCCGCGACATAGACGCCCCAGCGGAAGTACTGCGCGTAGCGCTCCGGATCGTTCCATACGCTCGCGAACATATACGGCAGCGGCGTCTCGACGACGAGCAATCCGCCCTGATCCGCCGGCAGCGGCGCACCGTTCGCGTCGCGGATCGAGAACGCGATGGGCCCGAGCGCTTTGCCGCTGCGGTCGGGATGGATCGCGGCGGTCGGGAAAAACCCGATGGTCGGCGCCGCGAGTTCCGTCTGCCACCACTGATTGCAGACCGCGACGCGTCCGCGCCCGACCTTTTCGTGCAGGAACCGCCAGGCTTCGGGATTGAGCGGCTCGCCGGCGCAGTAGATTGCCTTCAGCGACAAAAGATCGTGCTTCTCGAGCATCGCGTCGCCGAGGCGCAGCAGCATCCGCGCGAGCGTCGGCGCGGTGTAGAACTGCGTCACCCGGTACGACGCCATCGCCGCGTACACCGCGTCGGCGGCCGGAAAATCGGGCGAGCCTTCTCGCAGGATGATACGGTAGCGGTTGGCGAGCGCACCGTAGACCATCATCGTGTGGCCGACGATCCAGCCGATGTCGCTCGTGCACCAGTAGGCGTCGTCGGGGGTGATGCCGGTCGTCTCGCGCAGCATCGCCGACGCGCCGACGAGATACCCGCCGTGCGCCATCACGACGCCCTTCGGCTTCCCCGTCGTCCCGCTCGTGTAGAGGATGAACAGCGGATGCTCCGCGTTGACGATCTCGGGCGCGCACTCCGCGCTCTGCCCGGCGGTGAAGGCCGCCCAATCGACCTCGCGCGCGTCGCGCAGCGGCGCGCCTTCCCGGCGGTGGACGACGACGCGCCGCACCTGCTCGAGACCGTCGATCGCCTTGTCGACGATCCCCTTGAGGTCGACGGGCTTGCCGCGGCGGTACGTCACGTCGCCGACGAAGACGACGCTCGCGCCGGCATCGACGATGCGGTCGCGCAGCGCGGTCGCGCCGAGGCCTGCGTAGACGACGGAGTGGATCGCGCCGATTCGCGCGCACGCGAGCATCGCCATGATCCCCTCGATCGTCAGCGGCATGTAGACGATCACGCGATCGCCCGCCGCGACGCGGTCGGCGCGCAGCGCGTTCGCGAGCCGGTTCACGCGGGCGTGCAGGTCGGCGTACGTGACCTGCTCGGTCGCGCCGTTCTCGCACAGATAGTCGTATGCGACGGCGCCCGGATGCGCGGCAGCGTGCCGGTCGAGGCACGAGACGGTCGCGTTGAGCCGGCCGTCGGCGAACCAGTGCGGGTCTTCGATCGAGCCGCGAAAGACCTCGGACGGCGGCGTCTCCCAGGCGATCCCGGCGGCGCGCTCGCGCCAGAACCCGTCGCGGTCGCGCAGCGCCTGCGCGATCCACGCATCTTGATCGGCGATCGGAAACCACGACTGCACGCCGGGCGGCGGGGCGACGACTTCGCCCGTCTGCAGCAGCGCTTCGATGTGCGATGCGGTGGTGCTCACGCGGACCTCCCTGATCGGTTCAGACTTTGATGTAGTCGTGCTGATCGATGACCGGTCCCCCGGGACCTTTGACGACGTGGTAGGTGCCGTAGTAGGCGCCGCGCGCGGAGTTCATCTCGACCTCGACGGTCGCGCCGCTCGCGTCGACGCGGGTCGTGCGGATCGACGTGATGTGCGTGCTGCGGTCGACGAACGCTTCTTCCGAAAGCTGCGCGCCGGCATCGCCGGGCGACGCGCCGAGCGCGGCGTACGCGCCGTTCTCGTTGCCGGCGATCAGCGCCCCGATGTAGCGCCGCACCGCACCCTGCGCGACGCCGCTGAAGCCGGTGACCGCCGGCGGCGTCGCCCGCGCGAGCGCGGTCGGCGCGACGGTCGGGCGCACGGCCGGCGCGGGCGTGACGACGGTCGCCGTCGGCGTCTCGCGGGGACGCGGCGTCGCGGGCCGCGGCGTCGGCGTTTCGCGCGGGGTCGCCGTCTCGCGCGGCGTGGCGGTTTCGCGCGGCGTCGGCGTCTCGTGCGGCGTCGCGGTTGCACGCGGCGTCGCCGTTTCGCGCGCGGTCGCGGCAGCGCGGGGCGTCGCGGTTTCACGCGGCGTCGGCGTTGCCGTCGGCGTCGGCGTCGCGTGCGCGACGATCGTCGCCACCGCGACGGGGCCGCGCGTCGCGCGGCCGACCGGCGTCACCACCGGGAGGCCCGCAGTCGTCGTGCTCGTCGACGTCTCGCTTTGACGGTGCTGAAGCGCGGAGAGGAACGCGCCGATCCCGAGTCCTGCGACCACGACGCCGACGCCCAGCGCAATCGTCGGCAGCAGACTCGAGCTTTGAGGAGGGCGTCGCGGTGCGGGATCGGGACGGCGGCGGCGAGGCGGCTCCGGCATTGCGTGCCGAGTTTCCGCGCGAAGACCGGGAGGCCCCCCGGTCTTGCGGGAATGAGCATCGCCGGTATGCTCCGGGTCGCCGTCCCGATCGATGTCTCTGCGGTCACCAGCACCGCGTCCGCCGCGTTCGCGCTGGCGACGCCGTTGCGCGTCGGCGATCTGCTGGCTGCCGCCGTGATCGAAGCGCTCGGTCCGCGTGCACCGCAGGACAAGCGCGAACGCGTGATCCGCTCGACGCTCGCCGGTCTCGCCGGGGGCGAGTACGTCGTCGAGATCGACGGCCGCATCTACACCGATCCGCACGACGTTGCCGTGTGTTCGGGAACGGTGACGCTGCGGTTCTTCCTCCGCCGCGCGCTGCGCGCGGCGTGAACGGAACCGACGAGCGCACCAAACTGCCGGTAACGGTCGGCGGCCTGGTCGACCTCGCCTTCATCGCGTACGTCGAGCGCTTCTGGCTTTACGCCCTGCTCGTGGTCGCTGCGTTTGCGATCGAGACGATCGTCGAGTTCGCGATCCCGTCGGCGAAGCTCGAGTCGCCGCAAGGTCAGATCAAGCTGCTGATCCTCGATTACCTCTCGACTGCGCTCGATGCGTACGTCATTGCGGCGGTGGCGCTGGGGATCGGCGCACGGCTCGCGGGCGAACGCCCCACCTGGCCGGTGCTGATGGCGGGCGCGCTCGAACGCTGGCTCCCGGTCTTCCTTGTCGGGTTGGTCGCCTACCTAATGCAGTGGCTCTTGAACGGATTCGACGGCTTTGGGACGCTGCCCGAACCGCCATGGATCGCGTTCTTCACCGCCCCCGTTGCGTGGTTGATCTTCGGCGTGCTCGCGATCGCCGCGCCGATGGCGGCGCTCAGCGGCGAGCCGCGCGGCGGCGCGATGTTCGCGGGGATCTCGCGCGCGTTCTCGTTCTCGTCGCGCCGGGCCAACCTCGGCCGGCTCGCGCTGGTCTCGTTCGCGACGATCGTCCCCGGCCTGCTGCAGCATCTGTGGCTGCAGTGGCTGCTCGCGCACCACGTCGCGCGCGCTCCGTTCCTCTCCGCGGCTCCGCTCGACGCGCTCTTCGTCGCGCCGCTCGCGGCGCTGCAGACGGTGTTCGCGCTCGACTTCGCGCGCCGTTCCGGCTCGCTCGGCACGCCGCGCCGCTAGGCGCGCCGGCGCTCAGCGTTCGGCGTAGAGTTCGCCGCGGCGCGTGAGCACGAGTTCGGCGTAGAGGGCGTTGGGCCACGCAAAGTCTTCGCGGGTGTACGTCTCCGGCCAATTCGCGTTGAACGACTCGTGCAGACGGTGGTCGCCGATGTCGGACACGGCGATCCAGCCGAAGACCCGGCTCACTTCACGTTCGTCGCTCGACGTGAGCGCCTGCACGCACAGCGCGAGCGGCCACACGTAGCCGTGCGGCGTGTGCGGGCTGCCCACGCCTTCCGCGTACTTCCCGCGAAAAAAATACGGATTGCGATCCGAGAGCACGAACCGGCGCGTGGCGAGATAGAGCGAGTTGTCTTTCGGCAGGTATCCGAAGTACGGGATCGAGAGCAGTGAGGGGATGTTGGCGTCGTCCATCACGTTAGCGTGACCGAGGCCATCGACTTCATAGGCGTAGATGCGTCCGAACGGCTTGAGCTGGAGCGTTCCGTACTGCTCGATCCCGCGCTGGATCTGCACCGAGAGGCCCCAGGCGTTCGAGGCCATCCGCCCGTCGTGCCAGACGTCGCGAGCGATCGTGGTGAGGTCTTTCATCACGACCGCTGCGAACATGTTGACCGGGATGTTGTAGTGATAGCGCACGGGATCGTCGGAGGGACGGAAGCCGGTCCACACCATCCCGGTGTAGCGGACGCTGCTCCCGCGGCCGCCGTTGGCGAGCTGCGGATGGACGTAGCGCGAGCGCTGCTGATGGTGCTGCTCGCTGCGCATCGTCGAAAGCACGCGGTTGAACGCCTTGCGCACCTCGGGGGTGAAGATGCGCCGGTCGCCGGTTTGCCGGTAGTAGTCGTACGCGAACCAGATCGGATAGAGCAGCGAATCGACTTCGAACTTGCGCTCCACCACGCGGTAGCTGCGCGAGAACGCGTTGGCGTAGGGATCCTTGAGGATGTACTTAGCCTGGCGCGCGACGACACCGCGCAGCTTCGACTGGACGTCGCCGTCATGCTGCGAGAGGCCGATGTACGGCCGCACCGTCGCGCTCGCGTCGCGCAGCCATTCGGCCTCGATATCGCCGGTCGACACGTAGGTCGTTCCGTCGCGCTGGGCCAGGGCGTGCCGCTGAATCGTCTCGTCGTAGGCGGTCAGATATAGCCGGTCGAGCTTCGCGTTGAGGGCCGGGCTCATCGTGAGCCCCTCGGCGGCGCGCACCGGGACCGCCGCGGCGGCGATGCCGAACGCGATGACGAGTGCGAGGAAACGGCCCAGGTTTCGAATCAGCAACCCATCATCCGTATCGGCACGTTTCCGTAGTACCATAAGACGGGAACGTATAACGCACGCCACTTCTCCGAGGACCCCGATGACCATCCGCCGCGCTCTGATCGCCGGCTCGTTCGCATTCTTCGCAGTCGCCGCTGCAACCGGCGCAATCGCGATGGCGGACGAGCCGTATACGGTCAGCGGCAGCGACACGTTCCGCGTCGGCAACGGAGACGTGCACAGCCGGACGGTCTACCAAGGGACCGAGACGCTCTCGATCGTGCGCACGTCGGCCGGAACGACGTACGTCGCGCGCGTGGAATACGATCGCGATGGTGACGGCGCAAAGCTGCACCAGACCGCGACGTTCACATCCACGCTGCTCCCTTCGGGCGAGATGCGCGACGGCTCCTCGCACGATCCGGATTATTTAACCGTCCTCAACCAGCCGTTCGCGGTCCAGCTCGACCGCCCGACGATGCGCGATCTGCATAAAATCAAGCGCGCCGTCCCGTTCGATTTCCCGTCGCCGATGACCGGCGCGCCGCTGCGCGGGACGCTGCGCCGGCTCGCTGACGCCACGGTTTCCGGCGTGAAATCGATGGGAATCGCGTTTGAAGCAAGGGGGCCGTTGCATGGCGCTCTCCCGGATCGCCCCGCGATGGCGCTGGCCGGCACGATCACGATGACCGGGACGGCGTACTATTCGTACGACACCGCCCTGCTGGTCGCGCTCGACGCAAAACTCGGGATCGACGGCAATATCGACGACGTCTCCCGGCGCGCGCCGGTCGCGATCACGTACGTGCGGTCGATCCGCGCGATCCCCTCCCAGCAGGCGCGCACGCCGCAGCCGCGGCGAACGTGACGCACGCCGCCCCCGAGGGGCGCTGTGTATGGGTACGGAAAGGGCGCAACCGGCACTCCCGCGGCTCCGGTCTAGGACCCTGATGAGTGCGCTCGCACCGATCATCGGAGACCATTACCGCTTGACCGCACCGGCGACGGCGGCCCCGTCCGTTCCGGGACCCGAAACATTCGAGTCGATCGTCGACGACTACCAGCGTCGGCTCTACGGCTTCGCGCTCCGCATGACCGGGAATCGCGAGGACGCCGAGGAGATCGTTCAGGACGCTTTCGTGCGCGCCTACCGGGCGCTCGCAAAGATGGATCCCCAGCAACGGGCCGAGCTGCGCCTGCAGCCCTGGCTCTATACGATCACGCTCAACGTCACGCGCAACCGGCTCCGTTCGAAACGCCCGACCAACGTGGCGCTCGACGCGCTGGCCGACCCGGACGCACTCCTCAACGAAACCCAAGAAGGCCCCGACCAGCCCGAACAGATCGTCGACCGCGCCGCCGACATGGTGTTGGTGGAGCAGGCGCTGCTGCAGCTGCCCATGCATCTGCGCGCCGCCGCAACGCTCCGTTTCATCGAGGGCCGGAGCCACCCCGAGATCGCCGAGATTCTGAATCAGCCGATCGGCACGGTGAAATCGCACGTCCATCGCGCCGTGCGCATCCTTCGCCGGATCCTGGGGCCCCAAGTCGGACGGATCGTTCCGAGCGACCATCCCGCCACCGAGGAAGAGGAGTGACCCCTATGCGCTGCTGCGACGTCGAACGTCTGTGGGACGAGATGCGCGATGGCGTGGAGCCGCGCCGCGAGCACGTGCTGGCGCATCTGCGCGCGTGCCCGGAATGCCAGGAGATCTACCGTGAGAACGAAGGGATCGCGTACTGCCTGACGTGTCTCCCGCCGGTCGAACCGCCGCAGAGCCTCTTTCCGAAGATCCTCGAGCACATCCAGACGACGGTGAAGATCACCGTCCCCGACTCGGTCGCGACGATCGATTCCCCGGTCGGCAAACTTTGGGTCGCGTTCCGTCACAGCGGGATCACCGCCGTCGCGCTCGATCGCGGTGAAGGCGATGAAGCGGTGCTCACCAAGCTCCAGCGCCGGCTCGGCCGAGGACTGATCCCCTCGCAGGCGCCGCAGTGGGTCACCGACACGGTGAACGCGTTCTTCCGCACGCACAAGCCAGATCTGGCGCGGGTCGACATCAGCGATCTCACGCCGTTCGAACAGTCCGCGCTGCGCGCCGCCGCGACGATCCCGCCCGGCGAAGTGCGTTCCTACGGCTGGATCGCCGAGACGATCGGCCAGCCCAACGCCGCGCGTGCCGTCGGCCGCGCGATGGCGCGCAATCCGGTTGCGCTGCTCTATCCGTGCCACCGGGTCGTCGACTCGAACGGCGCGCTGCATCAGTACGCGTACGGCGTCGACGTGAAGGCGCGCATCCTCGAACTCGAAGGCTACCGCACGGCCCGCCGCTGAACGCCGCGACCCGGCAGGATTGTCTCGCCCAAGCGCGGGAACACGGTCCCCACGATACGTCCGCGGCCCCTTCAGACTACAGATCAACGAAGGATAACAGGCGGACAAGAGGAGGTGGTCATCGTTACTAGCGACAGTTCCAATCAATGTCTCACGATGATCGGAGGTTTCCGGGCCTAGCCCGGTCTCCGCGAACCAAGAACCTTGTCCGCCGCCCCCGCGAGGGCGGCTTTTTTTCCCGATCGTGCAGACCAGCCGGCCGCGCGCAGGTTCCGCAGGCGACTCGCCGAAAATCGGCGGTTCGTGTCGCGGCACGTTCTGCTGACCGGTTTTGCGCCGTTCGGTCCTCATCCCATGAATCCGAGCGAGCTCCTCGTGCGCAGCCTGGAAGGCCGCGTCATCGCCGGTCGAGTCGTCGACGTCCGCGTACTTCCCGTCGAGACCCGCACGCTTCGGAATCATCTCGAGGCGGCATTGCGCCAGCAGCCGTACGAGTTCGCGATCGGGACGGGCTTCGCACCCGGGCGCATCTCGCTCGCGCTCGAGCGCGCCGCGCTCAACGTCCTCGATTTCGAGCTCCCGGACGCCGTCGGGACGATGCGCAAGAACGATCCGGTGCAGCGCGGCGGACCCGACGCGCGGCTCGCGACGCTCCCGCTCGGCGAGATCGTCGACGCGTGGCGCGCCCTCGGCATCCCCGGCTACGTCTCCAACACCGCCGGGACGTACCTGTGCAACCAATGGCTCTACGAAGCGCTCGCGATCACCGCGAACGCGTCACCCCCGATCCCGGCCGGGTTTCTTCACCTCCCCGCCCTCCCCGCGCAGGCGGCCGAACTCGGTGCCGAACGCACCCCCTCGATGGCGCTCGATCTAATGCGCAGAGGTGTCGAAACCTTGATCGAGACGGTCGCCGGGTGGCTCGAGAGCCTGCCGGCGACGGTGCAGCAGCGCGCAGCCGGTCAGATGTGGATCCCCCGCGGACTACGAGAAGTTGAACGATAACACCGAGCGCGATCCGCGCCTCTTCGCCATCCCCGATGTCCACGGCCACGCCAAGGGCGAGCACAAGCCGTACCTCGACGAGCGTCCCCTCCCGCTGACGGCACGGATGCTGTTCCTGTGGTTCTACCATGCGTGCCGGCGCGGGCATCCGCGCTTCCTCATGGTCGCCGATCACATGAACTATCTGACGTTCGAGGATCCGGCGGCGGTGAATCTGGTGCGGCGCGCGCTGAAGCTGGCACAGGCGGGCGATCTCTACGGCGCCGCTGAGACGGCGAACGTCGACGTCGCTCACGCGGCCGTCGTGAGCGAGGGCCTGCGGCGCGGGATGCGCTACTCGATCGGCGCGGAGGTCGACAACGACCCGCGCTCGCGTCCCGACGCGCAGAACATCGTCGACGCGATGCGGCCGGACGGGATCATCCGCTCCGTGCACTTCATCCCGGTCACCCATCCGGTGCACGGCGAGAACTGGCTATGGCCGTTCGACAACCCGGAGTTCGCCGAGATCGGCGAGACGGTCGGGACCGAGACGCTCTGGGAGACGTATATCAACCTCCTGGTCGACGCGATCGAACGGCTCCCGGGACAGATCGTGGGGCACTTCTTCGTCCCCGCGGTCTTCGGCCGCTGGCCCAGCGACGAAAAGCTCTCCGAGTACGAGGACCGCGTCCTCGCGGCGGCCGGCGAGCGCGGCATGGCCGTCGAGTTCAACACCCGCTTTCTCTATCGCGACCACTCCGACGAGGAGAAGCGCCGCTACCTCGAGGCCAACAAGCGCTTCCTGCGCAAGGCGAAGGAACGCGGCGTGGGAATCGCCGTCGGCGCCGACGCGCACTCGCCGCGCGATCAAGGCAACGCATTCGACATCGTCCTGGCCGTCCTCGACGAGCTGGAGATCAACGAGCTGGTGTTCCCGCTCGGCGGTCAGTTGCGCCGCGTCGCGCTGCGCGTCGTCCGCGAGCCCGAACCGGAACCCGCCGCCCCCGCGAAGGCGCCGGAGCGCCCGCGCGTCCCCACCGTGCGCTCCGACGACGCGGACGGCGGCGTTGCGGAGCCGGCGCCGAAGCCGGTCCGGAAGCCCCGCCCGGCGATGAAGCCCGCAGAGCCGCACACGATCGCGGCCGTCGACGAGCCCGCTGCTCCCCCCGTTCCGGCCGCCCCCGCGGCACCGGCCGCCGAGCCGCCGGCGCCGGCTCCGCCCGCCGCCCGCAAGCCGCGGCAGGCGCCGGCGAAGACCGAGGCCCCAGGGCCCGGCGCGGCCACCCCGGCGAAGGCGGCTGCGCCCCCCAAAGCACCTGCCGTGAAGGTCCCCGCCGCAGCGGCGAAAGCGCCGGCTGCACAGGCGGCTCCGGCGAAAAAGGCGGCCGCGAAGCCTGCCGCCGCGACGCCTGCCGCCGCGAAAGCGCCGCCGGCGAAGGCCGCAGCGCACAAACCGGCCCCCGCCAAGGCGGCCGCGAAGAAGGCCGCACCCGCGAAAAAAGCTGCGCCCGCGAAAGCCGCCGCCAAGGCGAAGCCGGTGAAGCTGAGCCCGAAGAAAGCCGTCGCGACGAAAGCGGCCGCCAAGAAGAAGCCCGTTCGCGCCGCGGCCAAGAAGGCGGTGCCCGCGAAGAAAGTGGCGCCCAAGAAAGCCGCCCCGCACAAGAAAGCGGCGTCGGCGCGGCCTGCGGCCAAGGAAACGAGCACCGCGAAGAAGGCGGCTGCGAAAAAGTCGGCGCCGGCGCGCAGCGCGCCGGCCCGCAAGCCTGCGGCGGCCAAGAAGCCCACGAAGAAGACGGCGACCAGGCGTCGCTAGGAGGAACCCGTTTGCGTCACATCGTGATCAGCGCGCTCGCCTGCGCGCTGTCCCTCAGCGCGTGCGCCAAAGTCGGCGATCAGTCCGGCACCTCGGCGACCACCGGCGCAAGCGGGACGGTACCCGGCGAGCTGCGCGTCGCGATCCAGCGAGCACCGAACACGCTCAACCCGATCCTCTCCGCGAACACGACCGAAGGGTTTCTCAACCGGCTCTCGTTCGACACGCTGGTCAGCGTCGATGCGGCCGGCAAGAACACGGTCCCGATCCTCGCGACCGCGGTGCCGACGACGGCGAACGGCGGCATCAGCAAAGATGGCCTCACGATCACGTACCATCTGCACTCGGGGGTCAAGTGGCATGACGGCGCGCCGTTCACGAGCAAGGACGTCAAGTTCACGTGGCAAGCGATGATGAACAACGCGAACAACGTGAACGAGCGCGTCGGGTACGAGGACGTGAAGTCGGTCGACACGCCCAACGACACGACGGTCGTGTTCCACCTCAAGCACAAGTTCGCACCGTTCGTCGACACCGTGTTCGGCGAGAGCGACAGCCCGGTCGCGATCATCCCGCAGCACCTGCTCGCGAAGTATCCCGATCTGAACCGCGTCCCGTTCAACAGCGAGCCGATCGGCACCGGACCGTTCAAGGTCGCGCGCTGGGTGCGCGGCGATCACATCGAGCTCGTCGCCAACGACGCTTATTTCCGCGGCAAACCGAAGCTCCGCAGCATCATCGTACGCGAAATCCCCGACGAGAACACGTCGATCAACGCGCTTCGTTCGCACGACGTCGACTACATGTTCGAAGCGTCGCCGCAAGCGTACACGCAATTGAAGACGATCCCCGAGGTCAAGGTCGTGCTGAACGATCAGCCGCAGACGCTGCAATTGCTGATCAACACCCTGCGGCCGGGGCTCAACGACGTGCGCGTGCGCCGCGCGATCGCGTATGCGATCGACAAGCAGTCGCTGGTCGATAAGAACACGGGCGGATCGGCGCGCGTCGCGTGGGCCGATCAGCCGCCATTCCAGTGGTCGTACACCGACGACGTGATGAAGTATCCGTACAACGTCGCAACGGCGCGCAAGCTGCTTGCGGAAGCAGGCTACGCCCCGGGTTCCGACGGGATCATGCGCAAGAACGGACAGCCGCTCTCCTTCGTGCTCAGCCACAACGTCGAGAACGTGACGCGGCGCTTGGCGGCGGTGCAGATCCAGTCGATGCTCAAGGCGGTCGGGATCGACGCGCAGATCAAGACCTATCCCGCCAACCTGCTCTTCGCGACCTACGGGCAAGGCGGCGTCCTCACCACCGGCAAGTACGACCTCAACGTCTCGGGCTGGATCGCCGGGCAGGACCCCGACGACCACTCCGAGTTCACGTGCGACCAGATTCCGCGCCCCTCGCACCCCGACGGGGTCAACTACACGCGCTACTGCAATCCGGAGATGGACGCCGCCCAGCAGCGCGCGCTGAGCAGCTACGACCGCGCGGTCCGCAAGCCGGCCTACGCCCGGATCCAGAAGCTGCTCGCGCGCGACCTCCCGATCGTTTTCCTGTGGTATCCGCGCCAGGCCCACGGGATCAACCCCGATTTCAAGGGCTTCGCGCCGAATCCGGTCAACGAGTCCTGGAACGCCTATGAGTGGGAGATCTAGTCGTTGTTCGACGAGCCGCTGAGCCCGATCGCCCGCATCCCGGAGCTGCGTTGGCTCAAGAACATCATCGTCGAGAAGGCGCTGACGCGCGGGGAGTATCTCCTGGCGGGCGGTGCCCGCTCCGACTATTACATCGACAAGTTCCGGCTCTTCAGCGATCCGCACATCCTGCGTCGGATCGCGCGTCTGTTCTCGCCGGTCATCAGTGAGACCGCGCCGGACGTCATCGGAGGGACGGAGCTCGGCGGCGTGATCATCGCGACAGCGGTCTCGCAGATGTCGGGCTTGCCGATGATTGTCGTGCGTAAGCAGCCCAAACAGTACGGCGCCTTCGCGGAAGAGTACGTCGAAGGTCCGTTCACGCCCGGCCAGCACGTCCTGCTGCTCGAAGACGTCGTGACGAGCGGCCGCGAACTGCTGGCGGCGCGCGCGCGTCTCGAAGAGCTGAACTTGAAGGTCACGACGTACGCGGTGATCGCGCGCGGGCTCGCTCCGGTCAGTTCGCTGATTCAGTTTTCGCTGCCGCGTTCCGGGCCGAAGACCGAGAACTGACCCGCTACGAGCCCAGCTCGAACGCGCGGTGGTCGTCGGCGACGACGACGTCGCCGCGGAAGTGCTCGCGCGCAGCGTCGTCGAGATCGCGCGCCGTCGATTCCTCGCCGTAATGCGTGAGGACGAGCCTGCGCACGCCGCCGTCGCGCGCCATCCGGGCGGCGTCGGCTGCCGAACAGTGACCGCGCATCCCCGGCTCCGTCTCACCGTGGCGCAAGGTCGCTTCGCACACGAACACGTCGCTGCCGCGCGCGAGCGCGACGACCCGCGGGTCGGGTGCGGTGTCGGCCGAGTACGTCACGCTGACGTCGCCGCGCTGCCAGCGCACCGCGAAGGCGGGGATGTAGTGCTCGGTGTGCGCGAAGCGCAGCGTCGCACCGTCGATCGCAAGCGGCACCGACGGATCGTACTCGTGCAAGTCGTAGACGTCGCTCAGGAACTCGCCGCCTTCGTCCGCGAAGGCCGACACCAGACGGCGCAGCATCGCGAGGCCGCCGGGCGGCAAATGGAGCGGCAGCTTTCCGCGGCGCCGGCGCGGGCCGTAGCGCAGGGCGTACCGCAGCGGGATCAGATCGATGAAGTGATCCGCGTGCATGTGACTGATGACGATCGCCGCCAGCCGGTCGTAGTCGGCGTGGCGGCGCAGGTTCGCGAGCGCCCCGGTCCCAAGGTCGAAGACGACCGGCGTCTCGCCGTCGTCGACCAAATACGAACTGCACGCCCGATCGGGGCGCGGGATCGACGAGCTCGAGCCGGCGACGACGAGCCGCGCGGTAGCGATTAGAGCGATCGGACGGCCTCGAGCACCGCGGCGGCATGGCCTTCCACCGAAACGCGCGGCCACACCTTGACGATCGTTCCGTCCGGACCCGCTAAAAACGTCGACCGCTGAATGCCCATACTCTTCTTGCCGTACATATTTTTCTCGACGATCACGCCGAACGCGTCGCAGATTGCCGACGAAGTGTCGGCGAGAAGCGGGAAGTTCACGTTGAACTTGTCGGCAAACTTCTTTTGCGACTCGACCGTGTCACGGCTCACGCCAACGACCGCGGCGCCGGCGGCGGCAAGCGCGTCCTTCTCGTCCCGGAACGCCTGCGTCTCGACCGTGCAGCCCGGCGTGTCGGCCTTCGGGTAAAAGTACACGACCAGAGAACGACCCGCGAAATCGCGGAGGTTCACCGCGTTTCCGTTGTGATCCGTCGCACCAACGTCGGGGAGTTTCGCGCCCGCAGCGAGCAAAGGAGGCCTCCTTAGATGCCGACCGGCTCCCCGGATGATTCGTGCGGGGCGCCGTGCGGCGTTTTGAATTGGGAGAGAGGAACGATGAAGAGGAGCCGGTCGTACGGTTCCATCTCGTCGAACGCGTCGATGTGGCAGAACGCCCCACCTCGCCACACGCCGAGCGGGATGCAGTGGTCTGCCGGAGGTGGCTGCGGGATCTCTCCCTGCTGGCGCTCGCCGACATTGTAGGTATCGTCACCAAACGCGATTCGTCCACGCGTCCCGGGAAAGCGCGACAGCATTGCGAACGCCGGCGCCGCGAGCGCCGTCGTCGAGTAGGTTCGGATCGCCTCGAATTGACGAGCGATCGATCCCGCGAACACGTCGTCCTGCACGCGCATGACGACCGGAATCAGCGGGTTGCGCGCGCGCGCGCCGAGCGCGACCTCGAGGTTGGCGGTGTCGCTGTCGGTAAGGGCGACAACCGCGCGCGCGTTGGCGATGTTGCAAAGATCCAGCGCGCGATCGTCGGTCGCGTCGCCGGTGAGCAGTTCGATGCGGCGCGTGCGCGACCACTCCACGAGCGCCGGATCGGGCGACCGGTCGATGACGACAACCCGCTCCCCGAGCGCGCCGAGGGTGTCGATCACGCGCGTGCCGACGTTCCCCGAGCCGCAGATGAGCACGTGACCGCGGGTACGAATCTGCCGCAGACCCTGCATCGCGATGAACTGCGCGCGGGTGAGCGCGGAGGTGACGAAAGCGATGAAGATCCCGGACGCGGCGACGCCGGTAACCATGACGATCATCGCGAAGAGCATGGTTGGCCAGCCGTGTCCAACCGGCGTAATGTCGCCGTAGCCGGTCGTCGTCGCCGTGGTGATGACGAAATATGCGGCGGTGAACGGGTCGCGCTGCAGCGCGATCGTGAAATACGCGGTTGCGATCATGAAAATCGTCAGCGTCACCGCGGCGACGCGCAGGACGATCGGATCGAGATTCTGCAGGCGCTGCATCCGCTTCACGAACGCGACGCGCATCCGCGTGAGCGGACGCTTGCGCCGTTCAACGCGCACGTACTGCCGCGTTCCGGACGTTGCCTCGAGGTGTTCGACGAGCGCGAACACCACCAGCGTGTCGGCCTCCTCGAACGCGTCGTCGGCGCTCACGTCCGGCGATCCGTTGCGTGCCACGATCCGCGCGCGCAGCTTCTGCTGGGCGTCGCGCACCGACATTCCCGCGACGCCCAGCTGCCCCGCGCGCCGCTGTGTGAAGCCGGCGTGGACGCCGCCGCGATCGGGGAACTGCAAGGCGTAGAAGCACGCCGGATCGAGCGCGGTCGCCGCGAAGGTCGCGGCGGAGTGCGAAGCCGGCGAGATCACCGAGCAGTTCGGGAGATTCTGTTCGAGCTTGGCCCCGAGCGTGCGGTTGAACTGGCGCAGCACCAGGCGGATCGACGGGTTGATGTCGCGCGCCTTGAGGGCGACCTGCAGGTTGAGCCGGTCGTCGTCGGCGAGCGTCATGATCGACGCCGCTTCTCCGACGCAGGCGATCCGGAGGGCATCGTAGTCGTTGGGATCGTAGGAAAAGTAGTCGCAGCCGAGCCGTTCGAGCTTCGCGCTGAGGTCGTGGTCCTGCATCCAGATCAGCGCGACCCGGTGTCCCTGCGTAGCGCAGAGCTCTTCGCAGACGCGCACGGCGAGTGCATCGCCGCCCACGACCAGGATCAGAGGGATCGGACTCATGTCAACGTCATCGACTCAGGGGGCGCACCCACTCGCCGGGCGTTTGATCGCATACGCCGGCGAGCATACCCTCAACGGGCCCGTGCTCGAGGTGGGCACGGGTTCGGGGCGCAACACGCGGGCCCTCGTCGCCGCAGGTCTCGAGGTGGTCTCCGTCCCCGACGAAACGCCGTACACCCAGCTTCCCGGCGCCCGCGACGCCTATGCGGCGGCGATCTCGACCCATGCATATCTGCACGGCACCAGCGCGAAGCTGCGGGCGGGGATTGCGGAGCTGCGGCGCGTGCTGCGTCCGGGCGCAGCGGTGTTTCTCACCCTGGGATCGATCGCCGACGACCGCTACGGGCTCGGACTCCCATTCGACGAGCGCAGCTTCGCGCCGGGCGACGGCGACGAAGCGGGGATTCCGCACGTCTATCTCGACCGCGACGGCGTGATCGAAACGCTCTTCGGTTTCACCGTGGAAAGCCTCGAGGAAGTCGCGGTCAACGAGATCGCCGGACGCTGGGCGCACGACGACGACGACCCCGCACGACGCGTGCACTGGTTCGTCATCGCGCGAAAAAACGCACCCGCGGCCGCGGCTCAGTAGCGGGGGACGGACGGGTCGATCGTCGCGGACCAGGCGTCGATGCCGCCGGCGACGTTGACGGCGTTGGTGTAGCCGTTGGCGTGGAGGAAGTCGGTGACGCGACCGCTGCGGCCGCCGCTGTGGCAAAGGACGGCGATCGGCGTGTCGTGCGGGAGTTCGCCGAAGCGGGCCGGGATCTCGCGCATCGGGATGAACGTGGCGCCGTCGAGTTTTGCGGTCGCGATCTCATCCGGCTCGCGGACGTCGAGGAGCACGACCGGTTCGCCGGCGTCGCGGCGCCGTTTGAGATCCTGGACGGAGATTTCGGTCATGCACGCTCCGCGTGTTTGGTTGCGATCAGGTTTTCCATCGGGCTCGACGCATTGGCGTAGAGACGTTTGGCCATGCGGCCGGCGAGGAACGCGTCGCGGCCGGCCTCGACGGCGGCTTTCATCGCGCGCGCCATTCGCACGGGATCCGCTGCGGCGGCGATCCCGGTATTCATCAGCAGCGCGTCGACGCCGAGCTCCATCGCGATCGTCGCGTCGGATGCGGTGCCGACGCCCGCATCGACGATCACCGGAACGTTCGCGCGTTCCTTGATGATGCTGATCGAATACGGATTGCAGACGCCCAGGCCGCTCCCGATCGGCGCGGCCAGCGGCATCACCGCAGCGCAGCCGGCCTCTTCGAGGCGCTTGCACGCGACCGGGTCGTCGATGATGTAGGGCAGGACGGTGAATCCCTCGCGCACGAGTTCTTCGCACGCGGCGATCGTCTCGCGCGTGTCGGGATAGAGCGTCTCGGGGTCGCCGATCACTTCGACTTTGATCAAGTCGGTGCCGAGCGCTTCGCGCGCAAGCTTCGCGGTGAGGACGGCGTCCTTCGCGGTGTAGCAGCCGGCGGTGTTCGGCAGCAGCGTCATCTTCGTGCGCTCGATGTAGTCGACCAGCGTCTTTCCGCTCTTGTCGTCGAGGTGCATCCGGCGGATCGCGACGGTGACCACCTGCGCGCCGCTGGCGAGGTGAGCGGCCTGCATCACGTCGAGCGACGGGTATTTCCCCGTTCCCACGAACAGGCGCGACGCGAACTCGTACGCGCCGACGCGCAGCGTATCGTCGGACATGATCAGCCTCCCGCGACGGCGACGATGATCTCGAGCCGGTCGCCGTCGCGCACGCGCGTATCGTCGTGACGCGCGCGCGGAACGACGTCGTCGTTGAGCGCGACGGCGGTGCCGTCGCGACGGACGCCCAGCATGTCGAGGAGCGAGGCGAGCGTCGCGCCGTCGGCGACCTCACGCGATTCGCCGTTGATCGAAACCGTCACGATGTGTGGTTCGCGGCCGGGACGAGGCGCCCCCCGACGCGAGCACACGCAAAGGGCGCGAGTTCCGGTGCCGCACCGTCGACGATCAGCGCGGCGATCGCGCGTGCGGTGACCGGCGTGAGCAGGATGCCGTTGCGATAGTGGCCGGCGGCGACCAGATAGCCCTCGATCGGCGTCGCGCCCAGATACGGGCGCCCGTCGTGCGACGCGGGGCGCAAGCCCGCCCACGTCTCGACGACGGCGAACGATGCCAGCGCGGGAGCGACTGCGAGCGCCGCATCGAGCAGATCGTGCATCCCCGCGGCGGTGACGCGCACGTCGAAGCCCCGTTCGACCACGGTCGCTCCGACGAGCAGACGGCCGTCGTCGCGCGGGACCAGGTACCGGTGGCCCAGCCACACCAGCGAGCGCATCGCGGCGGGGGGGAGGGCGATCGCGAGCATCTCACCCGCGACCGGCCGCACCGGAATCCGCGCGCTTTCCGGAACGCCGTCGAGCGCACCGGCCCATGCGCCCGCCGCGTTGACGACGACCGGCGCCGCCGCGAAGCCGTACGGCGTGCGGACGCCGCGGACGCGGCGCGCGTCGCTCTCCAGCGCGATCTCGTCGACGCGCTCGAACCGCACGCCGAGTCCGCGGCACGCCGCGAGCAGCGCGCGCCCCAGCCGGCGGTTGTCGACCTGCGCTTCGTTCGCGACGTACAAAGCGCCGGCGAGATCCTTCGCGAGGAACGGTTCGCGCGCGAGCACCTCACCGCGTTCGAGCAGCGCGACGTCGCCGCCGTTCGCGCGGAAGGTGTCGGCGACCGCCGCGAGCGCGGCGAGCTGCGCTTCGCCGAGCGCGACGTGCATCGTCCCGTCGCGGCGCAGCCGCACGTCGACGCCAGTGCGCTCGCGCAAGCCGTCGACGAAGCCGGGGTAGCGTTCCAGCGATGCGCGGGAGAGCGCGAGGAGTTCGCGATCGGGCGTCGCCTCGCTGAACGGCGCCAGCATCCCCGCACCGGCCCAGGACGCCGCCTGCGCCGGTTCGTCGCGATCGTAGACCGTCACCGCGACGCCTCGCTGCGCGAGTTCGTACGCGGTGCTGAGGCCGATCAGACCGGCGCCGACGACGAAGACGTCCGCCATCTACATCCCGGTGTACACGGGACCCTCACCGCCCTGCGGCGGGACCCAGGTGATGATCTGATACGGGTCCATGATGTCGCAGGTCTTGCAGTGGACGCAGTTCGAGAAGTTGATCTGCAGGCGCCCTTCGGCCGGCGCGCCGTCGGTTTTGCTGAAGTGCGGTTCGTAGACTTTCGCCGGGCAGAAATACTGGCACGGGTTGCCGTACTCGACCGTGCAGCGGTCGGCGCAGATGTTCGTATCCGCGACGTGCAGGTGCGGCGGCTGGTCTTCGTCGTGCATCGTCCCGCTTTTGAACACGTCGGTCAGCTTATCGAACGTCAGCTTTCCGTCGGGGACGACGCGCTTGGTCTTCTGCACCGTCTCGATCTGCGAGAGCTTCTTCATCCGCGCGTAGCCGTGTTCGCCGGCGAGCTTGTCGTGGATCCCGAAGCCGCGTCCGCCGCTCATCATGCCGAGCTGCGCGTTGATCAGACCGCCCCACATCCCGCTGCTGAAGCCTTGGTGGAAGTTGCGCGCGGCGTGCAGTTCGGTGAACGCCCACGAGTCGCGGAACTTCTGCTCGAACGGCGCCAGCGCGCTTGCCGACGTGTCGTCCTGCTGCAGCGCGTCGTGGATCGTCTCGGCTGCGAGCATCCCCGACTTCATCGCCAGGTGGATCCCCTTGAGACGCAGGCCGTTGAGGAACCCGGCCGAGTCGCCGATCAGGCACAGGCCGTCGGCATAGAAGCGCGGCATCGCGTGCAGTCCGCCCTCGGGGATCGCCTTTGCGCCGTAGCGGATCATCTCGCCGCCTTCGAGCAGCGGGCGGATCGCCGGGTGCAGCTTGAAGCGCTGGAAGTTGTCGTGCGGATCGGTCGTCGGGTCGGCGTAGTCGAGACCGGTGACGAGGCCGATGTCGATGACGTCACCGTTCATCGCGTAGATCCAGCCGCCGCCGAACGTGTTCCAGAGCGGTGCGCCGAGCGTGTGAATCACGCTGCCTGCTGCAAGCCGCCCCGGCACCTTCCACAGTTCTTTGATCCCGACGGCGTAAACTTGCGGATCGCGGTCCGCATCCAACTGTAAGCGCTGAATCGCCGCCTTGGCGAGCGTGCCGCGCGGCCCTTCGCCGAGGACGACGACCTTGGCCATCAGATCGGGGCCGGGCTCGTAGTTGGATTTGTGCGTGCCGTCGTGCGCGACGCCTTTGTCGCCGATGCGCACGCCGATGACGCGGTCACCGTCCCATAACAGTTCCTGACCGGGGAACGACGGAAACACGTCGACGCCGGCTTCTTCCGCTTTCGCCGCCAGCCACTTGGTGAGGTTCGAGAGCGAGCCGACGAACTTGCCGTGGTTGTTGAGGACGGGGGGCGTGAACGGTGCTTGAATCTTTCCGGAGTTGGTGAGAAACCACAGCGCGTCGCTCGAGACCGGCGCGTCGAGCCCCGCGGCGATGTCTTCATCGGGGAAGAGTTCGCGCAGCGTCTTCGGATCGACGACGGCGCCGGAGAAGCCGTGATTGCCGATCTCGCCGCCCTTCTCGATCACCATCACCGCGATCTCGGTCCCCGACGCGGCGGCGAGCTGCCGCAGCCGGATCGCGCCGGCAAGCGAGGCCGGACCGGCGCCGACGAAGAGGACGTCGACTTCGAGGGAATCGCGCTGTGCCATAGCGGTTTGGACTTCGCGGCGCGGCGGCGCACTCCCCGGCCGTCAACGGCGGTGCGACGTTCGTCGCGTCAGGACGATACGAGCTGCGTGAGGACGGTGGTGACGAAGATCCGGTGCGCGGCGATCCGCTCGTCCCACGGCCGCGTTCGCGGCGATTCGAACGTCAGCGGCGGCGTTCCGCGGCGATAGTGAAAGAGCGACGACGGCAGGCCGCTGAACATCCGCAGTTCCGCATCGGCGTCGACGAGAACGATCCCGACCTCGAGCCGGTACGGCGGCGTCTCGGCCTCGGGCGTGCCCAGATCGAAACCGTCGGGGATCGTCTGCAGCGGCAGACCCGCGGCCTCGAGCGCGGCTACGACCGGCCGGGCAAAGCGATCCTCGGCGTCCGGGGCGAGCGGTTCGTACAGATAACTGCCGTCGGCTTCGAAATCTTCGTGCAGGTCGAGCGCGAGGACGAACCGCCGATCGCGATTCGCGGTAATGATCGCGCGCGCTTCGGGCGTCGTGCCGCCGCGCGAAAAGCTGCGGTTGACGTCGACGCCCTCCGCGTTGACGCGCGTGTGTGCCGCGTAGCCGGTCGGGTTCACGCACGGCCACAGCCGGTAGGCGAAGCGGCGATCGAGCAGTCCGTCGCGCGCGAGCGAGAGCAGCGCCCACGGAGCCGCCGGCTCGTCGCCGTGCACGCCGGCCGCGATCGTGACCGCCGGTGCGGTGCTCTCGCCGAGCTCCGCCATGAGCAGGGTGCGGGGCGCGCCGACACAGGCCACTTCCCGCACGTGAATCCCGCGGACGCGCAGTGCGCGCCAGGCCGCCGCGAGCTCGTCGTACGACGGCGCGGCGGCGCCGGTCACGTGCGCAGCGTCTCGCCGATGTTCGTGAGGTGGAGCGCCTCGGCCGTGTCGGCGCGCACGGTGCGGCAGAGTTCGGCGTCGTCGGCGATCGATCGGCCGTAGGACGGCAGCATCGCGACGAGCTTGTCGTGCCAGCCCGGGAGTTCGTTCTTGAAGAGCCGGCCGATGACATCGATCATCACCGCAACCGCGACCGATGCGCCCGGCGAGGCGCCGAGCACCGCCGCCATCGAGCCGTCGCCGGCGGCGACGACCTTGGTGCCGAACTCGAGTTTACCGCCCGACTTCGCGTCGGGCATGATCACCTGAACGCGCTGACCGGCGACGATGAACTCCCACTTCGCGGGGTCGGCGTTCGGGAAATACTCGTGCAGCGACGCGTACTTGCTCTCTTTCGACGCCAGCACCTCACCGACGAGGTACTTGGTGAGGTCGAAGTTGTCGCGTCCGACCGCGAGCAGCGGACCGACGTTGTCGGGTTTGACGGAGCCGAACAGGTCGGCGTAGGAGCCGTGCTTGAGGAACTTCGTCGAGAAGCCGGCATACGGCCCGAACAGCAGCGAACGCTTGCCGTCGACGAAGCGCGTGTCGAGATGCGGCACCGACATCGGCGGCGCGCCGACCGACGCTTTGCCGTAGACCTTCGCTTCGTGCCGTTCGACGATCGACGGGTCGTCGCACCGCAGAAAGATCCCGCTCACCGGGAAGCCGCCGTAGCCCTTGCCCTCGGCGATCCCGGATTTCTGCAGCAGCGTCAGCGCGCCGCCGCCCGCGCCGAGGAACACCGTCCGCGCGGAAAGCATCCGCTTCGCACCGCTCTGCTCGTCCTTGATCGAGACGTTCCAGCGTCCGTTTCCCTCGCGCCGCAGGTCCGTGACCTTATGTCCGTACGAGATCGTGACGCCGCCGACGGCGCGCAAGTGCGCGAGCAGTTGGCGGGTGACGGCGCCGTAGTCGACGTCGGTGCCGGTGATCATCCGCGTCGCGGCGACGCGCTGCGCGGGATCGCGCCCTTCCATCACCAACGGCATCCAGTCGGCGAGCACCGCGTGGTCTTCGCTGTACTCCATCCCGGCGAAGCAGTGGTGCGCGCTCATCGCCTCGTAGCGCTTGCGCAGGAACGCGACGTTGTCGTCGCCCCAGACGAACGCGATGTGCGGGACGTCGTGGATGAACGTCTCGGGCGCGTCCATCCGGCCCGTGCGCACCAAATGAGCCCAGAACTGCCGCGACAGATCGTATTGCGTGTTGACGGTCAGCGCGCGGGCGATCCCGACGCTGCCGTCGGGATTCTGCGGCGTGTAGTTCAGCTCGCACAGCGCCGCGTGCCCCGTGCCGGCGTTGTTCCACGCGTTCGAGCTCTCCTCGGCCGCCGACGGCAGCATCTCGAAAATTTCGACGTTCATCTCGGGCTGGAGTTCTTTGAGCATCACCGCGAGGGTGGCGCTCATGATCCCGCCGCCGACGAGGACGATATCGGTCTGGTTCTCGGACATAGACTCCTAAAGCGTACGGCCTCTGCCGGGCATGCGGCAACGGGTTTTCCCGTAGCCCGACGTTAGAGACGCTTCCCGCGTCCCCCCTGGTTCCGTCCGGCGGCAGGCGGCCGCCTGCGGGGACGCGGCGACAAACCCGGGGGCGGGCGGTAGGATACCGGCATGGCCGCCGAAACTCGCCGGGGCTTGATCGTCACGCTGATCGTCTCGACCCTCGCGGAGATGATCGTGTTCGCGCTGCTCCTGTTCGTGCCGGCGGGGACGCTCGGGTGGTGGCGCGCTTGGGTCTACCTCGGCGCCGTTCTCGTCGGGACGATCGGCTCGTCGCTGAACATCCTCGACGCGAACCCCGAGCTGCTCGCCGAGCGAATGAAGCCGCCGATCCAGCAGGGGCAATCACGGGCCGACAAGGTGCTGCTTCCGGCGATGGTCGCCGCGTTCGCCGCGGTTCTCGCGCTTGCACCGCTCGACGTGTTTCGGCTGCACCTTCTGCCGAAGGCGAACCCCGTCGCCTCCGCGCTCGGACTTGCCGCGTTCATCGCAGGGTGGTGGCTCGCTCATCGCGCGATGCGAGAGAACGCGTTCGCGACTCCCGTCGTCAAGGATCAGCGTGCTCGCGGGAAGACCGTGGTGCAAAGCGGTCCCTATCGCATCGTGCGGCATCCGATGTACGCCGGCGGCGTGCTCGTCTTCGTCGGCACCCCGCTATGGCTCGAATCGTGGGCCGCGGCGATCCTCGCGCTCGCCGCGGTCGGATTGATCGTGCTGCGCATCATCGCCGAGGAGCGGTTTCTGCGGTGCAAGTTGAGCGGCTATGCCGCCTACACGAAACGCGTGCGGTATCGCCTGATACCGTCGATCTGGTAACCCGGCGCGACGCGGTGGAGCAGCGATCAGGGGAGCGACGTGCCGCAAATGGAGGCATCGAGAAGTTCGATCGGGTGCGCGGCGCGCAGCGTCGCGCCGCGTTCGCGCAGGATCGACTGGATCTGCAGCGTGCAGCCCGGGTTGGCGCTGGCCAGCATGTCGGGCGCGACGGACTGCACGTTGTCGACTTTGCGGCTCCCGATCTCGTGCGCGGATTCCGGCTGAAAGAGGTTGTACGTCCCGGCGCTCCCGCAGCACTGGTCGCCGCTGGGGATCTCGAGCAATTGCAGCTCCGGGATCGTGCGCAGCAGCGAGCGGGGCTGTTCGCGCACGCGCTGTGCGTGCGCGAGGTGGCACGCATCGTGGTACGCGACGCGCAGGGAGAGCGGCGCGCGCGGCGCGCGCGGCTCGAGCGCCGCCAGATACTCGCTGATGTCTTGGACCTTCGCGGCGAACGCGGCGCCGCGCGCGGCCCACGCCGGATCGCCGGCGAAGAGCTCGCCGTACTCCTTGAGCGTCGAGCCGCAGCCGGCCGCATTGATGATGATCGCGTCGACCTGCTTGCGTTCGAAGCGGGCGATCAGGGCTTGCGCGAAACGCTTCGCTTCGTCGAGCCGTCCGCTGTGCAGCGAGAGCGCGCCGCAGCAGCCTTGCCCCGGGGGGACGATGACCTCGCACCCCTCGGCGGCGAGGACGCGCAGCGTCGCGGCGTTGACGCCGGGGAAGAACGCGCGCTGCACGCAGCCGGCGACCAGCGCGACGCGCGCGCGCCGTTCGCCGCGCGCGGGCGTGCGCGCAGGGAGCGACGCGAACGTCTGCACGAGCGAGACCGGCGGCGCCATCGTCGCGAGCTGGCGCAGACGCGCGGGCAGCAGTTTCCCGAGCGGGCCGGCGGCGATCCGCGGCAGGCCGAGTTTCGTCGCGAACGCCAGGAACGGCGCGAGCGCACGCAAGCGGCCAGGATACGGGAAGAGCGCGAACACGAAATTGCGAAACGCGCCGTCGGCGGGGTCGCGCGGCAGTTCTTCTTCGATCTTCGCGCGCGTCGCTTCGATCAAGAGGTCGTAGCGCACGCCCGACGGGCATGCGGTGACGCAGCCCATGCAGCCCAGGCACGCGTCGATGTGCCCGGCGACGACGGAATCGAGCGGGATCACGCCGTCGTCGATCCCGCGCATGAGATCGATCCGTCCGCGCGGCGAGTCCATCTCCTCGCCCCACGAGTTGTACGTCGGACACGCCGGCAGACAGAAGCCGCAATGCACGCAGTCCGCGATCAGGTCGCGATACGAGCGCTGGTCGCCGCCGGCGTCGTGCGGGTGCGGGTCGGTGACGGGGACGGTCACGAGAGGCCTCCGATGAAGCGCCCGGGGTTGCAGAGGCCGAGCGGATCGAATTGGTTTTTCATCGCGCGCATCACGGCGAGCTCGGGGAGCGGCTCGTCGTGCCAGGCGTCGACCGCGGCGCGCGCCGCGTCGGGCATCGCGTGGACGATCACGCGGCCGGTGCCGTTCGTCGCGGCGGCGACGTAGCGGCGCAGGTCGCCGATGATGTTCTCGCCGGCGGCGTCCGGATACGCGTGACGCGCGATGCCGAGCAGCGGATACGCGACGGGGACCGCGACAGGCGGCGCGGCGACGAACGCGCCGAGCGTCGCGACCGCACATGAGGGCGGCGCGACGATGCGCACGCGCCAGTCGCCGTCGCGGCGGACGGCGCGTTCGCGCTGTTCGTACGACTCGCGCTCGAGGTCGGTCAGTTCGGCGGCGGCCGCACCGATCTCGTCGCCGGCGAGCTCGACGGTCCGCATCTGCTCGGCGACGCCGGCCGCGGTTCCCGCGAAGGTCAGCACCAGCGTGCGGTAATTGTAGAGCACGACCGATTCGGGCTCGAGCTTGCGTTCGTGCACGGCGCGCGCCGCCGCGGCGGCCTTCTCCGCCGTGTCGACCGTCAGCGCGATCGCGCGCACCGATTCCGGGATCGGGTAGACACGAACCGTCACCGTCGCGATTCCGCCCAGGGTTCCGAGCGATCCGGTCATCAGCTTGGGCAGATCGAACCCAGCGACGTTTTTCACGACCTTGCCGCCGCCGCGCGCCACGACGCCGTCGGGGCGCACCAGCGAGACGCCGACGATCAGGTCTTTCACCGCACCGTAGCGCTGACGGCGCCGGCCGGACGTGTTCGTCGCAACGACGCCGCCGATCGTCGCGCGGTCGCGGTCGAGCACGTCGAGCGGGAGCATCTGACGGTGCGGCGCGAGGACGCGATCGATGTCGGCGAGCGTCATCCCCGCCTCGACGGTGATCGTCTGATCCTCGGGCGCGTAGTCGACGACCTCGTCGAGGGCGCTGGTGCGGATCGCCGTGTCGAGCGCACTCGGGGCGTTGCCGAGCGCGAGTTCCGTCCCGCCGCCGACGAACGCGAACGCTTTGCGCGCCGCGTGCAGGTCCGCGACGATGTGCGAGAACTCGACGCGATCGCGCGGCGTCACGACCTCGCGCGGCATGACGCCCGCGATCGCAAGATCGCCGTGCGCCGATCCGGCCGCCGTCACCCGCGTCCCGCCTCACCGCTCAGTTCGGAGGCATGCGGCGTGTAGGCGCCCGGTTTGTCGCCGCACAGCCGCGGGGTCGGGAACACCTTGTCGGGATTGAAACGGTGCTCGGGATCGAACGCGCTGCGCACCTGCTGCATCGTCCCCAAATCGTCGGCGTTGAATTGTTCGCCCAGATAGCACGCCTTGTCGTGACCGACGCCGTGCTCGCCGGTGACCGAACCGCCGTAGCGCAGGCAAACCCGCAGGATCTCGCCCGCGACGCGCTCCGCTTCGTGTTCCTGGCCGGGGATCCGCGCATCGTACAGCACGAGCGGGTGCAGGTTGCCGTCGCCGGCATGGAAGACGTTGGCGATGCGCAGTCCGGATGCCGCGCCCAGCGCGGCGATCTCGCGCAGCACCGGCGCGATGTCCTTGCGCGGGATCACGCCGTCCTGCACGTGATAGTTCGGCGAGATGCGGCCGACCGCCGCGAACGCGGCCTTGCGGCCCTTCCACGCGAGCGCGCGCTCCGCGTCGTCCTTCGGTTCGCGGATCTCGATCGCGCCGGCGGCGGCGAGGTGCGCGCGCGCCTGCGCGGCGGTCGCTTCGACTTCGGCGTCGACGCCGTCGACGTCCATCAGCAGCAGCGCGCCGACGTCGAGCGGCCAGTCGACGTGCGTCGCGGCGACGATCGCTTCGATCGCCAACTTGTCGCACATCTCGATCGCGGCCGGGACGATCCCGGCGCCGATGATCCGTCCGACGGCGTCGCCGGCTTCGTCGGTGGTCGGGAAGGTCGCGAAGAGGGTCTGCGTGCGCTCCGGCGCGCGCATGATGCGCACCAGCGCCTCGGTGACGATCCCGGTCATCCCCTCGCTGCCGACGACGACGCCGACCAGATCGTAGCCGAGGGTGTCGAGCTCGCCCCCGCGCGAACCGAGATGAACGACGCTGCCGTCGCCGAGCACCATCGTCACGCCGAGCACGTGGTTGGTGGTGAAGCCGTACTTCAAGCAGTGCGCGCCGCCGGCGTTTTCGGCGATGTTGCCGCCGATCGTACAGACGCTCTGCGACGACGGATCCGGGGCGTAATAGTACCCCTGCGGAGCGAGCGCGCGCGTGATGTCGAGATTGATCACGCCGGGCTGGACACGCGCGGTTCGGTTGGCGTAGTCGATCGCGAGGATCTGCTTCATCCGCGAGAGACCGATCATCACGCAGCCGTCGGTCGGAAGCGCGCCGCCGGAGAGCCCGGTGCCGGCGCCGCGCGGGACGATCGGCAGATCGAGTTCGCGCGCCAACCGCACGCACGCGGCGACTTCGTCGGTCGATTCGGGGAGGACGACGATCGCCGGACGCACGCGAAACCCGAGCAGGCCATCGCACTCGTAGGTGCGCAGGTCGTTCGGCTCCGCGATCGCATTGCGCTCGCCGACGATGCGTGCGAAGCGCTGCTGCATCGTCGCGGCGGGTGCGGCGGCGACGATCATTGCGCGACCGCCTCGGGAAGACCCGCGGCGGCGGCGCGCGCCGCCGCCAGGCGCAGCACCGCGGCACGCGCGTTTGCGATGTGCTCGGCCGTGCGCTCGGCTGCGCCGTCCTCGTCGTGCGCGCGCAGTGCCTCGAGGATCGCGCGGTGTTCGTGCACCGTCGCGTGACGGCGCTCCGGTTCTGAAAGCGAGAGGAACCGGTACGCGATCAGCTCCTCGCGCAGTTCGGTCAGCATTCGCTTGAGGCGATCGCCGTTCGCCACCGCGAGGATCACGTCGTGGAAGGCGGTGTCCTGGCGCTCCATCTCGGCCGGATCGTCGACCGCCTCGCCCATTGCCGCCACGTGCTCCTCGAGTTTCTCGAGCTGCGCCGGGCGCATCACCCGCGCGGCGCGACGCGCCGCGAGCGATTCGAGCGCTTCGCGGATCTCGAAGACGCAGGAGACGTCGTCTTCGCGCAATTCGCGCACCACCGTGCCGCGCAGGCCGCGCGGTTCGAGCAGTCCTTCCGCCTCGAGGCGGCGCAGGGCTTCGCGAATCGGGGTGCGGCTCGCGCCGAGCCGGGCGGCCAGCTCCGCTTCGATCACCGGCGTCCCGGGGGCGAGGTCCCCGCTGAGAATCGCCTGCCTGAGCCGGTCGTGGATCCGCTCCCGCAGCGGCAGCGTCCGGCGGATCGGCTGGAGCGACTTCACCTGCATGGACCCACGCTACTCCACCCGCCCCGGCGGCGTCAAGTTTGTATCCCGTATCCCATTGACAGGATGGCCGTCGGTGCGCTAAGGTTCGATTTACGGGATACCGTATCCCAAACTAACCGCGAAGGAGCCCGCCCGATGCTCGCCACGCCTTCCGCCCCGCCCCGGACGATGACCGCCGCCGCCGCCGCCGTGCGCGTGATGGAGAGCGAGGGGGTCGACCTCGTGTTCGGGATCCCGGGGGCCTCGATTCTGCCCCTTTACGACGCCCTACGCGGGTCGACGATCCGCCACATCGTCACCCGGCACGAAGAGGGGG
The DNA here is from genome assembly GCF_027923555.1 of Vulcanimicrobium alpinum. Taxonomy (GTDB): domain Bacteria; phylum Vulcanimicrobiota; class Vulcanimicrobiia; order Vulcanimicrobiales; family Vulcanimicrobiaceae; genus Vulcanimicrobium; species Vulcanimicrobium alpinum. The sequence goes on along the minus strand of NZ_AP025523.1, from coordinate 979,686 downwards.
CCACCCATGCCGCCGACGGCTACGCCCGCGCGACCGGGAAGGTCGGCATCGCGATCGCGACCTCGGGTCCGGGCGGCACCAACTTCGTGACCGGGCTCTACACCGCGATGGCCGACTCGATCCCCATCATCACGATCACGGGACAGGTCCCCGTCGGCCAGCTCCATCGCGAAGGCTTCCAGGCCGTCGACATCTGCGAGATCGTCAAGCCGGTGGTGAAGCGTTCGTTCATCTGCAAAGAAGCGGCGCAGATCCCGTGGGTCTTCCGCGAAGCGTTCCGCATCGCGCGCGAAGGCCGACCCGGCCCGGTGCACATCGACCTGCCGCAGGACGTGCAGCAGCAGCTCGTCTCCTACGATCCTACCGATGACGAGCCGCTCCCGGTCTTCAAGGCGCCGCCGACCGAGGCGAAGATCCGCCGCGCCGTCGAGTGGCTCGCCAACGCCGACCGTCCCGTCCTGATGCCCGGCGGCGGCGTGATCATCGCCGAGGCGTGGGACGAACTCGTCGCGCTCGCCGAACATCTGCAGTGCGCCGTCTCGCCGACCTACATGGGCAAAGGCGCGATCGACGAAGATCACCCGCTGCACATCGGGACCGTCGGGATTCAAACCTCGCAGCCGCACGCGAACGCGCTCTTCCTCGAGAGCGACGTCGTGTGCGCGATCGGCGCGCGCTTCGCGAGCCGTCACACCGGCGATCTGGCGACGTATCGCGGCAACCGCCGCTTCATCCACGTCGACGTGGAAGCGACGCAGATCGGGCGCATCTTCGAACCGGACCTCGCGATCGTCGCCGACGCGAAGCTCACCTTGCAGGCGATGCTCGCCGAAGCGAAGCGCGCGTATCCGAACGGCGTGCGGCGCGAGGCCTGGACGCAGCGCATCGGCGACGCCCGCCGGACGCTGGTCCGCCGCACCGATTTCGCCGACGTTCCCGTCAAGGGGCCGCGCGTGTTCGGCGAGCTCAACGCGTTCTACGGTGACGACACGACGTTCGTCACCGCGATCGGCTTGTATCAGATCTGGAGCGGTCAGTTCCAGACCGTGCACAAGGCGCGACGCTACTTCTGCTGCGGACAGGCGGGCCCGCTGGGCTGGGAGATCAGCGCCTGCACCGGGATCAAGCTCGCGTTCCCGGACCGAGAAGTTGTCGGCGTCGTCGGCGACTACTCGTTCGAGTTCTTGATGGAAGAGATCGCGGTCGCGGTGCAGTACCGCATTCCGTTCGTCCTGGTGATGCTCAACAACGCGCACCTCGGACTCATCCGCCAGGCCGAGCGCAAGTCGTTCGGGTTCAACGACGACTACGAAGTCTCGATCTCCTACGGAGAGGACGGGTACGGGATGGATCACGTCAAGGCGATGGAGTCGATGGGCGCCGCCGGGGTCCGGGTGCGCAATCCCGACGAGATCGCCGCCGCGCTGGCATGGGCGCGCGAGACGTCGAACGCGAAGAGCGTCCCCGTCCTCGTCGAGATCCTCACCGAACACAAAGAGAACGCCGCGATGGGGACGTCGATCGCAGCGATCAACGAGGTGTACTGATGCCGCGCTTCTCGGCCAACCTGTCGTTCCTGTATCAAGAGCACGCGCTGCCGGACCGGATCGACGCGGCGGCCGCCGACGGCTTCACCGGCGTCGAGTACATGTCGCCCTACGAGAGCGATATCGCCGACCTGACGCGCCGCCTGCGCGCGCACCGGATCGAGCAAGTGCTCATCAACCTGCCGATGGGCGACTTCGCGGCGGGCGAGCGCGGTTTCGCCTCCGACCCTTCGCGGGTCGACGAGTTCAAGCGCGGCGTCGCGGCGGCCGCGACGGCGGCGCGCGATCTCGGATGCTCGCGGGTCAACTGTCTGGTCGGTAAAGCGATTCCCGGGGTCGATCCGGCGGCGGCGCATGCGACGCTGGTCGACAACGTCCGCTATGCCGCGACGACGCTGGCCGAACACGGCGTGCAGTTGGTCGTCGAACCGCTCAACCGGATCGAGACGCCCGGTTTTCTGATCGGGACGTCGGCTGAGGGGCTGGCGCTGATCGACGAAGCCGCAGTACCGAACGTGGCCCTGCAATACGACATCTACCACGCGCAGCGCGTCGAGGGGAACATCATCGCGACGCTGCGCGCGCAGATCGCGCGGATCGGCCACGTGCAGATCGCCGACAGTCCCGGCCGCAACGAACCGGGGACCGGCGAACTCGCGTACGAACGGATCCTCCCCGTGCTCGACGAGCTCGGGTACGGCGGATGGGTGGGGCTCGAATACAAGCCCTCGCGCGCCACCTCCGACACCTTCACTTGGATGCATGCGCTGCGCGCGCACGAGGTCGTGTCTTGAGCGAGAAGTCTACCGTCGGATTCATCGGCCTGGGGATCATGGGCAAGCCGATGGCGCGGAATCTGCTGCGCGCCGGCTACCCGGTGATCGTCCTCAACCGTTCGCGCGGGCCGGTCGACGAACTCGTCGCCGACGGCGCGCAGGCGGGGACGACGCCGCAGGACGTCGCGGCGAAGAGCGGCGTCGTCATCACGATGCTGCCCGACTCGCCCGACGTCGAAGCGGTCGTCCTCGGCGAACACGGTGTCGCGAGCGGGATCGCGAGCGGTTCGCTCTACATCGACATGAGCACGATCGCGCCGCAGACCGCGCGACGCGTCGCCGAGGCGATGACGGCGAAGGGCGTCGACGCGCTCGACGCGCCGGTCAGCGGCGGCGAGCAGGGCGCGATCAACGCGGCGCTCTCGATCATGATCGGCGGCAGCGACGCGGCGTTTGAACGCGCGAAGCCGATCTTCGACACGCTCGGCAAGAACATCGTCCACGTCGGCCCGAGCGGCGCCGGTCAGGTGACGAAAGCCTGCAACCAGATCGTCGTCGGCGTGACGATCGAAGCGGTCGCCGAGGCGCTCGCGCTCGCCGAGAACTCCGGCGTCGATCCGGCGAAGGTGCGCGCCGCGCTCCTCGGCGGCTTCGCGCAGAGCAAGATCCTCGAAGTGCACGGCCAGCGCATGATCGACCGCGCGTTCAACCCCGGTTTCAAGGCGAAGCTGCACCGCAAGGACATGAACATCGCCGCCGAAGCCGGCGACGCGCTCGGTCTCGACCTCGCCGCCGCGAAACTCGTGCGCAGCGACTTCGACGAACTCATCGCCCGCGGCGACGGCGAACGCGATCACAGTGCCCTGCGCACCCGCTACCCGCTCCCCGAGCCGGCGACCCTGTCACGCTGAGCCATCGGGACTGCTTGCCGTACAAACTCAGCCGGGCTACTTTCGCTCGACTTTTTCGGTAGCGGGTTTCTCGACGACGTTCTCGATGATGCGTGCGGTGATTGCATCGACGCCGACCTCATGCTGCCCCCGCGGCGTGGTGATGTCGAAGGTGTAGCGCAGACCACCGGCCTCGCGCTCGAGTTCTTCCCCGGCAATCGTGCCGCGGACGGTCGCGAGCGCGAGCCTACGCGCTTGGGCGAGTGAGATCTTCGCCTTCGCGGCGAGAGCGGGCGGAACGGTCGACGTGCTTGCGGCAGATGCGGCGAGGGGGGTGATGGCCGCCGTCAACGCGACGGCGGCGAGGAACGAACGATTCATGCTCTCACGCTACGCCGTGCGGATGACGCGGAGCTGAACGCAGCGGGGGACCGGGCGTTCAGTCGGCCGTCCAGTCCAGCAGCGCTTTGCGGTCGGCTTTCGGGAAGCGCGCCTTCGTTTTGATCGCGTCGAGGTAGCGGCGTTTGCCGGCGCGGTTGCCTTTGCCGATCAGCACGGCGCCGACGAAGCGGTCCTCGAGGAAATAGAGCGCGCGGTACCAGCCCCGGTCGCGGTCGACGTGCATCTCGGTTTCGATGTCGTCGCGATACTCGGGCGAGAGCCCGAACTGCGTGATCGTCTGGCCGCTGAAGACGAGCGACGAGTACTCGGGGACCGTGTCGAAGACTTTCCGCTCCGCGCCGTTGGCGGCGGCGGCCATGTTGTGCGCCGCGAGCTTCCCGTGCGCGCCGGCGCTGTTCCAGGTCCCCATCCGGTAATGCTGTTCGGCGATCGGATCGTAGAACTCGGCGCAGTCGCCGGCGGCGAACACGCCCTTCACGTCGGTCTCGAGATGCTCGTCGGTAACGATCCCGGTGCGCGTGCGGATCTCCGTCCCCTCGCAGAGCTCGAGGTTGATCGTCAGCCCGAGGCCGATCCCCACCAGATCGGTGTCGATCGTCGTCCCGCTGGTCGTGACGACCTTCGAGACCGCGCCGTTGCTGCGCACCATCTCGCGCACTTCCTCGCCGAAGTGCAGGTGCACGCCGTCGGTGCGCGCCGCGTCGTGGAGCAGCTCGCCCGCGGCTTCGTCGAGCATGCGCCGCAGAAACCGCGGCCCGCGGATGAGCCAGTGCGTCTCCACCCCGCGCGAGACGAATGCTTCGGCGAGTTCGTAGGCGATGAACGAGCCGCCGACCGAGACGCCGACCTTCGCCGTCTCGAGCGCTTCGGAGATCGCTTTGGTCTCGTCGAGATATTGAAAGTTGTACACGTTGTGCGCGCCCGCCGCGCCCGGGGACGCCGCCGGATTGGGCCGGCCGCCGGTCGCGAGCAGCAGCGCGTCGTAGGGGTAGGCCGAACCGTTCGCGGTGACCGTCTTGCCGGCGGTGTCGACGGCGTCGACGCGGGTCCCAAGGCGCAGGTCGATCCCGTGCTTCTCGTGCCACGCCAGGTCGCGCATGATGACCTTCTGCTCCGTCACCTGTTTGCGCAGCATCGGCGGAAGCGCGATCCGGTTGTAGAGGCAGTAGGGCTCGTCGGCGAAGAGGATGATCGAGCACGCAGGGTCGAGTTTGCGCAACTGCTCCGCGCAGGTGGTCCCGGCAAAGCCGTTCCCGACGATGACGTATCGACGATCAGCCACGATTCCTCAGTTTATCGCACGCAGCGGGGCGCGTCCTACGACCGTACTCGGTGCGGCGGCATGAATCCGCGTCTGGTGAACCTGCTGGCGTCGTTCATCCGCGGCTCGTCGGACTACGCGCTGGCCCGGCTCGAGTTCGCGATGCGATTCGACCGGCGCCCGGCGCCGCCGCTGCTCGACCTGCTGCCGGACGCGTCGGCGGCGACGTTGAACGAGCGCTGGGAGACGGTGGAGACGCAGCTCGCGGCGATCGTCGTCTACGTGAAACAGCTCGAGACCGCATCGGGTACGGAGGAGCGCGCCGATCCGGCGTTCCGCTGGCTGCGCCGCACCGTGCGCGAGCTCGACCAGTACGCGCGCGCCCTGCGCTGGGTTCTCACCGTGCACGGTTCCGATCGTCCCGAGGAAAGGTAGTCACCGCATGGACTTTCTCAACAAAGCGCTGGATCAGGCCAAGGCCCTGCAGCAAATCGCGGCCGAAGCGATGCAAAAGAGCTACGAGCAGGCGCAGCCGCTCGTCGCGCAGGGCGTAAAGCAGGCGCAGGAACTGCAGAAAACGCTCGTCGAGCAGGCGCCGCACGTCACCGCCACGGCGCAGGAACAGTACAACGCCGCGCTCGAGCACGCCGGGACGTTCATCGCGACCGGCAAGACCGTGCTCGAGGCGGGGACCTCCGCCGCCTCGCAGCACCTGGCGACCTTCGCCGATCAAGCGAAGAAGGCGGCTGACGCGACGCTGAGCGCCGTCAACTCCGCCAAACCCAAGCCGCCCGGAGAGTCCTAGCAGGCCGATGAAAAATCGGCCGAGTTGATGTTGGCGTGACGGCGTTTTTCGCGTATTATAAGAGCAAGTCTCCTCATACCTTGGTGAGGTTGCGGCCGATGCGGACTCATGATGAGCAGCGTGCATCCGTTTGGACGACGTTGCAGCCGGAAGACACCGTGCCCGGCGATCATCCGTTGCGCCCGATGCGCGTGATGGTCAACGAAATTCTGCGCGAACTCTCGCCGGAGTTTTCCAAGCTCTACTCCCGACGGGGCCGGCCATCGATCGCGCCGGAGAAGCTGCTGCGAGCCTTGCTGTTGCAAATGTTCTACTCGATCCGCAGCGAGCCGATGCTGCTGGAGCAGTTGCGTTACAATTTGCTCTTTCGTTGGTTCGTGGGCTTGAGCATGGACGACAAGATCTGGGACCCCTCGACGTTCAGCAAGAACCGCGATCGGTTCTTGAATGGCGAAATCTCCGAGCGGTTCTTCGCCGCCGTGGTCGAGCGGGCGCGTGCCGACGAACTGCTCTCGAACGAGCATTTCACCGTCGATGGGACGCTAATCGAGGCGTGGGCCAGCCACAAGAGCTTTCGGCCCAAGTCGGACGACGAACCGCCGACCTCGAGCGGCGGTCGCAACGAGGGCGTGAACTTTCGTGGCCGGCCGCGCAGCAACGAGACGCACGTCTCGAGTACCGATCCGGACGCGCGGTTGTACCGCAAGAGCAGCGGCGCGCCGGCGATTCTCGGCTATCTCGGACATGCTCTGATGGAGAATCGCAACGGCTTGATCGTCGGCGTGAAGACCACTCGCGCGACCGGGATCGCCGAACGCGAAGCAGCGCTGGAATTGATTCGCGGGGTCAGCGGAAGCAACCGAATCACGCTCGGTGCCGACAAGGCGTACGATACCAAAGACTTTGTCGAGGCGTTGCGAGCGCTCAACGTGACGCCGCACGTTGCTCAAAATACGACCCGTCGCCGCAGCGCGATCGACCGCCGAACCATCCGCCATCCGGGCTACACGGTTAGTCAACGCAGGCGCAAGTTGATCGAGGAGAGCTTCGGGTGGGGCAAGACGATCGGCCGATTGCGCAAGGTGCATTTCCGCGGGCTTGATCTGGTCGGCGACATTGTGCGCTGGACGGCCGCGGCGTACAACTTGATCAGGATACGCAATCTGAGGGCCGCGACATGATGCGAAGTGATGCTGACCCGAGGGGCGTTTTCGAGATGAACCGCTCGGCAACGGGCTTCGAGGGGTCCGCCGACCTCCCGAAAACCGTGCTGAACGGGCAGTTCGCGAACCAAGCGCCGATTTTTTCACGGGGCTGCTAGCCTTACGGCGCGGTCGCGTACGCCGCCGGCGTCGCGACCGCGACCGCGATCCGGACGAAACCGTCGAGGTCGCCGGCGAGCAGTTCGCGCGCGCGTGCCGAGCAGGTGCGCAACGCGTGTTCCGCAAGCAGGACGCGCAGCGAGGCGCGGCCCGCGTCGTCGAGGTCGTGAGGAACGAGCGGCGTCGGGCCGAGCCGCTGCGCGTGATCGCGCAGGACGTAGAGCTCGCCGCCGGTCATCCCGCTCGCCAGGTTGCGTCCGGTCGCGCCGAGGATCACGACGGTCCCCTTCGTCATGTACTCGCAGGCGTGGTCGCCCGCGCCTTCGACGACGATCGTCGCGCCGCTGTTGCGCACCGCGAGCCGTTCGCCCGCGCTGCCGCGGATGTACGCGTCGCCGCCGCGCGCGCCGTAGAAGCACGCGTTGCCGATCGCGGGCTCGCCCGGATTCCCGGCACCGCGGACGACCAGCACGCCCGAGCTCATCCCCTTGCCGGCACCGTCGTTCGCTTCGCCGTCGAGCTCGAGCGTCAGCGGTGCCGCGAGGAACGCGCCGAAACTTTGTCCCGCGCTTCCCGCGTAGCGGTACGTCGCCGGCCCCACGTACTCGCCGCGCGCTTTGCGCACGACCGCGTCGTAGGCCAGGCGTGCGCCGACGGCGCGGTCGGCCGGCGTGATGCGCTGCGTTCCGCCGGGGATCGCCTCGTCGTCGAGGTGCGCGTTGTCGATGCGCGCCGAGTCGTACGGTGCGCGCGTCTCGGGGAGGCGCAGCACTTCGTCGAGTTCGATCCCCTTCGCGCGCTCGTAGCGCGGACGCACGAGATCGCTGCGGCCTTGGATCTCGTCGAGGGAGCGCGCCCCAAGCGCCGCGAGGCGCCGCCGCACGTCGCGGGCGACGAAGCGCAGAAACGTCTCGGCATCCTCGGCGGTGCCGGGGAATTTCTTGCGCAGCGCGGCGTCCTGGGTCGCGATGCCGACCGGACACGTGTTCTGATGGCACTGGCGCGCGTAGATGCAGCCCAGCGCGACGAGCAGGGCGCTGCCGAAGCCGAACATGTCGGCGCCGAGCATCGACGCGACGATCACGTCGCGGCCGGACTTGAACCCGCCGTCGACGCGCAGCCGCACGCGACCGCGCAGGCCGTTGGCGACCAGCGTGTGGTGCGTCTCGACCAGACCCAGTTCCCACGGCAGGCCGGCGTGCTTGATCGAACCCAGCGGTGAGGCGCCGGTGCCTCCGTCGTGGCCGGCGATGTGCACGACGTCGGCGCGCGCTTTCGCGACGCCGCTTGCGACGTAGCCGATCCCGGACTGCGCCACCAGCTTCACGGCGATCTTCGCCTTGGCGTTCGCGCGGCGCAGGTCGTAGATCAGCTGCGCGAGATCTTCGATCGAGTAGATGTCGTGGTGCGGCGGCGGCGAGACCAGCGACTGGCCGGGGGCCGCGCCGCGCAGCCACGCGATCTCGGCGGTCACCTTGAAGCCCGGAATCTGCCCGCCCTCGCCGGGCTTCGCGCCCTGCGCGATCTTGATCTCGAGCTCTTCCGCGGTCGCCAGGTATTCGGCCGACACGCCGAAGCGCGCCGACGCAACTTGCTTGATCGCGTTGAGAGTGCGGGCGGGATCCTCGCCGCCTTCGCCGCCGTTGCTGCGCGCGCCGGCGATTTTCGCGCCGAGCGCGACGGCTTCGTGCGCCTCGGGTCCGAGTGCCCCGAGCGACATCGCCGCGGTGACGAAGCGCGCCAGGATCGCGCTCTCGGGCTCGACTTGATCGAGCGCGAGCGGATCGCCGATCGCGACCGGCTCGATGAGGTCGCGCAAATTGATCGCTTCGCGCGCTTCCAGATCGTCGGAGAGCTTGAGAAAGGCCGCCTCGTCGCGCGCGACGATCGTTTTCCGCAGTCCCTTGAGCAGCGGCGGGTCGAACGCGTGGCGCACGCCGTCGCGCCGGAAACGGAACATCCCGCGCTGCGGCGGCTCAGCGCCCTCGGCGGCGAGCGCGCTCCACGAGCGCAGGTCTTCTTCCAACTCGTCGAAGCCGAGGGTCGGGACGTGCGCCGCCATCCCCGGGAAGCACGCGGTGACGACCTCGCGCGCGAGCCCGAGCGCTTCGAACGTCTGCGCGCCGACGTACGAACGCAGCGTGCAGATGCCGAGCTTCGCGAGGATCTTCACCAGCCCGGTGCGCAGTGCGTCGAGATACGGCGTCGCGCTCCCCGTTTCGGCGATCGCGGCGCGCGCGGCGAGCCACGGCGTGACGATGTTGGCACCGGACGCGATCAACGCCGCGCAGGCGTGCGCGTCGCGCGCGAACCCGTCGCAGGCGGCGATCGACGCCTGCAGGCGCAGACCCGCGTCGGTGAGCCGCTGGTGGACGGCGCCCGCGGCGAGGATCGCCGGGACGGGAAGCGCGGCACCGCGGTCGTCGAGGACGAGATAGGTCGCGCCTTCGCGGACTTTGCGCTCGGCTTCGTCGGCGATCGCCGTGATGCGCGCGCGCAGCGACGTCCCGGCGCAGTCGAGCGCGAAGCGCTCCGTGACCAGCCGCGTGTCGTAGGCGAGCGCGTCGAACGCGCCCTCTTCGAGCAGGGCGGTGTCGACGTTGACGATGCTCCCGGGTGCGGGGACGTCGCCGTTGGTCGCGCCGCTGCCGACCCACGCGCGCACGTCGAACACAAAGCCTTCGCGCAGCGCGTCGATCGGCGGGTTCGTCACCTGCGCGAAGCGCTGACGCAGGTATTCGGTGACCGGCATCCGCCGTTCGAAGAACGGCAGGGCCGCGTCGTCGCCCATCGACGAGACCGGCTCGGCGCCGGCGGCGAGCGGCGAGACGACCTGCTTGAGCTCGTCCTGCGTGTAGCCGAAGCGCACGAGATCGCGACGCAGTTCGCCGGCTTCGACGTCGCGCGGCGCGGTGTCGGCCGGCGGATCGAACCGCCACGAAGCGACCGTCGCGCGGAAGTCGGACCCGTCGCGCCGGAACGCGCGGAACGTCTCGGGGCGGATCAGTTCGCCCGTCGCGAAGCGGACGACGATGCGTTCGCCGGGGCCGAGCCGGCCGCGCTCGACGATCGGATCGTCGCCGAAGTCGACGATCCCGGCTTCCGACGCGGCGAGGATCTTGCCTGACGCGGTGCGGCACCAGCGCAGCGGGCGGAACCCGCTGCGGTCGAGCGCCGCCCCGACGCGATCGCCTTCGGCGAACACGATCGCCGCCGGTCCGTCCCACGGCTCCACGGTCGGAACGTGCGCGTCGTAGTACGCGCGCAGACGGTCGTCGTCGTCGATCGCCGGCGAGAGCATGATGTCGACCGCCTCGTCGACGCGGTAGCCGGCGCCGACCATCGCGTCGAGCGCGACGTCGAACTCGAGCGAGTCGGAGGCGCCGCGCGGCGAGACGATCCCGCGCGCGCGCATCCAGGCGCGATTACCGGTGATCGTGTCGATCTCGCCGTTGTGCGCGATCGCGCCGAACGGCTGCACGAGCCGCCAGCTCGGCGCGGTGTTCGTGCTGAAGCGCTGATGAAAGACCGCGAAGCGCGATGCGCACGCGGGATCGCGCAGGTCGGCGAAGTACGCGCCGAGTTCGCTCGACGAAAGCAGACCTTTGTAGACCACCGTCGACGGGGACGCGCTCACCAGCGTCGCGCGATCGTTCTCCTCGCGCAGCGCGCGGATCACCGCACGGCGGACGGCGCGCATCCGCTCGTGCGCGTTCCCCGGCCCCATGTCGACCAGCAGCTGCTCGTACGACGGCGCCGACGCCGCCGACTGCGTCCCCAGAACCGAGGGATCGACCTCCGGGACGCGCCAGCGCATCGGTGCGACCTGCTCGCCGCGGACGGCCTGCTCGACGCGGGCCCGCATTGCGGCGGCGCCGTCTTCGTCGCGCGGCAAGAACACGCACACGGCGGCAAGGTGACGCTCGGGGACGCGCACGTGCGCGAGCGCGAGCTCGCGCAGGAACAGCGCGCGCGGCGTCTCGAGGAGAATGCCGGCACCGTCGCCGGTGCGGCCGTCCGCGGCGCGCGCACCGCGGTGTTCCATCGCTCCGACCGCGGTCAGCGCGAGGGAGACGATCTGATGGGAGGCGCGACTGCCGAGGTCGGCGAGAAATCCGACCCCGCAGGCGTCATGCTCTTCGAAGCGCATGGGAAGTCCCTACGATAGGCCAGAACGGCGCCGCTGTCATTCGACAAACGGCGAAGCGTGAGCCCCTGCGGTTTACTTGCGGATGCGCTTGCTTGGCTGCGCACTGTGCGCGATGATCGCGGTGCGGCGCACGTCGGAACGAAGTGCCGAATCGACCGGCGGCTGGGCGGAGAGATTCTTCTTGAGCACGCGGCGCCACGGCACCGTCCGGGCATCGAGCCGAACGTCGCGTCCTTGTGCACGGGCCGCGCAGATCGCACCGGCCAGCGCGTCCATCTCCGCCTCGTCGCGGATCTGCAGATCGCGCACGTCGACGATCACCGTCGCGCCCGCGAAGCCCGACATCCCGCGCTCCAGCGCCGCGAACGAACGCACGAGATCGTCATCGAGCACGCCGATCAGCCGAAGCGATACCGGGCGGGGAACGGCCAGCGGCTGGGGTGCATACACGAAAAACACTCCTCGGCAGAGATCGTCGGTCTCCCGAATGTACGCCCGAGAACTGAGAAAAGTTTGAGCGCCGGATGAGAGCCGCCTGAGAAGTGGCTGAGATCACCCGGTCACGGAGAGCGCGACATCGCGCTCAGCCGCGCAGGCCGAGTGCGACCATCATGCGGTAGCCGACGTCGAGGGCGCGCTCGTCGATGTCGAAGCGGGCGTTGTGGTGCGGGAACGACGTCGACTCGCCGCCGCGCGCGCCGACCACGAAATATGCGCCGGGACGCAGCTCCTGCATGAACGACATGTCCTCCGCCCACATCACGATGTCGTGTTCGACGACGTCGCCGGCGCCGAGCTCCGCGCGCCCCACCTCGCGCACCACGTCGTTCATCGCGCGCGCGTTGACGGTCGGCGGATACGACCAGTGATAGGCGAACTCGTACTCGAAGCGCATCGCCTCGGCGAGCCCCTTGAGGATCCGCTCCATCCGCTGCGGCATCGAGCGGCGCACCTCGGCGTCGAACGCGCGCACCGTCCCCTTCATCGTCGCCTGATCCGGGATCACGTTGAACGTCGTCCCGCTGACGAATTGGCCGACCGTGATCACCGCCGGGTCCTTCGGCGCCACCTCGCGGCTGACGATCGTCTGCAGGGCGGTGATCAGATACGCGCCCGCCGCGATCGGATCGACCGCGAGCTGCGGCATCGCGCCGTGCCCCCCTTTTCCGCGGATCGTGAGATCGAACTCGTCGGCGGAGGCGAAGAACGCGCCGTCGCGCACGCCGATCTTCCCGACGTCGAGCCCGCTGAACAGGTGCAGCGCGAAGGTGCGGTCGACGTGCGGGTTCTCGAGCGCACCGTCGTCGATCATCTTCTGCGCGCCCGCGTGGCCTTCTTCACCCGGCTGGAAGCAGAACACCAGCGTCCCCGGCACCTCGGCGCGGCGCGCCGCGAGCGTCGCCGCCGCCGCAAGGAGGATCGCGACGTGACCGTCGTGACCGCACGCGTGCATCACGCCGGGATGCTGCGAGCGATAGGGCACGTCGTTGAGCTCGGCGATCGGGAGCGCGTCCATGTCGGCGCGCAGCAGCGTCACCGGACCCGGTTTGCCGCCCTGCAGCGTCCCCAGCACCCCCGTTTCGCCGATTCCGGTGCGCACCTCGTCGAGCCCGAGCGCCCCGAGCTGCTCGGCCACGAACGCGGCCGTCGCGTGCTCGACCATCGAGAGCTCGGGCTGCGCGTGCAGCCGGCGCCGCACCGAGATCAGCGTGTCGGTGGGGATGGCGAGCGTCGTCATGGCATCACTTTCGCGCGGGGTGAGGAATATCGCCTGCGAGCGTCGGATCGTTCGCACACACCGCCGCTCCAAGGAGAACGCGCCAATGCCGCTGCCGAGCTACGCTCACGGTGCGAGTTCCGTCCCGCTGCTGGGCGAGACGATCGGCGACAACCTCGACCGCATCGCGGCGCGGTTCCCCGATCGCGATGCCGTCGTCGCCGTCCATCAGAACCGCCGCCTCTCCTATCGGGAGTTTGCGGCGGAGACCGACCGACTCGCCAAGGCGCTGATCGCCTCGGGCGTGCAGCACGGTGAACGGGTCGGGATCTGGTCGCCGAACTCGCTGGAATGGGTGCTCGCGCAATACGGTACGTCGAAGTGCGGCGCGGTGCTCGTCAACGTCAACCCAGCCTACCGCCTGCACGAAGTCGAGTACGCCTTGCAGCAGAGCGGCGTCTCGACACTCATCGTCCTCGACCGCTACAAGACCAGCGAGTATCTGACGATGGTGCGGGAGGTGCGCGGCGCGCTGCCGCTGCTGCGCGAGGTGGTGATCGTCGGCGACGAGCCGCCCGGTGACGGCGAGCGCGAGTGGGACGCCTACCTCGCGCGCGCCGCCGAATGCGACGATGCGACGCTCGCCGCGCGCAAAGCGCGCTGTCAGTTCGACGAGGCGATCAACATCCAGTACACCTCGGGGACGACCGGCTTCCCCAAAGGCGCGACGCTCTCGCACCACAACATCCTCAACAACGGCTTCTTCATCGGCGAGGGCTGCCGCTACACCGACGCCGACCGCGTCTGCGTCCCCGTGCCGTTCTATCACTGCTTCGGGATGGTGCTCGGCAACCTCGCGATCACGACGCACGGCGCCACGATCGTGATCCCGAACTGGACCTTCGACCCGGCGCTCACGCTCGAAGCCGTGCAGGCGGAACGATGCACCTCGCTCTACGGCGTCCCGACGATGTTCATCGCCGAACTCGCGCTGCCGAACTTCGCGTCGTACGACCTCTCGACGCTGCGCACCGGGATCATGGCCGGCTCGCCGTGCCCGGTCGAAGTGATGAAGCGCGTGCAGAACGAGATGCACATGCCCGAGGTGACGATCTGCTACGGGATGACCGAAACGTCGCCGGTCTCGACGCAGACGCTCACCGACGATCCGGTCGAGAAGCGCACCGGCACCGTGGGCCGCGTCCACCCGCACATCGAGGTGAAGATCGTCGACGCGGAGGGCGAGATCGTCCCGCGCAACACGCCCGGCGAGCTCTGCACCCGCGGCTACAGCGTGATGCTCGGCTACTGGGAAAACCCCGAGGCGACCGCCGGCGCGATCGACAGCGCGCGCTACATGCACACCGGCGACATCGCGACGATGGACGACGACGGCTACGTCAACATCAGCGGGCGCATCAAGGACATGGTGATCCGCGGCGGCGAGAACATCTACCCGCGCGAGATCGAGGAATTTCTCTACACGCATCAGGCGATCAAGGACGTGCAAGTCGTCGGCGTCCCCGACGAAAAGTACGGCGAAGAGCTGTGCGCGTGGGTGGTGCTCAACGACGGCGCAAACGCGACCGCCGACGAGATCCGCGAGTTCTGCCGCGGGCAGATCGCGCACTACAAGATCCCGCGCTACGTGATGTTCGTCGACGGCTGGCCGATGACGGTGAGCGGCAAGGTGCAGAAATACAAGATGCGCGAGGAATCGATCCGCACGCTCGGGCTCGAACGCGCCGCCGCCGTCGTAACCGCCTAGTCACCCTCGGGATGACGGGATCAGGGGTGACGCGTATTTTGCGCGGAGGTCGCGTTTGAGGAGTTTGCCGGCGGTGTTGCGCGGGAGCGCGTCGACGAAGTGCACGCGCTTAGGGACTTTGAACGGCGCGAGCGTACCGCGCGCGTGCGCGATCAGCTCGTCTTCGCTCACCGCTGCCCCGGGCCGTACGGCGACGACCGCGGTGACCGCCTCGACCCAACGCGGGTCGGGGAGGGCGATCACCGCGACCTCGTACACGCTCGGATGCGTGAACAGCGCCTCCTCGACTTCACGGCTCGAGACGGTCACGCCCCCGGTGTTGATGATGTCCTTGGTGCGGTCGACGACGAACAGATAGCCGTCGTCGTCGCGAATCGCCACGTCGCCGGAATGAAACCAGTCGCCGCGAAACGCCTCGGCCGTCTCCTCGGGCTTGTCCCAGTAGCGCAGCAGCAGCTGCGGCGAACGGTGCACGATCTCGCCCGCGCCCCCGGGCGCGACGTCGTTCATCGCCTCGTCGACCACCCGCGTCTCGACGTTGAGCACCGGCCGTCCGCACGACGCTGGCCGCGCGTCGTGCTCCTCAGGCCGCAGCACCGTCGCGAGCGGCCCGATCTCGCTTTGCCCGTAGAGATTGTAGGCGTGCGCGCCGGGAAGCCGGCGGCGCAGTTCTTCGAGCACCGGGACCGGCATGATCGAGGCGCCGTAATAGGTGCGCTCGAGGCTGCGCAGGTCGCGGCGGTCGAAGTCGTCGTGGCGCAGCAGCGCGATCCACACCGTCGGCGGCGCGAAGAACGACGTGATGCGGTGCTCTTCGATCAGCCGCAGCACCAGCGCCGGCTCGGGCGCTTCGATCAGCACCGACTCGGCGCCGAGCTGGAGATGCGGGTTCATGAAGACGTGCATCTGCGCGGAGTGATAGAGCGGCAGCGCGTCGAGCGACCGGTCGTGCGCGAACATGTCGGCGCTGGCGATGCAGCTCGCGTAGTGCGCGGCGAACGCCGCGTGCGTCATCACCGCGCCCTTCGGGTCCGCGGTCGTCCCGGAGGTGTAGAGGATCTGCGCGATCCCTTCGCCGTTCGCCAGATCGATCGGCGCGTCGTCGCCGGCCGTCTCCTGCGCGAAGGCGAGGACGTCGAACGCGCCCTCGCCGGCCGCGAACGTGCCGCGCAGCGCCAGCCGCGCGGCATCCGTGCAGGCATTTACGCTCGGCATCAGCGCGACGTCGGCGATGAGCGCCGACGCGCCTGACTGGCGCACGATGTAGCCGAGTTCGTCGGGACGGAGCGCATAGTTGACCGGCACGTGGATGAGCCCCGCGCGCGTCGCACCGAACCACGTCAGCAGGTACGCGTCCGAGTTGCGGCCGTACGCCGCGACGCGGTCGCCCGGACGCAGCCCCGCCGCGACGAAGGCGCGCGCGATGCGATCCGCCGCGCGATCGAACGCCGCGTACGTCCACGTACGATCGCCGAAGCGCAGCGCGACCGCGGAGGCGCGCCGCAGCGCAGACCGGCGCAGCCCCGCGCCGACGCTGTCACGGCGCGCCGCGTCGCCCGGGCTGGTCATACGATCACTCGACATGCCGGAACCTTGGACTCCCCGCACGGTTGCCCTGTGGGTCCCCGGGGACGGTGCGAACGGCGCGGCGCAGGAGTCGCGGCGCTCCGCGCGCGAGTATCCGCGGTTCTCACTTCCTCGTTTCAGGGGTCGAATCGATGGCGAAAACCACGACCGCGCGCGGTCCGGAACTCGAGCGCGCCGGCCTGTCCGACGAGCAGCTCACCGCGATCCTTCGCAACATGCTGCTCCAGCGGCAGCTCGACAACCGCGGCTTCCAGCTCAACCGCCAGGGCAAGATCCCCTTCGCGCTGGGCTCCGAGGGACATGAAGCGGTGCAGTCGGGCGCGGCGATGGCCTTCCGGCGCGGACGCGACGTCCTGGTGCCCTACTACCGCGATCTCGGTCTGGCGCTGGGCGTCGGGATGTCGCCGTTCGAGATCCTCTCCTCGCTGTTCGCGCGGCAGACGGATCGCAACGGCGGCCGCCAGTTCCCCAACCACTACACGAACCACGAACTCGGCGTCGCGTCGATCTCGTCGATCATCGCCGGCCATTGCACCCATGCGACCGGGATCGCGGCGGCCTTCCGCTATCGCAAGGAGAGCGGGCGCGCGGTGCTGTGCCCGACCGGCGAAGGCGCGACCTCGCAAGGCGAGTGGCACGAGGCGGTCAACTACGCGTCGGTCCACACCCTCCCGATCGTGTTCCTGGTCGAGAACAACCAGTGGGCGATCTCGACGCCGCAGACGATGCAGATGCGCGTCGCAAACGTCGCCGACAAGGCCGCGGGCTACGGGATCCCCGGGACCGTCTGCGACGGCACCGATCCGGTCGCGACCTATCGCGCCGTGCACGCGGCGATGGAACGCGCGCGCTCCGGCGGCGGCCCGTCGATCGTCGAGGCGAAGTGCTACCGCTTCCTCTCGCACTCGACGGACGACGACGACCGCACTTACCGCGACCGCCATCAAGTCGAAGAACAGCGCAAGCACGATCCCGTCCCGCGCTTCGAAGAACGCCTGATCGCCGCGGGGATCATCGACGCGGCCGCCGCGAAGAAACTGCGCAACGACGTGCTGCGCGAGACGAACGAAGCAACGGACGCCGCCGAAGCCCAGCCGTATCCGGCCCCCGATACCCTCTACACGAACGTCGTCGCGGGCGACTATCGCCCGTGGCAGGAGTAGCCCCCGCATGACCGCCACCGAACAGCAGACCGGCACGTCGGTCATGACCAACGTCGAAGCCGTGCGCACGACCCTGCACGACGCGCTCGCGCGCGACGAGCGCGTGCTCATCATGGGCGAGGACGTCGGATCGCGCGGCAACGTCTTCCTCATCACCAAAGGGTTTTTCGAGGAGTTCGGACCCGAGCGCATCATCGACACGCCGCTCGCCGAAGCCTCGATCGTCGGCGTCGCGATCGGGATGGCGATGGAAGGGCTGCGGCCGATCGCCGAGATCCAGTTCGCCGACTTCATCTATCCGGCGTTCAACCAGATCGTCGGCGAAGCGGCGAAGACGCGCTACCGCTCCAACGGCGACTACACGTGCCCGCTGGTGATCCGCACCCCATACGGCGGCGGCGTCCGCGGCGCGCTTTCGCACTCGGTCTCGATCGAGGCGCTTTTCTATCACGTGCCGGGACTGACGATTCTGGCGCCGTCGACGCCGGCCGACATCAAGGGTCTGCTGAACGCGGCGATCGAGTGCCCCGATCCGGTGCTCTTCCTCGAACACAAGAAGACGTACCGCAGCGTCAAGGGCGAGGTCCCGTGCGGCTACTACACGATCCCGATCGGCAAGGCCGACGTGAAGAAAACCGGGCGCGACGTCTCGGTGGTGTCGTACGGCTACAACCTGCATCAGGCGCTCGACGCGGCGAACCGGCTCGAAGGGGAAGGCGTCTCGGTCGAAGTGATCGATCTGCGTTCGATCCGGCCGATGGACAAGACGACGATCCTCGAGAGCGTGCGCAAAACGCGCAAGCTGCTCATCATCCACGAAGACAACAAGTTCGGCGGGATCGGCGCGGAGATCAGCGCGATGGTCGCCGAAGAAGCGCTGTTCGACCTCGATGCACCGATCCGCCGCCTGTGCGGCCCCGACGTCCCCGCGATGGGCTACGCCCTGCCGCTCGAAGAAGAGTTCATGATCTCCACCGATGCGATGGTCGAGGCGATGCGCTCGCTGGCGAAGTTCTAGCCATGGCGACGACGATCACGATGCCGCAGCTCGGCGAGACGGTCACGGAAGGGACCGTCGCGCAGTGGCTCAAGAAACCCGGCGACTCCGTTGAAAAATACGAAGCGTTCGTCGAGGTGTCGACCGACAAGGTCAACGCGGAAGTCCCCGCGCCGGTCACCGGCATCATCCGCGAACTGATCGCGAAGGAAGGCGAGACGGTTCCCACCGGCGCGCCGATCGCCATCATCGACGAAGTCGTCGCTCCTCGACAAGCTCAAGACGACGTGTCGACGCCGGCGGCGAGCGGTTCGCCCTCGGAACAGGTTGCCGCGCCGTACGCGACGCCGACGCACTCCGCCGAGGCGAACCGTCAGGGCGCGACCGATCCGGTGCCGGGCGGCAACATGGGCGTACCCTCGGCGTCGTTCAACGCTCCGCCGTCGGCTGCGAGCAACGGAGCCTCGGCCCTTCGACAAGCTCAGGGTGACGTTCGACAAGCGCCGGGTGACGCCGGCGTGCGCACCTCGCCCGCCGTGCGCCGCTTGGCGCGCGAACACCGCGTCGATTTGGCGCACGTCCGCGGGACGGGCGATCACGGCCGCATCACCGCCAACGACATCCTCGCCGCCGCGCAGGCCGGCCCGAGCGCCGGCGTCGCGGCGACGATCAGCGCCGACAATCCGGAGTTCACCGCGGCCGCCGCGCCGGCGACGGCCGCGCCTCCCAGGCCCGCGTCCGCGAAACCGACGTACGGCACCGCGCAGCCCGGCGAGCTGATCCCACTCACGCAGGCGCGGCGCATCATCGCGCAGCGAATGGTCGAATCGAAGCACACCGCGCCGCATGCGTGGACGATGGTCGAAGTCGACGTCACCAACGTGTGGAGGTGGCGCGCGCGCGAGAAGGACGCGTTCGAGCGCGCGTACGGCGTGAAGCTCACGCTCCTACCCTTCTTCATCCGCGCCGTCGTCGAGTCGCTCGCGGCGTTCCCGCTGATGAACTCGTCGTTCACCGACGAAGGGATCGCTGTGCACCGCGACGTCAACGTCGGGATCGCGATCGCAGCGGAATCCAACCTCGTCGTACCGGTGATCCGCCATGCCGATCAATTGTCGATCAAGGGAATCGCGCTCGCGGCGGGCGAGCTGATCGACAAGGCCCGCCGCAACAAGCTCGGCGCCGACGATCTCGCCGGCGGCACGTTCACGGTGAACAACACCGGCGCGAACGGTGCGATCCTCTCGGCGCCGATCCTCGTCCCGGGTCAGACGGGGATCGTCACCACGGAAGCCGTGGTGAAGCGTCCCGTCGTGCGCGTCGACGATTCGATCGCGGTCCGCTCGATGATGAACGTCTGCATGTCGCTCGACCACCGTGTCGTCGACGGCGCGGTCGCGAGCGGTTTTCTCTCTGATCTGAAGGAGCGGCTCGAAGCGATGGGTCCGACGGGATCGCTCTAGCGTATCGCACGCGGCGGGCAGCGACCGCGCTGCTCACCGCGCTCGTTGTCGTCGTCAGCATCCCGGCGCGGGCGGCGATCGACGACGAACCGGGCGGCATCATCCCGTCGAGCGCGACGCTAGCGCGCGTGCGCGCCCTGTACGACCGCGCGCATCCGCACGAGCATTCCCGGGCGGCGACGGTCGAGGAAGACTGGCGGCTCTTTCAAGACGGGACCGTCGGCGCGTTCAAGCTGAATCGGCTCGGCCACGACGTCCGCGAGATCACGACGCTCGGGCCGCTCACCTACGAGCGCGGCGTCGTGCGCGGCGTGCACTGGGAGAAGAACCGCAACGGGATCGTCTTTACCTACCCCGGCGTCCACGACGCGCGCGACCAGGTCAGCGATCGCGCCTTTCTCGACGCCGGCGACGACCGCGACGTGCGCCTACTGGGCGACTCGCTCGGCACGAACTCCTACGTGGTCGAGGTCAATCCGCCCGGCGGCCGCCGCGTGTGGCTCTACATCGACAAGCGCACCGGCTTTCTCACGCGCAAGGAGTGGATCGCGCGCCGCCGGCGCTATACGACGAGTTACGACGATTACCGCCTCGTCGAAGGCGTCCCCGAACCCTCGCGCGTCCGCACCGTCGACTCGCTCGGCAACGAGCGCGAACAGATCCTCGTCACGCGCATGCTCGACGCGACGCCCGACCCGCGCGACGTCGAGATCCCCGCCTCGCGCCGCGTTCTGGAGTTCCCGGAGAAGCAGACGGCGGTCCGGCTCCCGGTGCGGATGGTGAACGGTCTGGCGATCGTGCGCGTCATCGTCGGCCGCGGCGCGTACGATTTCTTGCTCGACTCGGGCGCCGCGGGGATCGTCCTCGATCCGGCCGTCCTCGAGCAGCAGGGTCTCGAACGGCTCGGTGCGCGAATCGGCTCGACACTGGGGTCGTTTCCCGAATCGACGACGATCGTGCCGCAGATGACGATCGGCGGCTTACGGATGCGCAACGTCGTGAGCCGCGTCGTGACCATCCCGTTCCGACCCGACGAGCGTACGCGCGTGATGGGCCTGCTCGGTTTCGACTTCTTCGCCGACGCCGTCGTGCACGTCAACCTCGATCGCGAGATCGTCGAGGCGATCGTTCCGGAGCGTTTCCGCGCGCCCGCCGACGCGAGCACGATCCCGGTCGCCCTCGACGACAAGACCCCGGCCGTGCGGATGCGCGTCGGCACGGGGAGCGGCCGCGTCGTGATCGACACCGGCGCCAACCGCAGCATCTTCGAAACTGCGTTCGCCGAACGGGCCGACTTTGCGCCCGACCGCAGCGGCGCGCCGACGCACCTGCGGGGGATGGGCGGCTACACTAGCGCCGAAGCGGCGCGCATCCCCTCCTTCGACCTCGGCGGCCTGGTCACGCGCGACGCGATCGCCGACGTCGCGAACGCCGATCTCGGAACCGACGACATCGACGGCATCGTCGGCACCGATCTGCTGCGCGGCGACGAACTCTGGTTCGACTACCGCACCAACCTGCTGCACCTGCGCCGCACCCCGCCCAAGCGCACCTCCGTGCGCTGAACGCGGTCAGGGCAGCGCGAGGATCGTCGCGAGGTTCGCGGCGGCGTCGATGCGCGTCATGATGCTGCCGGACGCCGACGTCATCAGCGTCGTGACGCCCGGCCCGTGGCCGGCGAGGAACGACGCGCCGTGCGAGACGACGCCGATCGTCACCGCGCCGTTGCGGAACGTGCGGCCGAACGTGTTGTCGGCATCGACGATCGCCACGATGTCGCCGAGCCGGATCTTGTCGAGCCCGTGCTGCGCCACGACGTCGGGATCGAAGCATTGGATGTCGTAGTCGCCGCGCGCGACGGTCTGCCGCCCGAGACCCGATCCCATCACGCGCGCCGGTACGACGGTCGTGACCGCGACGGTGAGGGCGTCGTCGTCGTGGTCGACGAGTTTCTCCAGCAGATCGGGATCGCAGTTGAAGATCTTCACGTCGCCGGCGTCGTCGAAGGCGAGCCCGACGCCGACGGCGCGGATGCGGATGCGGTCGCCGAACTCCATCCGCTCGAGCACGTCGAGCGGGAAGTCGATCATCACGTGCTCGACGCCACCGTGTTTGCCGGTGACCACGCCGCGCGCGCCTTTCGCCTCGCCGCTCGTCACCGTCGCGGCGTTCCCGACGCAGGCGAAGGTGCAGAACGCGCGGTTCACCCGTTCCTCGGGATGATGCGCGCTGACCGCCGGTTCGATGTGGTCGGCGACGAAGCCAAACGCCGAGTCGCCGACCCGCACGTTGAGGGCGATCCCGCCGACTTGGGGGAGGATGCGCGGCACGCCGTCGGCGCCGACTTCGTAGAGCGAGGAGCCCAGCGACGGCGGGGCGACCTGACCGGTGAGCATTTGCGTGACGAGGCGGGAACGGTTCGTGCGCACGAGCGATGCCTTTCCCACGCGATGAGGCGACGTCCCCTCGGGCGGCGAAGACGCCGGATCGTGCAGATCCGCAAAGCGTTCACGTTCGAGGCGGCGCACGTGCTCCCCCATCACCCGGGCAAGTGCGCGCGCCTGCACGGTCACTCGTACCGTCTGGAGGTCGCGGTGAGCGGACCGCTCCACTCCGACGGGCCGGCCGCCGGGATGATCGAGGATTTCGAGCTGATCTCTCGCGTCGTCAAGACATCGGTTGTCAACGCGCTCGATCACCGGTCGCTCAACGAACTCATCGACAACCCGACCGCGGAGCACATCGCGCTGTGGATCTGGCGGCACCTCGCACCCGATCTCCCCGGCCTCAAGCAGATCACGCTGTGGGAGACGCGGAGCGCCTGCGTCGTCCTCCGTTCAGGCGACCCCCTCATCGGCGGCGGGTGAGATTTCCGTCGCTCCTCGCGTTCTCAACAGGGGTGGGGAGCACCGCGAGCCTGGGTAAGGGCTCGGTAGGCCCCTCGCTAATCGATAGGAGCATCTTCGCAATCATGAATCGCATTCCAACCCTTCTCACCGCGTTCGCGCTCGC